>CAZEXA010000005.1:0-50502 GCA_964516565.1 uncultured Eubacteriales bacterium | reverse complement strand
GTGTGTCTGTCCATCCGTTTTTCCGGTCACCGTATCGCCTGCTAAAGACAGACAGTCAAGAATCTCATGAATTTCGGCGTCGGCTGCTTTGCATTTGATAAGGACTTCTGTTTCCAAAACGCCGCTGTCCTCCTGTATCGTGATTTTCATATGCCGCCTCCTTTACCGCTATCTTAACGTCAACGCCTGTTATAATCAAGACGTTTTTGCCGAAATGCAAAAATAGGGCTTTAAAATGCATGAACCAAGCCGACCGCCGCGGCAACATCCGCCAAATACCGAAAAAACATAACAACAAGGTCAAAATAAGTTTTATTTATTTATTGAGTATGGAATAAGGATATGATATATTGATAGTATACATGAAATGGAGTCGCTCGTTTTTCAGTTGACACCTTACATTTTTTAAGGAGAAACGCCATGAAAAAAACATTGATTCTTTTTGTTTCACTGGCACTTTTATTCACCTCGTTCGCCCCGCCGCTGACGGCGGCGGCGCTCGGCGCGTCCCCGGGGGAATCGGATAGTTTTAACAGTGACGGCTGTACATACGATGAGCTTTCGTCGATGCCGTCTGTGGCGGCGTTTGAAAATGATTTTGAGGCACCTACAGCCGAATGGCTCGACTATGTCGGTACACAAAAGCCCGCGACATTTTCTAAGGATAAAATCACCTGCGTGCTTGCCGACAATGTCATAAAAATCAACCATATTGCCGACAATCTCGCCGATATGGGGCAGCTTCTTTCCGGCAGCGCCGTACAGAAGCTGTCCCCCGGAAAAATCGTCGAGAACGGCGGATATATCAAAAAATCGGTTCTCGACAAGGCGGCAGGGCAAGCTGTCGAAAACGGCACGGTTGTTGTTGACGAGGCAGCCGGCACGGCGTTCAAGGTCACTTCGCCGACTGTCTACTCCGGTGTTTTCGATTCCGACAAGGATCTGAGCAAGCTCGTAAAGCCGTTAGAGGGTACCTACACCGTCGCAAAACCCGCTTTACACGAGGTTGTCAAGGATTTTGAGCTCGAAAAGGAAACCATCACGCTCAACAAGGCAAACATCTCGGGCTTTGCCGCCGGCGTTCAAAAAAACATTCAATATCTTGCCGTTGATGACAGTGACAAAAAGTTCAAGTATCTCACCGGCGACAATTTGATCCAACTGGACTTTAAGGACGCCACCGTCTTAAAAGGCAAGATCGGCAATTCCACAATCAACGTCAAACTTTCCGGCGGCATCGCCGTCGGAGGCATCGACGTCACCGGCCGGTATTCCTGTATGGGCGGCTATGAGCTCTCCATGACCTTGCAGCAGGAATGCTACCTCGTCGCGCAGCTTGACGCTGAGGTACACGAGGAAATCAGAGTGCCTCTTCTCGGCATTGATATCCCGTTCGGCATCGGCTCGGTATACGGCGGCATCTTCGCAATCATCGGTCTTGACGGCGATATAAGGCTGGGTATTGAGGCGCGGGAAACAAGCGCCTGCACCATGGGTATAAAAGGCGGTACCTTCCTGTATGTGCCAACAAGCTTTCATCCGCTCTTTGAACCGACGCCTCCCATTATCACAGGTGACTGTGAGCTCAACGGCCAGATCAATGGCTTTATCAAATTCGGCCCCATGATGGGCGTCGAGCTGTTCGGCTTCGACCTTGTCGCAGCAGGTGTTCTGCTCGGAGCGGGGGTCAACACAAACAGCGACGGCGCGGTGCTCGACGTCGAGCTGTACGCTTCCATCGATGTCTATATCGCTCTCGCCGGAAAGACCTTTAACCTGGTGCGCGCCCGGCCGACCATCTACAAAAAACAACAGCCCGACACCAAGGGCTACCGCGTAAGCTTCCTTGAAACCTATGTAGAGCCCGGACGCGTCGGCGGTCTTATCGAGCAAGAACCGGATACCTCGGGAGGCGACTATATCCCCGCCGTCGGGCTAAAATACCGCGTTTGGATCATACCGTCTACCGCGCTGACATCGTTCACGGCTTCAAAACGCGAGGCCGCTTTGACCGCAGATAAGAATGACGCCGACAAGCCGCAGCGTTACAAGATTCGCACCTACCCCGACAGCGGTTGGGCAGTGACCAACGACGAGGGAGAGTTCATACAGGAAGCAGACAATATCTGCTACGCCAACGATCAGGTATGGATCGAATTCATTGGTAAAGTGAAAAATAAGAACGGTGATTACGTCGAGACCACCGTGTTTACCGGTCCGTCAACGCCTGTGCTGCCCTTTACCGACATCACCATCACCTACGCGGACTTATTCAACGACTATATCACCGGTAAGGTCGAGCCGAAGCGCCTCATCGACTGGGACGCCGACCGCCTTGACCCCGAACAGATCCAGACAGAGCTTACTTATTACAAGGGACCGGTCACCATTTCCCCGTTTAACGACTATGAAACGGGCACCCAAAACGCGGGTAAACACCTCTCTTACAATCTGACCGGAACCACGCGCACCTCCACCAATGAAAAGGGCGAGTTCGATTCCCGCAATCCCTGTACCGACGAGAACGGGAACGTATTTGCGGCGACGGCGATTGATGTACTACAGTCCACCCAATCAGCCTATTATACGATAGATGAAAACGGAAAGAAGCATTATACCGACATCATCTGTCCGAACTTTATCGGCGTCAAGGCGTCGGTGGATGCCAACGACGAGGTCAACAACGAGGTAATCTACGGCATAACGCCCTCCCTGCCCGATTTTCAGATTACGCGGACGCTTGACTACATCGAGAACTCCTACAAAAAAATTACCGAAGGTAATAAGGTTATTGACCAGATGCAGTATAACGAGTACATCTGGATTGCCAATCCGACAGGGACGCGTACCGTGACGGCGGATATGCTCGACTACACGGTCAACGGCTTCTCTACCCAGGATTATTATGACGGCTACGGTATCGCCCCCGTCACAACTACGCGCACAGGCGACTTTCAGCTTACACCCGTTCTCGACAACGAGGGTAACCCGACGGGCACCGCCATGGTGTCACAGTGCGTCACGCTGCAATGGGTATGGCAGGCGCATCCGAACCCGATTACCATCACAAGCGCCGAAAACACAACGGCGACTGCCGGTACAGAAACCGTCTTTCAGGTTACAGCAAGCGGATTTTTACCCCGTTACAGCTTAGAGGGGGCACCCGACCGTGTTTGGATCGACGAAAAAACAGGCGCAATGCACATTACCCCGACGATTGAACCCGGCACCTATACCTTTACCGTAAAGGCGAAGGAGGGCACCGCCGTCACCGCTAAAAACGCGCCTGACCCGAAGAAGGGCAACGCCTCCTCCGACCCCGACACACAAGCTTTCACGCTCACCGTGCTAAAGAATACATCGACAACCGTGCCGACTACCGCCGCCCCCTCAACCGAAAAACCCGCAGAGAAAACACCGCCCGTCATTTTTGAGGACGAGTACAATACATACATGATCATGGACGGCAGCGCCGACTTTTCCATCACCTACAAAGCGTCCGGCAGCAAGCCTATCACGTGGTCGCTGATTTCCTCGAATGGCGGTTCCATACCCGCCGCGTTCTCAATCAACAAAAGCACAGGTGTTTTTACCGTCAAGAAATCCGTCGCCCCCGGTACCTATTCTTTCCTTGTCAAAGCCTCTAACAGCGCCGGAACCGACACGCTTGACTGCACCATGATCGTTGCCCAGCCGACACAGTTGAATGCCCCGGCGTTTACCGCAAGGCGTGATAGCTATCAGTTCGGTATCAGCACCGTACAAACCGATTGGTCGGTACAGCTTTCGGCTTCCGGCAGCGCCCCGATTACTTACTCCTTAGAGCCGGTGAACGCCCGTATCCCCGTCCCCTCTTTTTTAAGCATAAACGCCTCTACCGGGCTGCTCTCGGTAAAGACGACCGCCACCGCCGGACTGTCGGTCGGCGTCTATGACTTTATCGTCAAGGCGCAAAACACCGCGGGAACGGACACACGCATCTGCAAGCTGACAATCAGCGCTCCGCTCATGTTCGGCAACAAGGGGGCTCTGTCTCTCTCCCCGCTTCTTTCCGTTTTCACCGCTGCCGTAAACACGTTTACCGGAAAGCAGCTTGCCCCCGCAAAGCCCTCCCTATCCGGTACGGCGCTGCCCAACGCTTTGACCATCCGCTGCGACGACGCAAAGGATGTCTATACCCATGACCGCACCACGGTGAACGGTGCTGCCTATCTGTTATGGGATACTCATATCATGTTAACATTCTTGAACCGGCATACCGGGGACGACCACTCCTTCTCATCGAAGCTGACCGCAAGCTATGAGATCAAGGACCCCACGCCCATCTGTGATAAATACCACTACTATGCACCGGGGGTACCGTCTTTACCAATCTCGGATAAGGATCTGAATAAAATCAAAAACGATATGAAAAAAGTCGTGAAAGCCAAACTCGCGGAATACAAAAACGGCTATCAATCGAAAAAGCCCGCCGGAACCGGCGCGCTGTCTGACAGTTATAATTTTCTCAGCAGCTCCCAAAACATCGTTCGCACCTCCCTCGCATACGGTGCACTTGTCAACGAAATTCAGGAAAATAAAGGCGGATCGTTTACGCAGGAGCTGACCGCTGAAACGGGCTCCACCGTTTCCGACGCCTATTTCACGGCGCTTGAAGATAATAAAAAAGCCACGTTGACCTTTAAGCAGGACGGAGCGGACATAAGCTTTACCGGCAGGGATGTCAAAAACGCGGATTCCGCCGGTCTTATGGATATCGGTCTGACGAACGCCCCCAACGACAAGGCGATCCTCGACAGCATCGGCAGCGGGTACGACAGCTTTACCTATGCCTTCCAGCACCATGGCGCACTTCCCGGTACGGCAACCTTTACTATTATCACTACCCTTTCAGAGGGAATGACAGTCAATGTCTATAAATTCGGTGCCGACGGCGGCTTTACGCTGATTGCCAAGGAGGTGCCCGTCGGTAAAAACGGCGCCGTCACCTATCAAAACAACACGATGTCCGAGTACGTCATCACCACGAAGGTTATCGAAGACGCCGCTTTGTCGGATATGTTCGGTTTGCTCGATTCCGACAGCGGGTTCACTTGGTGGATTGTCGGCACAACAGGCATTGCTGTCCTGTTGGCAGCCACCGGTATCACTGTATTTATAGTGTTAAAAAAGAAAAGGGGCTTAAAACAGAGCGCCGAGCCCGTCCCGGCCGCTCCTCTTGAAAACACGGATACGGACTCACCGAATTAAAAATACGGCGGCACGCAAAGCGTGCCGCTTCATTTTTTTTAGAAACGAATGAAGCCAATCTCCAATAGCGCAATGCTACCAATTGCACCGTGGTTCTTAAACTCATTCGTCAGTGATATAATACCACACAGAATATCCCGTGTCAACCTATTTTTGAAAACTCGTCATTATCATGACAAACGTGATACAAGCTCATTTGCTGCGCAACGAGTCGTTGTACTCGTCAACAATCTGTTTGACGAGCCGCACACGTTCAATGTCGCCGGTCGAGGATATTTCGTCGGAGATGCCGAGAATCAGGCGCGGCGCAAACTTTTCTATCAGCTCTTTGGCGGTATCAATTAAAAGCTGTTCCGGATACATGGTATCAAAAAGAATCGCCGGGATACCATCAACAAGAAACACCTCGTCAGAGAGCGCCTCTTTTATTTCGTCGAGCGTCACATCTCCCTGCGGCAAAGGCGTGATGGCTTCGATGCCGTCAAGACCGCAGGTACGCATAAAGGGTAAAAGCGGCTTACAGTCACCGTCCCAATGGGCAAACGTCCACTTTCCCGCCTCGTGAAGGCGCTTGTTGCGCCGTAAATACGCCGGTTGAATGTATTTTTCAAACAGCGCGGGCGATACGACGCCGCCGTGTATGTTGTCCCCGAAATTCACCCACTCAAGCGGCGAATCGCAGACAACCTCAATCATCCGCATTGCGTTTTGCTCACAGGCTTCAAAATACGCCTCCATTGTGTCCGGGAAATCGGCAAGCCCGTAAATCGTCCCTTCGATGCCCATAGTTTCGATAATGGGCTTCTGTATGGAAATGCGCGGTAAAAATATGCAGGGCAGCCCCATGTTTTCATAGTCTTGTGCGACGCTGTCCCAATGCCCCTGGTCCCACACCCAGTCCGTATTGTTTTCGAGCCAAATGAGTACCCTGACGTCTTCCTCGGTCTTGGCGAGCCACTCCGCGGTGAAAACACCGGCATTTGAGGTGTTGCGCCTGTCTACCCGCGTCACGGTGCCAACCGGCGTATCCATCGTCACGCGTGTTTCAAGCGGTGACAACCGTTCCTTGCGGCACAAAACAGGCTCTCTGTTGACCGGGGAAATACACCCGTTATACTCGTAAACGCGCGGCGAAACGCCAAGCGCCTTATACAGCTCCAAACGGGTCATATTCTCATACGGCGGCAAAAGCCCTCCGTTAAAAACACGGTCATAATACCAACAGTCGATTCTGGGCTGCCAGAGCACCTGCCCCCCGGCGTTGCCGAAAAGTATATCCCTGTTGAGTTTTAAGAAATTTTTGCCGTAATCCATAGAATCACCCTCTTAAAAAATACTCCTGTTTCCTATGATTGTCAATTCATTTTATATGCAAACAGGTGGGTACTACCTCTAAAAGAAATACACTGTAATAGAGGAGAATTCGTCATGAGCTACCGTGAAACGCTGTTGAAAAATGAAGAGACGGACGAAATGTAATATTGTGACTCCCCTGTGACAGGGAATAAACAAAATTGTAATGCCTGAAACTCGAAGAAGCGCTTTTTATTGGACACTAAAGATTGTAGAGTTAATTGTTAATTTGTTTCACTAATGAGGACATGAACCACACCCAACATGGTATTAACTAATACTTTTTCAAAATTTTTACTAAGATAGTGAAATCCTCTGCTATTTATGATACAATACTTTTTGTATTTATTTTCGGAGGTATTTCATGTCGTTTTTCCTACGTTTTCTTTTACCCGGTCTTACCGCCGGAATTTTGTTTTTACTCCTGTCCGAGATCGCTTTATATTTTCGCGGCGAACGGGTGACCGGACTTCGCCGGATTTTTACCGTTGCGACGGAGCTGTATCTTGCGGGCGTTTTTACGCTGACGATGCCTTTCGGCGCTTATCATCCGTTTGCCGATGACAGCTTAAACCTCATACCGTTTAAGGCTCTGATACACGCTTTTTCCGAACCGCTGAATTTTTTCGGTAACCTTTTGCTGTATTTACCTCTGGGCATTTTCCTCCCGCTGTTGTTCGTGCGCGGGCGCGGCTGGCTCTTCGCACTGAAAACAGGCGCGGCGCTGTCGTTCTCTATTGAACTTCTACAGCTCTTTACCACAAAAAGCATGGATATTGACGACATACTTTTAAATACCCTCGGAACGCTTGCCGGACTTCTCATCGGCAGAATTTTGCTTGTCCGTTATCCGATATTGCGTAAAAACACCGGCATTTTTAGAGCAAAGACCAGACACAAAAAAAGACGGTTCGACGGACGCGGCATCGTACCGCTGGCGGGGTTTGCGGCACTCTGTATACTGTTTGCAAACATCTTGGTTCCCATAAGCAAGGCAAACTCTGAAGAAATCACGGCCAGACTGAACCCGACGCAGGGTGAACCTGCAGCCATCGTGAACGCTGTAACGGTCGATGGTATTACCGCTTCGTCCGCCCTGCTGTATGACCCGGAAAGCGGCTCCGTGTTGTACCAAAAAAACGGAGAAACACCGCTCCCCCCTGCCAGCACCGCCAAAATGCTCACCGCGCTTACCGTACTCAATTACTGTGAGCCGCAGAGTGAAGTAACCGTCGGCAGCGAGATTCATATGATTGCCAAAGACTCATCGACAGCCGGTCTTTTGCTCGGTGACAGAATGACCGTCCGACAGCTTTTATACGCGCTGCTGCTCCCCTCCGGCAACGACGCGGCGTATGTGCTGGCCGTATATGTCGGCAGAACCATTCTCAACAACCCCGACACCGAACCCCGGGACGCTTTAGCCGCTTTTTTAAAGGCCGAAAACTGCTTGGCGTTGAAAATCGGTACGGTTCACACATTTCTGCTCAGTCCCGACGGTTACAACACTCCCGGGCAATACACGTCGGCACACGATTTGGCGATTGCCGCCGGAGAGTTGATGCGCTCATCGTTACTGAAAGAAATCGTGGGTACCTATCGTTTTTCCGAGGTAATCGCCTCCGGCAGGACGCTTACCTTCTATAACACCAACAAGCTTCTTTGCCCGGTAAGCAGCTGTTATCTTGAACAGGCAAACGGTATTAAAACAGGCACCAACACAGAGGCGGGCGCTTGTCTTGTTTCGGGAGCGATTATACAGGGAAAGCAATATATTGCCGTAGTCATGGGCAGCACAGACGAGGGACGGTGGAAGGACACACTGGAGATTTACAGGAAACTGAGTTAAGAGAATCGGGGCTGACGCCGCAATTTTATTGGGGTAAAAAACGCGACAGCGTTTTTAAAAAAGAACCGCTTGCGGTTCTTTGCGGGGCCTTTGCCCCGCCCAATTCTTTTTTTATCTCTTCTTTTAACTTATTCGCAGCACCTTTTTCAGATACTGTCCCGTATAGGAGTTTTCGCACCGCGCCAGTTCTTCCGGCGTACCCGCGGTGATGACCTCACCGCCGCGGTCTCCGCCCTCGGGACCGAGGTCAAAGCAGTAATCGGCACATTTGATGACGTCAAGATTGTGCTCGATGACAAGGACGGAATTTCCGTTATCAACGAGGCGGCAAAGCACCTCAAGCAGCCGGTGGACATCGGCGGTATGAAGACCGGTCGTCGGCTCGTCAAGAATATACATGGTGCGCCCCGTCGCGCGTTTGGACAGCTCGGTTGACAGTTTGACGCGCTGCGCTTCCCCGCCCGAAAGGGTCGTCGCCGACTGACCGAGCTTCACATAACCTAACCCGACATCGTACAGCGTGCGCAGACGATTCGCAATCTTGGGGTTGGCGCCGAAAAATCCGACGGCTTCTTCAACAGTCATTTCGAGCACGTCATGAATATTTTTGCCCTTGTACCGCACCTCAAGCGTTTCACGGTTATAGCGTGCGCCTTTGCAAACCTCGCACGGGACATAGATGTCCGAAAGAAAGTGCATTTCAATTTTAACGATCCCGTCGCCCTGACACGCCTCGCAGCGTCCGCCCTTGACGTTGAAGGAAAACCGGCTTGCCGTATAGCCGCGTAGCTTTGCGTCATTTGTCTGGGCGAACAGCTCACGAATATCGGTGTAGACCCCGGTATACGTCGCGGGATTACTGCGCGGAGTGCGCCCGATGGGCGATTGGTCGATGTTGATAACCTTGTCGAGAAACTGGAGTCCGGTGAGCGCCTCATGCTTACCGGGCGTTTTTTTCGCGCCGTTGAGAACAGAAGCAAGCTTCTTATAGATAATTTCGTTGACGAGTGAGGATTTGCCGGAGCCGGACACGCCCGTAACGGCGACGAACATCCCCAGCGGGATATCGAGGTCGATACTTTTCAGATTATTTTCAGCCGCGCCCCTAACGGACAATATATTTCCATTGCCCTTCCTCCGCGTTTCGGGAACGGGGATCTTCTTCTTTCCGGAAAGGTACTGCCCGGTGATCGAACTTTCGCAGGCAAGAATATCCTTCACCGTACCCGCATAGACCACCTCGCCCCCATGAACGCCCGCGCCCGGCCCAATGTCAACAATGTAATCGGCGGCCATCATAGTTTCTTCATCGTGCTCGACGACAATCAATGTATTGCCCAAGTCACGCATATGCTTCAAGGTATCGAGAAGCTTCCCGTTATCGCGCTGATGAAGACCGATGCTCGGCTCATCGAGGATATAGAGTACCCCCATCAGCGATGAACCGATCTGCGTCGCCAGACGGATTCTCTGACTCTCTCCGCCCGACAGACTGCCCGCGGCGCGTCCCAGTGTCAAATACTCCAGCCCGACGTTGCACAAAAAGCCGAGCCGTGCGCGGATTTCTTTTAATATCTGGTCGGCAATAATCGCATCGCGCTTTGTCAGCTTCAGGTCATTACAAAAGTTAAGCAGCTCCTTAACCGACTTCGCGCAGAGGTCGGTGATACCGATATCACCGACAGTTACCGCGAGCGACGAGGGTTTCAGGCGCTTTCCGTGACAATCCGGGCAATCACAGGCAGTCATCGACAGCTCGATTTCGGCGCGCATCCACTCGCTTGAGGTCTCCTTAAAACGCCTTTGTAAATTATTGACGATCCCTTCAAACTCCGCGGTATAGCTTCCGGTGCCATATTCGTTTGTACGGGTCATCTTCAGCTTTTCGCCCTTTGTGCCGTATAACAGCGCAGAAACACCCTCCGGACAAATATCCTTGAACGGTGTTTTTACCGTAAAATTGTATTTGTTGCCGAGCGCCTGATAATACATTTGGGCAATGGTCCCACCCTCGGCGTTTGTCCAGCCGCTGGCGCGTATGGCACCCCGTTCGATGGACAACTCCTTATTCGGAACGATAAGGTCCGGGTCAACGCGCAAAAAAACGCCGAGCCCCGTACAAGTCGGACACGCCCCAAACGGATTGTTGAAGCTGAACTGGCGCGGGGTCAACTCATCGATACACGCCCCATGCTCCGGACAGGCATAATTCTGAGAAAAAAGCAATTCCTTCCCGCCGGGAACGGCAGCGATGACCGTGCCGTCGGTCAGCGAAAACGCCGTTTCAATCGAATCGGTTAAGCGGGACAGGATACCTTCTCCGATGACAAGGCGGTCAACCACCACCTCAATATCATGCTTCACGTTCTTATCAAGTGTGATGTTCTCGGACAAATCGTAAATATTGCCGTCGATGCGCACGCGAACAAAGCCGCCGCGCCGCGCCGTGTCAAGCTCCTTGATATGCTCGCCCTTGCGCCCGCGCACGACCGGTGCAAATATTTGAAGCTTCGTCCCCTCGCCGAGCGCCATGATGCTTTCGGAAATCTGATCGACTGTCTGCTGACGGATTTCCCGTCCGCACACAGGGCAATGCGGCACGCCGACGCGCGCGTAGAGCAGCCGCAGATAATCGTAAATTTCGGTGACGGTCCCGACGGTGGAACGCGGGTTTTTCGAGGTCGTTTTTTGATCGATGGAAATGGCCGGCGACAATCCGTCAATACTCTCGACGTTGGGTTTTTCCATCTGCCCTAAAAACTGCCGCGCGTAGGAGGACAGGCTTTCGATATACCGGCGCTGACCCTCGGCGTAAATGGTGTCGAACGCCAGCGACGACTTGCCGGAACCGGACAATCCCGTAAACACGACGAGCTGGTCCCGGGGTATGGAGAGACTGATATTTTTCAAATTGTGTTCTTTGGCACCGGTGATACGGATATGGGTATTCATTATTTTTGTCCCCGCAATTTCTGAATCTTATCGCGCAGATAGGCGGCATGCTCGAATTCAAGAAGCTTTGCGGCAGAGCGCATTTCCTTGTTCAGCTTGTCGATTAGCTCAATTTTTTCGCGCGCGGACAAATGCTTGCCGCTCGTTTCGTCCACAGTGGACTTGCTCGATATCTCGAGGATATTGCGCACATCCTTTTTTACGGATTGCGGCGTAATCGCGTGCTCCTCGTTATATCTACTCTGTTTTTCACGCCGGCGGTAGGTTTCCCTGATTGCCCGTTCCATGGACGGCGTGACGCTGTCGGCATACATGATTACCTGCCCGTTCACGTTGCGCGCGGCGCGTCCGATGGTCTGAATCAAGGCGGTCTCGCTCCTGAGGAAGCCCTCCTTGTCGGCATCGAGGATGAGAATCATCGACACCTCGGGAATATCCAGACCCTCGCGCAGCAAATTGATACCGACAAGCACATCGAATACGCCCAAACGCAAATCGCGGACAATTTCCATGCGCTCAATGGTGTCAACATCATGGTGCATGTAGCGCACCTTGATACCGAGGTCGCTCAGGTAGTCGGTCAAATCCTCTGCCATTTTTTTAGTAAGCGTCGTGATGAGCACGCGTTCGTTTTTCCCGATACGTCCGTTGATTTCGCCAATCATATCCTCGATCTGTCCCTCGACGGGACGCACCGAAATCTCAGGGTCGATAAGCCCCGTCGGGCGGAGCACCTGCTCGGCAATCTGGGCGCTATTTACGCGTTCAAAGTCTCCGGGAGTCGCGCTCACAAATATTTTTTGCCGCGTCTTTCTCAAAAATTCATCGAAGTTCAGCGGACGGTTGTCGTAGGCAGACGGCAGACGGAAGCCGAAATCTATCAGTGAGTCCTTGCGTGAACGGTCGCCGCCGAACATCCCCCTAACCTGCGGCAGCGTGACGTGGGACTCATCCACAAACAGAATGTAGTCATCGGGAAAATAGTCAAGCAGCGTAAACGGCGCTTCGCCGGGCTTACGCCCGGTCATGACACGAGAATAGTTCTCGATACCCTTGCAGAAGCCCGTTTCTCTCAGCATATCGATGTCATAATAGGTGCGCTGCATGATGCGTTGCGCTTCAATCAGCTTGCCCTTGTTCTTGAAATACTCCACACGCTCAAGCATCTCCGCCTCAATCTCGGACAGCGATTTTTCGAGTTTCTCCTTAGAGACGACGTAGTGGGAAGCGGGATAGATTGCGACATGAGAAAGAGTGTTTTTCACAGCCCCTGTCAGCGCGTTAATCTCACAGATGCGGTCAATCTCGTCGCCGAAAAATTCAACGCGCACCGCACTCTCCGACGAGTACACGGGGAATATTTCTATGACGTCGCCTCGTACACGAAACTTGTTTCTTGAAAAATCGATGTCATTGCGCTCATATTGAATCTCGACAAGCTTTTTAATCAGCTCGTCGCGGTCTTTTTTCATACCCTGACGCAGGGAGATAACCATGTTTTTATAATCGATGGGGTCGCCGAGCGTATAGATGCACGACACGCTCGCCACAATGATGACATCGCGCCGCTCGGAAAGCATCGAGGTCGCCGAATGGCGCAGCTTGTCGATTTCGTCGTTAATGGCTGAGTCCTTCTCGATATAGGTATCGGTCACGGCGATATACGCTTCCGGCTGATAATAATCGTAATAGGAAACAAAATATTCAACGGCGTTGTCGGGAAAGAACTCCTTGAACTCCGCGCAAAGCTGTGCCGCCAGCGTTTTGTTATGGGCAAGCACAAGCGCCGGACGGTTCAGCCTCTCGATGACATTGGCCATCGTAAAGGTTTTCCCCGATCCGGTCACTCCGAGAAGCGTCTGCGCGTCATAGCCCTTGAGGACGCCGCTGATAAGCGTTTCAATGGCTTCGGGCTGGTCGCCTGTCGGCTTATATGGTGAAACCAGTTTAAAATGATTCATAATCAGATAAACAACATCCTATATTCCTCACACTCACGCATGGAGTATGAGTCGCCGTCCATGCCGATGATTATATGGTCGAAAACGCCGATATCCAATCGTCTGAGCATGACAATCAGGCTGCGGGTCGCATCGAGATCAGCCGCCGAGGGTTTGGCGGCACCGTTGGGGTGGTTATGGGACAATACAACATAGGAGGCGTTGGCATTGATAGCGGCTTCCACGATATTGCGGCTGTTGATTTCCGTGCCATTGATGGTGCCCTCGCCGACGATGTCCACCTTTTTGATGCGCCGCTTATTGTCACAACTCAATAGAACAATCGTTTCTTTTGTACGAGAATGATAAAATGCAACTAAATACCGGCTGATTTCCGCACAGGTCATTGGCATATTCTGTTTTTCGGAGTCTCTTAAAAGCCGTCTGTCCTCGATAGACGCGATAATCTTGAGCATTAACGCGGTCTGTTCACCGACACCTTGAACCTTGCACAACGCATTATACGAGGCGCTGAAAACGCCGTCAAGCGTACCGAACTCTTTGAGGAGCGCGTGGGCGATTTCGTTGGTATCACGGCGCGGTACAGAATAAAAGAGAAGCAGCTCCAGCAGCTGATGATCACGAAACCCTTCGGCATTTCCGTTGAGAAAACTCTCCTTCAGGCGTATCCGGTGACCGCTGTGAACAGTATTCTTTTCTGATTCTGTCTTATTCAAAATCCTTCTCCCGACGGCTATTTCAAATATTCCGATAGCCTCATCGCCCTGTCCGTCCGCTCCCAGGAAACGTCCAGATCGGTGCGCCCGATTTGACCGTAGGCGGCAAGTGCACGGTATTGGGGCTTACGGAGCTCAAGATAGTCGATGATGGCTGCGGGGCGTAAATCGAAGCAGGCCTTGACGGCCTCGACAATCCGGCTGTCCGGCACCGTACCCGTTTTAAAAGTATCGACAAACACCGATACGGGTCTTGCCACACCGATGGCGTAGGCGAACTGCACCTCGCACTTTTTGGCAATGCCCGCCGCTACAATATTCTTGGCAACATAACGCGCGGCGTAAGCGGCGCTACGATCAACTTTCGTCGGATCTTTACCGGAAAAACAGCCGCCGCCGTGGCGCGAATAGCCGCCATAGGTATCAACAATGATTTTCCTGCCGGTCAGGCCGCTGTCTCCTGCAGGCCCGCCAATGACAAAGCGCCCCGTCGGATTGACATAAATCTTGGTGTCGTCGTCCAGCATATGGTCCGGCGCAATCGGTTTGATAACATGCTCAATAATGTCCGCGCGAATTGTTTCAAGCCCCACCTTTTCATCGTGCTGACCGGAGACGACAACCGCTTCCAGCCGCAAGGGGCTGCCCGCTTCGTCATACTCGACGGTGACTTGGGTCTTACCATCGGGACGCAAGTAGGGAAGCGTTCCGTTTTTTCTGACCTCGGTAAGCCTTCCGGCAAGTCGATGTGCCAGAGAGATGGGCAGCGGCATAAGCTCGGGGGTTTCGTCGCAGGCAAAACCGAACATCATCCCCTGATCCCCGGCACCGTTGAGATTGTAAGCGTCATCATCGCCGCTTTTTAACTCAAGAGATTGGCTGACACCCAGGCTGATATCGGCAGACTGCTTGTCCACCGAGGTCAATACCGCGCAGGTATTGCCGTCAAAACCGTACTCCGGTTTGTCGTAACCGATATTACAGATGACCTCCCGGGCTATGGCAGGAATATCGACCTCGGCGCTCGTTGAAATCTCACCCATGATAAGCACCATCCCGGTCGTGCAGATCGTTTCACAGGCGACGCGCGCCATATTGTCCTGCTCTAAAATCGCATCGAGAACGGCATCGGATATTCCGTCGCAGATTTTATCGGGATGTCCTTCCGTCACGGATTCAGAGGTAAAAAAGTAATGTGCCATAAAATTCTCCCCAAATGTATAGAATATATGTTCGATTAATTATACTATAACTATAAAATTTGTCAAGCGAAAGAACAGGAAATTCCTTATAAAAAGAACCCTTTCCGTAAAAGAAAAGGAGGCGGTACCGGCCCGCCTCCTCAAGCTTTTTGCAGTCAGCTTATTTTATGATTTCATACGTCTGAATAATAGCGGCAAGTTCGGAATCCTTGAAATCGGAGTAACCCACGGGACCGTAATACTGATACATACCGTCGCTCGCTGCCTTGAGGAACTCCGTGAGATACACTACGCTCTGGTCCTCCTCCTCGGGGGCATTGCGCTTGCCGGCGCGGACAAGACAGTTGTACAACTGCTCCTTCATGGCATCGACCTGTTCCGTCGTGTACCTGCCGTCGTCCTCCATGGCGCGCGCCAGATCGATGGCTGCCTGTAAATCGGTAACCAGCTGGGCATCATAGGTACCCGGTGCCGCCGCCTCTTCGTTCAACACCGTCTGTGCAAGCGGCACGTCATTCTGGTAGAAGCCGCGCGTATTTCTCAGATACATAAACTGCGGATATCTCTCGGCTGTATAAATATCGGCAATCGTATTATCTTTCAGCAAATTAATGGCTAAATTCATGATGATGTTGTTGCGGGCGGTGGATTCGTGGTTCTGTTTGTAGAAGTAGAAGGTCGTCTCGGGAAGAAGACCGGTTGACGCGTCGAGCGAACCGTCGGGCGAAATGTGATTGTGTGTAGGATCGGTGCACTTAGAACCGACCGGCACATAGTCCGTCGGCAGTGTTTCGCCGATAAGACTCGTGGTTGCCCCCATTGAGGTGGAATCAACCTGAATGATACCGTCCGCATTATAGGCCTTATAGGAACCGGCGATTGCGACGAGCGGTACGCTGTAGTCGCAGATATCAAACACCTCGACACCGGCGCTCTTCAGCGCTAAAATGTTCGCGTCGCTATCCACCTGCGCTTCATAGTATTTCGCGGTGCGCGCTCTCAAGTAATCGTGGTCTGCGCCGCTTAAGTATTGTGTTGCCATCGCCGGGTAATATTCGCTGGGCAACAGCGCCCACATACCCGGGCAATTGGTGACCAGCTTAGGAAGCAGCTTATCCACTGTCTTGCTGAGCAAATCGTTCAGAACCTGCTTGGGTAATAAGCGGATGCCCAAATTAGCAACATAGCCTGTATATTCATCATTCAGAAGCGCCGGGAACAAATCCCTGTAAAGCATCTCTTCTTCATTAAAGCTGAGATTTTTTCTAAAAACATCGCCGACAATCTGCGAGCCGTCAAGCGCCGGGATAATCATAACGACTCTGCCGAGGTCTGCCGCCACTTCGGGATGCAGCTCAATCAGCGCGTTAAAAACCGTGCCGCCGAGGCTGATTGGGACAAGGTTGACCTTATCGTGCCCGGTCTGCGCCTTGACCATCTGGATATAGGCGTACAGCTCCTCGGCAATGCCGATGGTGTCTCCGAAGCTGTTGTAGGCGAAGAAATACAAATGATCCTCACCGCATTGTGCCGTATAGTTCTTCAGAGGAATGGTGTCATAAATATAGGCTTTCTCCTCGTCAGTGCAGGCAGCGACGCTCTTATAGTATTTCGTCACATGGACGTTATTGACCGGCAGTCCGTTGAGTCCCGTTTCATTGACCCACAGGGCGTCGGCGATCTTTTGCGAAGCGTCGTCGGTGAAGCCGTTGTCCTGCTGTGTCGAAATGGCGGTAACCAGCGGTGCGGCAAGCTGATCGACAAGCACGTCGGCATTGATATACAGCGGCCATCCGGTGATTACCTCACCGCTCTCGTCAAGGACGGGTTGGTTGTTTGCGTCGAGCAGAGTTGATTCCGACTGCCCGATGCCGGGAACGACAATAGACGGATTGTGTCCGCAATCGCCGCCGCAGGTTGTCAGCACACCGTCGTCGCACATGCCCATAAGCTGCGCGACTTCCTCCGTTGATGAGGCATAGGTGATTGTGGAGCCCAAAGAGGGGTCGTAAGAATTGGTCAGAATCCCGAACACGTTCAGTAACGCGAGCAGAAGACTGACAAGGGTTGCGATACCCTTTGATATTGAACCATATGCGTCCATAAATAGTCCTCCTAATATTTTATCACCCCTAAGGGTGAAAATTTACTGCTTCTTTGGCGGCTGGGCGGGTGTCGCCGCCTGAATCGCCGCACGCAAACGCGCCGTTGCTTTTTCGGTCAGCGTGTTGTCCTTGACAATCGTATAGGAGAATAGCTCCTCACATTCTGCGGCGGCCTTTTGCAGCTCGTCCCTCACATGCTCGGGAAGCGCTGTTTCTAAAAGCTCCGGGACCTTAGGCAAGAGCCGGTAGCGGATCTCGCGAATATTGCGCGAACCGTTGAACTGCGGGAAAGCCGGGTCGGAAAATACGTCCTTAAACCCGTCGTTTGTCAGCACCTCGCGGCAGAGCAGGAGCGCGATGTCATTATAGGCGATGTCATCGTGTATCTGATCCGAAAAATACCAAGTTGTATCGGGGAAAAGCCCCGTGCCGGCATCAACGACGCGGTCAGGCGAAACATGGCTGTGTCCCGCGGCGCAGACGACAGGCACATAGTCCTCCGGCAGCACTTCGCCGGGAGGCGCCGAATAGGCGCCTAAGGACGCGGATTTCAAATCGACGATTGAATCGGAATTGAGCTTATCGGAAAGTACAAACGGCGCTAAGCGCTTACCGTAACCGCAGACCGTAAAAAACTCTACCCCGCGCTCGACCTGCTCTTTCAGCAGCTTTTCATAGTCCTTGTGTACGCGGTGAAATCGGTCAGCCTTGGCGCGCAACACTTCATGCTTGCCATCGCACAGGAATCTGTCGCGCAGCGCTTCATAACGCTCACGCGGACAAGTCGCCCAAATGCCGGGACAGTTGAGAAAAATGGTATCGCGCGCGGCACTGAGTGCCGTTTCGGTAATTCTTTCAGGCATCCCCTCCGGCAATACACGCATATATGAGGCGATTTTTTGCGCAGTTTTCTTATCGACGATAAAATCAAGAATTTCTCCGGGCATACCCGAATTGACACGGTCTTCAAACACATCGGCGACGATGGTTGAGCCGTTTATGGCAGGAACAAAATTCATGACGCGGTAAATATCCTCTCTGTCGCCGTAGACGTCAAAGTACGCGACGGAAATTGAGCCGCCTAAACTGACGGGTACAAGATTCACCTTGTCGTGGCCGGTTTTATCCTTGACCATTTGAATAAAATTATGTAAGTCCTTGGCCGTTTCATACGGCTGCCCGAATGAATAGTATGCAAAATAAAACAAATGGCTTTCGCCGATAGCCTCTGAAAGCGCCTCCATCGGCACCATTTTGTAGATAAAGCGCTTTTCGTCCTCGGTACATTCGGCAAGAGAACGGGGATAATCCACCACCTTGAGCCGCGATTTGGGGAATCCTTCAGCTGTCGAGCCGATCGGCGACAGCGCGGCGCACAGCTCTCGGTAAAGCAAATCGGTAAACCCGGCGTCGCGTCTCATTATCAGCATTTTCAATGCACAGGGAATCAACTTTTTCAAAAGCGCCTTATTATCGATATCCAGCGGCCATGCGCTTTTTACACGCACTCCCTCATTGTCAAGAAGATCGACCTTACATTGACCGATACCCGGAACGATGACCGTGGGATAAAATCCACATTGACAACTCATAGCCTGTTCTCCGTATTATACAATATTTTTTTTATTGTATCATAGTTTTCATCGGTTTACAAGGCGTTTTTTATGAAAATGAGCGCAAAGTTGCTTATATTTTAATAAGATACTAAAGTAATACTTGAAATATAGAAATCGATTATGTATAATGTGTAATATAGTAAATAGAACTGTCGGGGTGCGGCCTTTGTTTGACAGAGAAAATGAATTGCTGATTTTTGGCAAGGGCTTTAATTATTCGGAGGACGGACCCGGAAACCGGCTCGTATACCACCTTAAAGGTTGCAACCTGCACTGCCCGTGGTGTTCAAATCCCGACGGTCTATACGCCGGGGAAAACGAGGCGGGTACGCCCCTTTATACGCTGTTTGAGGAAATTATTTCCTGCAGACCCATGTTTTTCGACGGCGGCGGCGTCACTTTCACAGGTGGTGAGGTGCTCTGCCAGCCGCGCGCCATTGAAAAATTGCTCGTGATGCTCAGAGAAAACGGGATTCACACCGCCGTTGAAACAAACGCCTCACTGCCGGTCTTTCAAAAGCTCTTGCCGTACATAGAATATGTTATAGCCGATTTTAAACATCCTCAGGGAAAAGAGCTTAGAGATGCTACCGGCGCTTCTCTATCAATCATCAAGGATAATCTGGAGGCCGCCGCCAAATCGGGAAAGCCGCTTCTGGTGCGCGTTCCGTTTATCCATGGCTTCAACGACGATGAGGAATCCCTACAAGGTTTTGCCGCCTATTTTAATACTTTGAAGGCTCTTAGCGGTGCGGTACAATTTGAAATTTTGAAATACCACGAATACGGCACCGACAAATGGAAAAAACTCGGGCTTCCCTACACCGTCAGCGACGGCTTTGTCACCGCCGAAACGCTGGCTCGCTTTACCGCCGTACTTAAGGAGCACGGCATCACCCCCGTTCACACCTAACGGTCAAATAATCTTTATCTGCCATTTGAAATCTGTTGCTTAGGAGTTAAAGGTATGAAATACGACAGCACCCACATCACCAAAAAAGCTAAAGATTTGTTCCTTGAGGAACGCCGCATCATGCGCCTTGACGGCTGGTTTTTGATGAGGGAAGCCAACATGAAATACAGTCCCGCCCTCGCCTCCCTGCCGCCGATGGAGAGAAGCGCAGCGGTGCTTAAAATGGCCATCGGCGAGCTGCCGCTCACAATAAGCCCGAACGCCGTGTTCGCCGGAACACAGCGCGACGCCTTCGCACGCAGCTATGCCCTGATTAACCCCGCCTTCAAGGTGGAGTCGTTCTCCGGTTATTGCGATCCTACAGCCGTCTACGGAGACATCGAACCCAATGGCGAATTCACCGCCGAGCGCATCGCGCAGGTCTGTGAGTTTGACAAACAGACCCCCTATGTCGCCGAGCTTTCCGCCATGTATAAGAGCGTGGAAAACCTTACCGGCGAGGTGGTCTTTTTTGTCGAGCAGGTCACAGGGCATCTGATTCCGGATATGCGTCCGGCAATAAAATTCGGTGTAAACGCGCTGATTGCCGACATCGAAAAACGCATGAAGAATGTCGGGAATGAAAAAAAGAGCAATTACACGGCGATGAAAGCGGCTCTGGAATGCGTATTGACGCTTGCCGCCCGCTATGAGCTCATCGCACGCGAAAACGCCGAAAAAGCGTCGGGTCATCGTAAAGCTGAGCTTCTGTTTTTAGCCGATACGCTGAAAAATGTACCGGCAAACGGAGCTAAAACGCTTTTTGAAGCCATTCAAAGCTTCATGCTGCTGTGGCAGGTAATGTGTCTTGAACAGGCCCCCAACCCGTTTGCCTTTTCGGTGGGCAACGCCGACAGAATTTTTGAGCCGTACAGAGCCGCCGAAGGGCTCTCCCGCGAGGAAGCCGCCGCACTGTTCAAGCATTTTCTCGTCTTCTTTAACGTTGCAGACCGCAGCTGGGCTATCTCCCAAAACGTTATTTTGGGCGGCCGCGACGAACAAGGCAACGACCTAACCAACGAAACAACTTATGCACTGCTTGACGCATATTATGATATGAACCTTCCGCAGCCGATCCTCTCCGTCAAGCTGCATAAAAATACGCCGGTACGCTTCTATGAGGAATTGGGGCGGTTTTTCTTCACCCCGGGCGTTTTGACCCCGTCGATGTTCAACGACGACGCGCTTTATGAGGTACTTCTACGCGCGGGCGTGGAGCTTAAGGATATTCCGGACACTTCCGTCGCCGGCTGTCAGGAACCGCTCATCATGGGCAAGGACAACGGAAACACCACCAACAGCTGGTTCAATCTCGGCAAAATTTTAGAGCTGACGCTCTCCGACGGCGTTTCGACGCTCACCGGAAAATTCATCGGCTCTGTCTGTGAGCCTGTTGACGCTCTGACGGCTTTGAAAAACGTTCGTGAGCGCTTTTATCAGAACGCGGCGTTTTATTTGAAATCCATGGTCGCCGCCGCCAACGGTGCTTCGCTCGCGCTCTCGAATCTGACCGTTCCGTTTCTCAGCACCGTCATGGGCGGCATTGAAACCGGGTATGACACGCGGGATATCCGGCATCAGGGTACGAAATACAACGGCAGCGGCTGTCTGATTCACGGTTCGAGCGTCGTATCTGACGCGTTTGTCGCTATCGACAGGCTGGTGAGCGAGCGCCCCGAGGACGCCGAGCGACTGCTTACGGCTTTGAAAAACAATTTTGAAGATGACGAAGAACTGCGTGAGTATTTGCTCCGGCAACCGAAATTCGGCAACAATGACCGTACCGCCGATGCCGAAGCCGCCGCGGTTACGAATACCATCGCCGATATGGTGCGGGCGTCGAGAAACTATTTGGGTAACCCCTTCCGCCCCGACTTTTCCACACCGTCCACACACCTTCTGTATGGCTACTGGGTCGGCGCGCTCCCGAACGGCCGCAAGCAACGCGAAATGCTCAACTACGGCGTCGATCCGCTTTATGGCGACGCACAACAGGGGCTCGGATTCAGAACCCTGTCGCTTCTTAAGCTTCCCTTTGAAAAAATGTGCGGCGGCTACGCCTCTCATTTCGGAATTGACCCGAAGTATTTCAAATCCGAAAGCTATGAGGGCAAAGGCGCTGAATTTAAAAACAAAGTCATACGTCCTCTGTTCTTCAACGAGGAAAGCGAGGGCGTATCCCCGTTCTACCTCTATGTCAACGTCACCACCCCGGAAATTCTCCGCAAGGTGCTGGCTGACCCTAAAAAATACGCGCCGAACGGCGTGTACATCATGCGTATTCACGGTACGTTCGTCAATTTCCTCGACCTCTCCCCCGCCATACAGCAGGACATTATCAAGAGGCTTGATCCCGCTTCGGCGGCCATCGGCTGCTAAAGGGGAAATCATATGCACATCATCGGTCTGGATATTGGGACTTCCACCATCTGCGCCGCGGCAAGAAATGCCGACACGGGGCGGCTGGAACGAACCGTCACTCTTAAAAACAACAGCTTTATTGACGGGCTTCCGTTTGAAAGGCTGCAGAATCCCGACGTCATCTGGGGGCTGGTTGCCGAATCGCTCTCGGCGCTCCTGCGGGATTTTCCGGACATCGCCGCCATCGGCATCACCGGGCAAATGCACGGCATTCTATACTGCGACGGCGAGGGCAGACATATAAGCCCCCTCTATATCTGGCAGGACGGACGCGGCAACGAACCGTACAGGGATGGCCTCTCCTACTGTGCACACATGACGAAAGTGACCGGTTACAAAAACGCTACCGGGTTCGGACTGGCAACGCATTTTTATAATACCGTAAACGGTCTTGTCCCCGAAAACACCCGCTCTCTTTGCACCATTCATGACTATATCGTCATGCGCCTGTGCGGTCAAAAGAAGCCGCTTGTCCATGTCAGTGACGCGGCAAGCCTCGGGTTGTTTGACCTGCCGAAAAACCGCTTTGACAAAAAGGCGGTCACCGCGCTCGGTATGAACGCCTCGCTGCTGCCCGAAGTTACCCAGAAGACCGTTTTTGCCGGAAAGACGGCGGTCGGATTTTTGCCTCAAGGCATCCCGGTTACCGTCGCCATCGGCGATAATCAGGCTTCGTTTTTAGGCTCCGTCGCCGACCCCGCCGACACCATTTTGGTCAACATGGGCACGGGCAGCCAAGTATCGCTGATGACCGAAAAACCGGCGGACGTACCCGTCGGTGAAATCAGACCGTTCATCGACGGCAAATATCTGTTCGTCGGCTCCTCGCTCTGCGGCGGACGCGCCTATCAGATACTGGAAACCTTCTTTAGGGACTGTGCGGCCTTTCTCGGTGTGACCGAATTGCCCGACTCATATTTTAAGAAAATGGACGCGCTCTCTGAAAACGCTTTTACGCTAATAAACCCGCTCGAAATTGCCTGTACCTTCTGCGGCACCCGGGAAAACCCTAACGCGCGTGGTTTTATCGGCAATATCGGAACCGATAATTTTACCCCGGAGCAGTTGATTTGCGGCGTCCTACGCGGCACTGTCGATGAATTATACGCAATGTACGACGCGTGCCGCCCCGTTCTTTCGGCGAAGCCGACAAAGCTTGTCGGCTCAGGCAACGGCATACGCAAGAGCGTTGTCTGGCAGAGGCTGTTCGAGGAGCGCTTTCAAATGAAACTGACGATTCCGGAATATAAAGAAGAGGCTGCCTGCGGCGCGGCGGATTTTGCCGCCCGGGCATTGTCAGGAGTGTAGCTATGAATACAAAGATGATGTTAAATCTGCCGATATTTTTCAAAAAAAACCGCGTATTCCGCGTCTACACCGGCGGGAAGCTGTTCTCTGATTTTTTCGGCGACGACAGTGAAGATTCGTTCTATCCCGAAGAATGGATCTGTTCCTCGGTCAAAGCGCTGAACAAGGACAGCGCCGATCCCTTCGAGGGACTTTCCGTCGTCGAGGATACCGATTGGCGGTTTGACGAGCTGCTTAAGACCGAAAAGGCCCGGATGCTCGGAGAGCGGGACGGTCTTGACGTGCTTGTCAAGGCGCTTGACAGCGCCATACGCCTCCCCGTTCAGGCGCATCCCGACAAAGCCTTTTCACAAAAGTTTTTCAGCAGCGACTTCGGTAAGGCGGAGTCCTGGTATGTACTTGCTACCAGAGAAGACGCGGCTATCTATTTCGGATTCAAAGAGGGCGTCACCAAACAGGATTTTGACGATGCCATTATTCAGAGCGCGACGGATAAATCCGCGATGGAGCGGCTCTTAAACCGTATTCCCGTGAGCGCGGGCGATGTCTATTTCATTCCCGCCAAAGCCGTTCACGCCATCGGCGCGGGCTGCCTGATCTTAGAGGTGCAGGAACCGACCGACTTTACCATCCAGCCTGAGGAATGGTGCGGCGACTATCATTTAAGCGAGAAGGAGATGTACCTCGGCCTTGACAAGGACGACGCGCTCGGCTGCTTTGATTTCTCGTTTGATTTAAAGCGCGTCTTGAACGAATGTAAAAAAAAGCCGTCCGTTATTGAATACGGTCACGGTTTTTCACATGAGGCGCTCGTGACAAAACGCGATACGCCGTGCTTCTCGGTCGAACGGTACCGCCTGAACGGCGGAAAGACGCCGCCTTTCCCGGCTCCTGCCGTCTATGTCGTCACCGACGGCTCCGGCAGGCTGAAAACAACCGGCGGCGATTACAAAAGAAACATTAAACAAGGTGATTATTTCTTTGTTCCCTTTGCGGCGGCAGACCGGTTTTACGCAGAAAGCGGCGAAAAGCTTGAAATTGCCGTCTGTCTTCCCCCCGAAAAATAACAGCGATTCCCTTGCAGCAGAACAATCCTCTTGAATTATTGAAAGGGTGTGCGGCATGGTTGAAATTTTTTTGGCGGCAAAAATCTGGGACAGCGAGGTCATCGGTAAGTTTTACAGGGCACTTAAAGCGCTTCCCGACGAGGAAAAATGTGATTGTACGGTTTTTGTTGCACAAACGCTGAGTAAGCGCGGCGGCAACGAAAATACGGCGGCTGCGGCGGCAATTCTTCAATATGCGCTTGCCAATTACAAAAACATCACCTTGGAGGCGAACGCGCGTCTTCACTGGGCGCTGGGTCTTGTTTTAGAGAATGACTTCCGCGATTACGAAGCCGCCTATGAACAATATATCCTGTGGCGCGATTTAAAGTCATCCGTCAGCGGCGCAAACATCGCGCTCACGCGCTGTATCCTTTTGCGCGACCAGTTTGTCTATTCCGAGGAACTGGAGGACTGCTTGGTAAAAAGCTACGCCGACGGCGACCTCGGACTGCGGGAGGAACGGCTGTACGAGGCCATCGCCCAATATATCATCTTTTCACACAAGGACAATACCCTCAAGAAGAACGAATACAAAACCTACGCGCAGGCTATCGTGAAAGCCGATGAAAATTTCCTGCCTGATTTTGTGTTCAAGCAGGATGGTATTAAGGATAAGCTGAACGTCACTCAAAAGACAAGAATTTTTGTCAAGCAAATGACATAATTTTATAACGACAGGGAGTGCCTTATTCTATAGCTCGGGGCAAGTATATCTTCCCCTGTCCTTGGTGTGTTTTCCATATTGAATCGCCCGTACCGGGCAGCGGTGAATACAGCGCATACACTGGATACAGTTCTTTCCCCACTCAGGCTTTCCGTTGGAGAGCCTGATATTTTTTACCGGGCACTCCCTCTCACATCGTCCGCACGCGGTGCAGGAATCCTCGGCGTAAAAAGGCTTTGCGCTCATGGAGAATTTGTTAAACGCAAAATTGATCACCGTTGATTTGAGCAGCACATTTTTCCCCTTATGTACCTGAAAAACGCTTTGCCGTTTATTGACCGCGTCCGCGATTTCCCCTGCGGTTTTTTTTGCTTCGTCGAGCTTTTTCTTCGTCGTTTCCGCGCTGTCAACATCGCCTAAGGGGAGATAATTGTTGGGCATGATGACGGAGTACCCGAGCGACAGGGGTATGAGCTTTTTTATGTTTTCTATACTGTTTCCGGCGTCGTCGCCGCAGGTGCAGACGGCGTAGCAGTACGCGTCCTTCGGGATGATAAGCCTTTTTACAAAGTCGGTCACAATCCGCGGCGCGCCCCACGCGTAGACGGGGAAAACCACGCCGATAACCTCGTCGGTTACGGGGATTGACGCTCCTCCCTCTCTGTTCAGTTTCTCAATCGGTACTGTCTTGTCGTTTGTCAGACGAGCAAGCAATACGGCGATTTGCTCGGAATTTCCGGTACCTGAAAACCAGTAAATCATAACCTAAAATCCTGTTCTTTCTACCTGTTTTACCTCACCCGCTAAATACAGCGAGCCGGCTATCAGCAGAATATCGTTTTCGCCCAGCGTGTCTTTGACAGCCGGCCAGACATCCGAAAGGCTTTTTGCGAAAGAAACCTGCGTACAGTATTGCGCGGCAAGCCGTGCAAGTTCCTCTCCCGGCAACGCGCGCGGATTGTTCGGGGTGACGCAAAGAATGTTATCCGCAATCGTGCCGAAAAACCGGACGCATGCTTCTACGTCCTTATCCGCCATCATACCGAGAATGACGGTCAGTTGCCTGCCCAAAAGCGCCCCCTCAAGCGCACCGACAAGCGCCGCAACGCCATCCGGATTGTGTCCGCCGTCAAGAATGACGAGCGGGCTTTTTTGTAAAATTTCTATGCGTGCCGGGAGACGCGTATTCTTGATGCCGTCATATAGGGCGTTCTGTGAAATCGAAAAACCGTGCAAAAGGCGTACCGCCTCAATGACCGTCAGCATGTTGTTAACCTGATGTTCTCCCGCCATATTGATTCTGTAGTCGTCGTTATCAAAGGAAAAATCCGTACCGAAAATATCGCTGTGCCGGACAACGGCTTTTGTCCTATCGGGTACGACGAGCTTACAGCCGCGTTCCTCTGCCGTCTTTTCAATGACGTTCAGCGCGCTTGTCGGTTGACCCGGCGCGCAGACGACCGGCGCGGGGCTTTTGATGATGCCGCACTTTTCAAAGGCGATTTTTTCAAGGGTATCTCCGAGAATCGCGGTATGGTCAAGAGAAATTGAAGTAATAACGGAGAGCAGCGGCGGATCGATGACGTTTGTCGCGTCAAGACGGCCGCCCAAACCCGTTTCTAAAACCGCGACATGGCAGCCCTCGCGCTCAAAGCATAAGAACGCCGCCGCGGTAATCAGCTCAAACTCGGTCAGGCTCTCCCCTTCTTTTGCTTGTTTTTCAGCAAACGGGTAAATCTTTGTGACCGCCTCGGCAAACCGCTCCTCAGCGACGGGAACGCCGTCAATCTGGACGCGCTCAAGAAAATGCGCAACATAGGGCGACAGGTACAGCCCCGTTTTGTATCCGGCGGCGGTAAGGACAGCAGCGAGCGCCGTCGCGGTCGAGCCCTTGCCGTTGGTACCGGCGACATGAATAAACCGTTTGCCTTTTTGGGGATTGCCGACACAGGACAAAACGGTATTCATCCGGGACAATCCCGGACGAATACCGAATCGTAAAAGTGAATGAATATAGGCTACCGATTCATCGTAATTCATATCACAGTCTGGAGAGGCTCTCGATAAGCATGGATTTTCTGGCGTTGTTTTTATCAAGGGCTTCCCGCTGCGCGGCAACGACCTGAGCGGGCGCTTTGCCGACAAAGCCGGGGTTTGACAGCTTCGCCTCGGCCGCCGCAATCTCCTTTTCGGTGTTATTCAGCTCCTTTTCGAGCCTTGCCCTTTCCGCCTCGATATCGACAAGCTCGCCGGTCGGGATATAGATGCGTGCGCTGTCGGTGATGACGCAAACCGCGCCCTCAACGGAAAAATTGTCACCGACATAGACCTCCGATGCAGAGGCAAGACGCTTGATAAACGCCGTGCCGATACGGAAATCCTCTTTAAATGTTGTTTCGATATAAACACTCGCCTTTTTTGACGGCGGTACGTTCATCTCGGCGCGGCGGTTACGTATAGCTTTAACAACCGTCATGATGCGCTCCATCGACGCCTCCTCAGCGGGGAAAGACAATTCTTCCATCGGGACGCACCACGGAGAAATCATGATGCTTTCGCCCTCATGAGGCAGCGTCTGCCAGATTTCCTCGGTAATAAACGGCATAAACGGATGCAGCAGTTTCAGGGTGCCCGACATCACATAGACAAGGACGGCCTTGGCGGTGTCCTTCTCGGCGCCCTGAACGCTAAGACGCACCTTTGTCAGCTCGATATACCAGTCGCAGAACTCGTCCCAGATGAAGTCGTACAGCTTTTGGACGGCCAACCCCAGCTCAAAGCCCTCAAGAGACTCGGTGACGCCCTTAACAAGCGCGGTATACCGGCTCAATATCCACTTGTCCTCGACGGCAAGGTTCGATGGGACGTGGGGGGCTTTCTCGTCCTCGTCAAGATTCAATAAAATATAGCGGTTGGCATTCCAGAGCTTGTTGGCGAAATTGCGGCTCGCCTCAATTTTCTCGTCGGAGAAGCGCATATCGTTGCCGGGGCTGTTACCCGTTGCCAGAGCAAAGCGCAGCGCGTCGGCACCAAACTTATCAATAATGTCGAGCGGATCGATACCGTTCCCTAAAGATTTTGACATCTTGCGCCCAGAAGCGTCACGGACAAGTCCGTGAATGAACACGGCGTTAAACGGCACCTGTCCTGTCTGCTCCAACCCCGAAAACATCATGCGCATGACCCAGAACGGGATAATATCGTAGCCGGTCACCAGCGTGTTTGTCGGATAGTAGCGTTCATAATCCTCGGTCTTATCCGGCCAGCCGAGCGTCGAAAACGGCCAGAGGGCAGACGAAAACCAGGTGTCCAGCGTGTCCGGGTCCTGAACAAGGCGGCTGCCGCCGCAACTGCCGCAGACGTCCGGTTCGGTACGCGATACGGTAATCTCGCCGCAGTCTTCGCAGTACCATGCCGGAATACGGTGCCCCCACCAGAGCTGACGGGAAATGCACCAGTCGCGTATATTCTCGAGCCAGTGAAAATAAATCTTATCAAAGCGTTCCGGCACAAACCGCGTTTCGCCGTTTTTGACCGCGTCAATAGCGGGTGCCGCCAAGGGCTTCATGGACACGAACCACTGCTTTGACACCTTCGGTTCAACCGTCGTATTGCACCTGTAGCAGGTGCCGACGTTATGTGTATAATCCTCCACGCGCACAAGCGCCCCTTCGGCTTCAAGATCCTTGACAATCGCTTTACGCGCCTCATAGCGGTCAAGTCCGGCATACCGCGGATAGTTGTCGGTGATTTTCGCGTCGTCGGTCAGGCAGACCTCGACGGGCAGATTGTGGCGTAAGCCCACCTCAAAGTCGTTCGGATCGTGCGCGGGGGTAATCTTGACGACACCCGTCCCGAAATCCATTTCCACATAGTCGTCGGCGATGACCGGAATCCCCCTGTGTACCATCGGCAGAATCAGCGTCTTGCCGACAAGATGCCGATAGCGTTCATCATTCGGGTTGACCGCGACAGCCGTGTCGCCGAGCAGGGTTTCCGGGCGCGTCGTCGCCAGCGACAGATAGCCGCTGCCGTCACTAAACGCATAGCGCAGATGCCAAAAGTGGCCGGCCTGTTCCTCGTATTCGACCTCGGCGTCGGAAATAGAGGTCAGACAGTGCGGACACCAGTTAATGATTCGCTCGCCCCTGTAAATCAGACCCTTTTCGTACAGTCTGACAAAAACCTCTTTAACGGCCTTGCTGCAGCCCTCGTCAAGAGTGAAGCGCTCGCGCTCCCAGTCACAAGAAGAACCCATTTTTTTAAGTTGTTCGATAATCCTGCCGCCGTATTTGGCTCTCCATTCCCAAGCGCGCTTAAGAAACGCCTCGCGGCCGATTTGTTCCTTTGTCAGTCCCTCGGCCTTCATCGCCTCGACGATCTTCGCCTCGGTGGCGATGGAGGCATGGTCGGTGCCGGGAAGCCACAGCGTGTCATAGCCCTGCATCCGCTTAAAGCGAATCAGGATGTCCTGCAGCGTATTGTCAAGCGCGTGCCCCATATGGAGCTGCCCGGTGATGTTCGGAGGCGGAATGACGATGGTGTAGGATTTTTTCTCATATTCTCTTTTCGCATGGAAATAGCCGCCCTCTATCCATGACGCATAGACGCGGTTCTCAACCTCCTGCGGATTATACTGTTTTGCCAGTTCCTTTTTCATAGTAATCCCCTTGGCATTCAAAATTCATTATATTATGTCATAACGGTACTCTTTTGTCAAACATATATTGAAAATGCAATAAAAAAATGATACACTCTTTTTAAGGAGGCGAACATTATGTCCGACATTACGCTGAAATTCAATGAGGCAGGCAAATTTAAAATCCTTTGCTTTGCGGATTTACATATGAACGAGCGCAACACCGCAAAAGGTACCGATACGGTGACGCTGATGAGCGGCGCGATTGAAAAGCTCGCACCCGATCTTGTCGTCTTTTTGGGCGACAATGTGACGCACTGGGACGAGATGACGCCCGAAGGGTTAGACAGGGCATTTGACGCGATCATCGGACCCGTCAGGGAAAAACGGATTCCTTTGGCTGTCGTTTTCGGCAACCACGACCATCAGACGGACATTCCGCTTTTGGAGCAGCTGAAAAAGTATCAGGCGTATGATTTATGCCTTGCCGAGAAAGGAACATGCGAAAACGGCGTCGGCAATTACAACGTGACAATCAAGTGCTCCTCCGGCAAGCGTGACGTCTTTAATTTATGGTTTATCGACTCGGGCGACAACGTCATCGATGAAAACGGACACAAACCGTACAACTACGTCCGCGACGACCAGATTGCGTGGTATGAAGATACCGCGGCAGCGCTCAAGGAGAAAAACGGCGGCTTCTCCCTACCGGCTCTGCTGTTCCAACATATCCCCGTTCCCGAGGAATACCGTCTGTTAAAGGAGGTCTCTCCCTTAACCCCGTTTGCGGTCAAGGGGCAGTGCGCGTGGAATAAGAAATACTATCTCATTGCCGAACCGCAGTTTACGATCGGTTATCTCGGCGAGGGTCCCTGTCCGCCCGATTTCAACAACGGCCAGTTTGAAAGCTGGAAAAAAACCGGCGACATTCTCGGAGCCGTGTTCGGGCACGACCATATCAACGACTTCTGCGGCGCTCTTGAGGGCATCTCGCTGATGCAGGTACGCGGCGCGGGCTTCCATACCTACGGCGATGGTCAAAGGCGCGGGGTGCGCCTCATCACTTTGGACGAAAGCGATTTAACCACGTTTACCACCCAGACGCTGTTCTTCAAAGATGTGACCGACGATAAGCGTTGTCTGTCGGTCGTGGGCTTCGATAATTTGAGCAGAAAGCAAAAGAAGGCGCTGCGCGACGGCTTTTCCATCGGCGGTGCCGCGGCGGCGGCCGTCTCGGCGGTCGGCGTGACAATCGCCGCGCTCGTAAAAAGAAACAAGAAATGAGGAGATCGGTTCATGGGTTTTTTTCTATTTGACAAGACCGTCAAGGGCGAGGGGTACGTCCCCAACAGAAATATTCTGAACTACGCCGTAGGCCTTACCGGACAAAACATTTCCTATGCGTATGTTTCCGGCTGGCTGAGATATTTCTGTATCAATATTCTGCATATGGCTCCGAAAAAGGTCGGCTATATCTTTTCGGCCTGCTACGCCTGGGATGCATGCAACGATCCGATCATCGGCGCCTTTATTGACCAAAAGAAGCATAAACCCTACAACAAGCTTCGTCCGTATCTTCTCTATTTTCCGCCGATTATCGGCGCGCTGTCGGCGCTGATGTTCTTAAATGTCAGCTTTGATGAAAACGGCAAAATATTCTATATTCTCATCCTCTATTGCATCTGGGATCTGCTTTACTCGATGCAGGATGTCGGACTCTGGGGCATGATTGCGCTGTCAAGCCCTCATTCCGACGAGCGCGCCCGAGTGGCGCAGTGGGTGTCCATCGGCGCGGGAGCGGGCGGCGCGGTCGCCGGTCTTTTTCAACAGCTCAGACTCATGCTCAACGGCGCGGGCATGACCGATATCACGGTCTTTGCGCTGTTCGGCATCGCCTTTTCTTTGGGCGGTGAGATTTTGTCGATGCGCGCCCATAAGATGAAGGAACTCATCGAGGGCGGCGAGCCGGAGGAAAGCGTACTCAAGTCTTTGACCATCCTGCGCTATAACCCCACCCTGCTGTTCATTTCCGCGGCGCGGCTTTCACTTTCTATTTGCCCGAAGGTACAGAACGCCTACTTCTTCGAAAATTGCTTTACCTTTATGAAGGGACAGAGCGCGGAATTTCTGTCGGGACTTCTCACCGGCATCCCGGGTACCGCCACCATCTTTTTCGCCAACAAGGTCGTCGCTAAAATCGGCGGCATGAAGCGGCTATTGATTATATCACAGGTAACCGCAATCTCCGTGCGCATCATCGCCTACTTTGTCGGTTACGACTCCCTGCCGCAGTTTATCGGCATGTGCATTTTGCTGTCGATTGTCAATGTTCCGGGCTTTCTCATGGATATTGGGCACCGCGCTTTGATGAGCGATTCCATCGACGAGGTGGAACTGAAAACAGGCGTACGCACCGAAGGCGTATCCTTTTCCATGCAGAATTTTATTTCCAAAATGCAGAGCGGCGTCAGCGCTTTAATCGAGGGCGTCATCCTGACAAGGCTCGGCTACGACAGCGCCAAAAAAGCCGCCGGTCTCCCGCAGAGCGCTTTCTTTAAAAAATGGCAGTGGCCGATGCACATGCTCGGTCCGATTGTCGGCTCGATTCTCTATCTTATCCTTATCAACTTCGTAAAGGACGACAAGGCGCATAAGGCCGAGGTCGAGCGGCAGCTCAAGGAGCGCCGCCGTGAAACCCAACCGGTCTTATTTGAAGAAACGACCGTATAAATATCACTTAAGCCTATAAATAATTGGCTGTACTGCAAGAACGCGAGTACAGCCAAATTTTTTTCAGCCTAAACCAGTTGTTTAAATGCCTGTGCGAGATACCCGGCACAGACCGTCGGCGACATACAGAACTGCGTATAATCCGGTTCGGCGAGGTCGGCGCAAAGACCGTGGATAAACGCGCCCAGCGCCGCGGCATCAAACACCGGGATGTTCGCGGCGAGCGCGCCGATGATTCCCGAAAGCAGGTCGCCCGAGCCGCCCTTTGCAAGACCGGCGTTGCCGGTCGTATTGACGCGTATCTCTCCCGTTTTATCGGCGATAACCGTTTCATGCCCCTTGAGCAGCAGGGTCACACCGTAATTCTCGGCAAAGCTTTTCGCGGTTTCTGCGCGGTTGTCGTTAATATACAAAGCGCTGCTTTTCATAAGACGCGCCATTTCGGCAGGGTGCGGGGTCAAAATCCGCTCGCCGGCGGACTGTTTCAATACAACGGGGTTACCGGAAAGGCAATTTAACGCGTCGGCATCGATAACAACGGGACATTTTGCTTCTTTGATGACGTATTCGGTTAATAGCTTTGTATCCGTACAGACGCCCATACCGCATCCGAGGACAACGGCATCCGCTTTTTCAAGTGCTTTCTCCAGCGTAGACAAGTCATAGGCGGAAATCATGCCGGCAGCGTTTGACGGCAGCGGCAGAAAGGTCGCCTCCGTGAGGTGCGCCGTCACAGCGCCGATAATAACATCGGGAAAGACGACTTTCGTGAGCCCTGCGCCGCTGTGAAGCGCTCCCATCGCCGCGATACACGGCGCGCCGGACATCGTTCTGCCGCCGCCGATGACGAGCACCGTCCCGAACGTGCCCTTGTGGGCGTTTTTAGGGCGTTTGGGCATCAGCTTTTTGGCTTCGGTTCTGTCAATTATCATGCTGTTCCCATCCGATCACAATCGCCGTGGCGATGCCCGCAGTATGCGTTATGCTGACCTCAAAGCGGAGCTTCAGCTTTTCCGCCAGTTTCAGAGCGCCGCCCGATAAGAACAGATACGGTCTGCCGTTTTCGTCATGGAGCAGCTCGGCCTCTGAAAGTGAAAAGCCGTGAATCCCCGTACCGACGGCCTTGGAAAAAGCCTCCTTGGCGGCAAATGAAGACGCCGCGCGCTGCGCCTTTGTACCGGCATCGCGCAGCTCAATCATTTCATTTTCACCGTAGACCCTTTGCAGAAACCGCTCGTTTTCAATGGATTTGCCTATCCGGTCGATCTCCACGCTGTCGATACCGACTGCCATCGGGCTCACCCTCCTTTTGTTATGTTCTCCCTATATCTTTTTGCCTGTGTGGTAAACAATTCGTAATACCTGCCGCCTTTTTTCATCAGCTCCGTGTGCGAGCCCTCCTCGATGAGGGCGCCGTCGGACAAAACAAGGATTCTGTCGGCGGTCGTCGCACTCGACAGCCGGTGCGATACGAACACGGTCGTCTTATCCTTGCGCAGCGCGTCAAAATGTGTGTAAATCTCCTGCTCCGCAATCGCGTCGAGCGAGGCGGTCGGCTCGTCGAGAATCAGAATATCCGAATCGCTGTAAAAGGCCCTCGCCACAGACAGCTTCTGCCATTGCCCGATGGAAAGCTCAACGCCGTCGTCCTCGAAATAACGCATCAGCGGCGTGTCATACGCTCTTGGCAGCGCTTCGATAAACGGCGCGGCGCTGCTGTTCTCGGCGGCCTCGCGAATACCCTTCTCGTCAAAGGGCTTGTCAATCTGTCCGAAGGCAATGTTTTCACGCACTGAAACGGCATACTTGCCGAAATCCTGAAAAATAATGCCGATTGCCTTGTACAAATCCTCGACGGCGTATTCGCGCATATCGTAACCGTCAAGCAAAATGCGTCCCTTTGTCGGATCGTAGAGGCGCACAAGCAGCTTAATAAGCGTCGTCTTTCCTGCACCGTTCAAACCGACGAGAACCACGGTCTCACGCGGTTTAATCGTAAAACTGACGTTTTTCAGCACGTCGCGCTCGGTTCCGGGATATCGGAAGGATACATTTTCAAAAATAAACTGGTGACCGATATGCCTTTTTAAATGGCGCGGTTCTTTTTGTCCCTCGGGCAAGAGAGGAATAATGGTCTGCTTCTCATTCATAAAAGCAATCAGATTGTCTATAAAAAGCGTTCCCTCATAGATTGCCGCCGAGGTGGCAATCAGCGACGCAACGCCGCCGGAAATGGAATTGAGCGCACCGGTATAGAGCGAATAATCGCCGATCATAACCTCTCCCATAGCAACCTTTTTGGCCACATACAGAAAGATAGCGCAGTTGACGACGACGGTGACGACGGCGATACCGATATTCCACGAACCCTCGCTGACAAAGAAGTGCTTGAGACCGCCGAAGTAGGCGGCGAATACGTCCTGATACCGCGCGACGATTTCCTTCGAAAGCCCGAATAAACGTATTTCTTTCACCATATCTTTATTGGTTAAAAGCCCCGCATAATACGATAGCTGACGGCGATTCTTCGAGCGCTTGCGCATATACAGAAAGTTTTTTCTGCGGTAGACAAAGCTGATGATTGCCGAAGGAACCGACAACGCGAGCACGATGAACGGCGCGGCGGGGCTGACCTTCCACAGAATAGCGATAAACGACAGCATACTGATGAGTGTGCTGATGATTGTGAAAGCGGAACTGAGAATCTGTACCGGACGCCTGTCAGCCTCGCGGGAAGCGTTTTCGAGCTTGGCATAAAACTCCGGCTTATCAAAGCTCCGAAGATCAATGTCCTGCGCCTTCTGCATGATTTTCACATTGACGTGGTTGACGACAAGCTCGCCGGTAATCCTCGTGACCAGCGTATTGAAATTGGCAACAAGCGCGACCAAAAAGATACAGGCGAACTGAATAACGAGAAGCCCCATAATCGCCGGAAAGCGCTCCGCATAGCCGCTTGCGCCGGCGATGTAAGCAGCGGCTAAGTCGTTGATTAATAGTGACGCGACATAGGCGGACACCACGGGAAGAACGCCGCCTGCCACCGACAACAGCGACATGACAACCATAATCCAGTGCCGCGTGTCCCAGACGAGGCGGAATATGTACAAGAGCCGGTTAAAAAATTTACCGAACAGGTTCCTTAGATACAGCGGCACCTCTTTAAGTGACTGCGGGCGCGGCTCTTTGAGGCTTTCGTCAACCTGTCCGCCAAAGGGCGGCGGTCTCATGCCTCCGGGAGGACCTTCAGGTCCCATAATGAATCATGTCCTTTCGAAGGCTCTATGCCCGAAGGGACATAAAACCTTTTCGCGGGTTAAGGTGTTAAGGTTTATTCGCAAAGTGCCATGAAAACAGCCAAAATGATTAAATATTCTTCAAAGGATGCCTCCAACTCGCGGAGATGGCGCTTATTTGAATTGTTGACGAGCTTTTTTATTGCCGTCAGATTATCCTGCGTAGAAGAAGAAAACTGAAAACCGCTTTCGGAAATGTCGCAGAGCAGCGTTTCGCAAAACGTATCCATCTCCTGTATCTCACCGTTGTCTATACGGAAGAAATCGGCGCAGACCTCAAGCGCCGCCGCCAAATAGTCAATCAGCGTGTTCCCGTAGTACAGCCGCTGCGTTAAAGCTTCGGTGCATCGTGCGGAAACCGCGTTTTTGTTGATGATGATGCCTGAGCCGCGCTCGACAGTTTCAAGGGTTGAAAGCCTGCGCATAAACCGGTATGCCAGGAGCGTGAAATACTCCCGTTTATCCTCCTTGACGGTAAACGAGTATTTCTTGCCGTACAGTCTGCCGAAACGTTTGAGCGTGTCACGGTAACCGATCTCCATATTCTTCATCAGCGTTTCGTGATCGAAGCTCATGAACATACCGAGGTCCTGTGAAGGGTAGATATATTTGACGAACGGATGCTTGTTGTATTCCCCGTGGCTGTACTCGGTATTGAGATCGACCGCGACGACCTCCTCAGCACCGAGCTTAAACGCCGAAGCAACCGGCACCTTGTCATAATATCCGCCGTCTATATAGGACTGACCGTCGATAGACGCGAGCGGAAAAACCGGGAAGCACGCGCACGAAGCGTTTATCCAACTCCAGAGAGTTCCGGGAAGAATGTCGCTTTTCGATTTCTCCACCGGTGCCATGGAAGGAAATTTCACGGTCATCAGCGCAAAGTCGATATCCGACCCGAAAAATTTGTCCTCATTGGCATATTTTTTCAGATTGTTAATAAACGGCGTGACATCCGCGCCTTTATAGGTGAGATAGCTGCGGATAAACGGACGTACAGAGTCCATATCCTCGGCGATGGAAACCAGCTTGCGGTCAAGGCTGATGCCGTTTTCCATTACGTCATCCATCGAAAGATTTTCCCAAAAGGTTTTGGCGATGTCATAGTCTTTTTGAACATAGAACGCGGCGTTAATCGAGCCGATGGACGTCCCCGCGGCAATGTGGAATTCCTGCCCCAGCTCGTTAAGCGCCGTCCAAACACCCATTTCATAGCTGCCCTTTGAGCCGCCTCCGCCGAATACAAGCGCTTTCATTGGTATCCCCCTCCCTAAAAAAATGAGCGGACGAAAACGTCCGCTCACGCAATACTTATTGAATTATTGCTTTGCCGACGCCTTAAAAAAGAATCTTATTCTTTGACTGCGGCTTCCTCTTTCAATTCCTCAAGAGATTCTTTTGCCTCCTCGGCTTTGAGGGCGGCTGCTTCCTCCTCAGAGAGAACCGAACCCTTTCCGATACGGTTCAAGAATTCGGAAACATCGGTATACTTGACCTCAATACCCTTTTTAATGTAGATGATGTTGATTGCCAAAAGAATCGCGAAGCCTAAGATAACACAGAACGCGCCAAAGGAGAGCTTGCCGGAATACATATCTCCGAACAGGAAAGTCAGCTGCGAATTCATCACTGAGTAAGTCACAATGCCCGCCAACATGAAGAAAATACCGAGTGAGGAGAGGACGATATTTCTCTTGATGCCTTTGTTGTTCAATGAGCAGGACAATGCCACAAATACCAGATTGAGAACGCAGATGATCGCCGCCAGCATGACAAAAACGATAGATAGAAAATAACAGATAAATGCGGGGCCGACCAAGTCCGAGGAAAACATCTTGAATAAAATATCAAAATTGAGCTTCATGATGACCTCGGTGACCAAGGTGAGCAGTGACACGCTCGTTTCCCCTATCGATGAAAACGGAATTTTAGCGGACACCTGAATCATCGGCAAAAACATCATGCCGAGGGGAACGAAAACCAACACAAGGCGCGCTATAGACCACTTGGAACCGATGGTGGCGGCCTTAAGTCTGTCAATTCTGGGCTGCATACGCACATGCTCGGCTTCGGCTTTATCGGCGTCTGTAGCAAGGCGCTCCTCCATATTATAATACATCAGGTTCACGCCGCACTTGGGGCACTCGGGCTTATAATCAATTAGTCTGAGCCTGTAGCCGCATTTTGGGCAGATGGCCATAGATACAACTCCCAACCACATTTTTTTCGGAGAATACTCCTACCGAGGATAGTATAACACAGACTTTTTCTGTTTTCAATAAAAAGTTTGGATTTCCTAAGTATTTCATAATCATTGCGGATTTATTTTTTGGAAACGGCCAATTTCGCCTTTTTAACAATATTATCGGCGTCAAGACCATATAGGTGCAGCAACTCGACGGCGGGTCCCGAGCGCCCGAAGGTGTCCTCGACGCCCAGGCGGAGCACCGGCACCGGGATGTTCTGGGACAACACCTCGCAGACAGCCGAGCCGAGTCCGCCGATAATGCTGTGTTCCTCAGCGGTGACGACTGTGCCGGTCTTCTTGGCGGAGGTAATGACGGCCTCGGCGTCAAGCGGCTTGATGGTCGCCATATTGATAATCTCCGCGGAAATTCCGTCCTTTTCGAGAGCTTCTGCCGCGGCGATTGCCTCGCCGACCATAAGCCCGGTGGCGATGATTGTCACATCCGTGCCCTCTTTGAGCACATTGGCTTTGCCAATCTCAAATTGATAGCTTTCGTCAAACACGCGCGGCACCGCAAGCCGTCCGAAGCGCATATAGACCGGTCCCTGATACGCGGCGGCGGCAAATACGGCAGCACGCGCCTCAATATCGTCGGCGGGATTGATGATGACCATGCCGGGAATGGTGCGCATCAGGGCGATATCCTCGCAGCACTGGTGGCTCGCACCGTCCTCACCGACGGAAATGCCCGCATGCGTAGCGCCGATTTTGACATTGAGATGCGGATAGGCAACCGTGTTTCTGACCTGCTCAAAGGCTCTGCCGGCGGCGAACATTGCAAAAGTGCTCGCAAAAACGGTAAAGCCCGTCGCGGCAAGACCGGCGGCAACGCCCATCATATTGCATTCGGCGATACCCGTATCGAAAAAGCGGTCGGGGAACGCTTTTTTGAACAATACCGTCTTTGTCGCGGCGGCAAGATCGGCGTCAACGACGACGACGGACGGATTCTTCTCCCCAAGCTCGACAAGCGCTTTACCGTAAGCATCGCGGGTAGCGGTTTTAATAATATCAGCCATAGTATCTTTCCTCCCTTAGCAAAGCGCCGCAAGCCGGGCTTCCAGCTCCGCAATCGCTGTCTTATACTGTTCGGCGTCGGGAGCAGCCCCGTGCCAGCTGACCTGATTCTCCATAAACGAAACGCCCTTGCCCTTTACGGTCTTGGCGACAATGGCGGTAGGTTTGCCCTTACAGACCTTCGCGGCGGCGTAAGCTTCTTCGATTTCCTCAAAGCAGTGGCCGCAGATCTCAATGACATTCCAGCCGAATGCGGCGAATTTTTCGGGAATCGGATAAGGAGAGTTGACCTCCTCGACCGTGCCGTCAATCTGTAGATTGTTGTTGTCAACGACAGCGACCAGATTATCCAGTTTTTTCGCCGCGGCGTACATCGCCGCCTCCCAGACTTGTCCCTCCTCAAGCTCGCCGTCACCCAAAATCGTGTAAACGCGCGACGGGGATCCTTTCAGCTTTAATCCTAACGCCATGCCCGCAGCCGCGGAAATGCCCTGCCCAAGCGAGCCGGTGCTCATGTCAATACCGGGCAGCGTTTTCATGCTCGGGTGCCCCTGTAGGCGCGTATCAGATTTCCGGAGGGATTTCAATTCCTCGACGGGAAAATAACCGCGCTGCGCCATGACCGCGTAAAGCGCCGGTGCCGCGTGACCTTTTGAGAGCACAAAGCGGTCGCGCCCCTCGTCATGAGGATTAAGCGGGTCAACGTTCATTTCTTTGAAATAAAGATACGTTAGGATATCCGCCACAGATAAAGAACCGCCCGGATGTCCCGACTTGGCGTTATAGGTGCCCTCAATGATACCCATACGCACTTTGACGGCGGTTGTTTTTAGAGCTTGCTTTGTTTTCTCGTCCATGAGTGTACCTCCAGATGTTAGATTTCAGACGTCAGACGTCAGATGTCAGATTAAAGGAACTGCGTTGCTAATTAATATAGAACTTGGTTAAGTACTCTAATACGTCGGCTACTGCGCCTTTGTTGGCGTGACAGGCACAGTAGAGACACGCGGCTTTGACGCGAGCCGGCGCTTGACCGCTGCACGCCGAAAACGCGGCGGCGGCGAGCATGGAAAGGTCGTTGTCGTAATCACCGATGGCGGCTGTTTGCGCCCTGTCGATACCGAGCAGTCCGCTCAGCGTACAGAGCGCCGCTCCTTTATCGACCGAAGCGTTCATCAGTTCTATGGTATACGGCGACGTTCTGACTGCTTTGACGGTCGGAAACGTGCCGCGGATATACGCCATGATTTCAACGGTTACAGCAGGCTCGCTGAAAAAGGTCGCCTTCCCCCACAGACCGCGCGGCACCTCAAAGAGGGACGCACACATTTGATGCTGCAAGCGGTAAGGGAATTTATAAGAATAGCCGAACAGACGGGGTTTCACTGGGTAGACGAGCGCGTCAGAAAAAACGACAAGCTCTGCCTTCGGAAAATTCTGAGCAGTGTGAAAAACACAAGCGGTACCGGCTTCATCGAGCGCCGTAAACGACAGCAGTTTTTTCTCGGCAACGTCGTATATCCCGGCGCCGTTTAAGAATATCAAAGGCGTTTTCGCCTGCCCGATACGGCTGTATATCCTCAAAGCGGATTCCAAGTTCCTACCGGAGGCGAGTGTAAAATGGCCGCCTTTGCCGAGAAAATCCCTGACGGCGATAAGATTCCGCTCCGGGGTCGTTCTGTAGAGTGAATTAAATGTCCCGTCAATGTCCGAAACGACGAGCCAATCCCGAAAGCCGCTTTTCTTCATGCGGTGACTATCCTTTCGTAAAACATACTTCCGGTTTTAGCGGAGCTTCTTTAAAAAATCCTCAAAGTAGGCGGGAAGCTCGGAAACAACTTCAATATATCGGCCGTCTCTCGGATGACGAAAGCCGATCAGCCCCGCGTGAAGGCACTGTCCAAAAAGACCGCACACGTTCTTCGCTCCCCCGTAAACGACATCCCCGGCGACGGGATTGCCTCGGTACGCCATGTGGACGCGAATTTGGTGGGTACGCCCCGTTTCAAGGGTCAGCCGCACATAGGTATAGCCTCTCAGCCGTTCGAGCACCTCATAATGCGTAACGGCTTGGCGCGCGTTTTTAACGCCGACAGCCTGCTTTTTTCTGTCCTTCTCGCTCCTGCCGATGGGGCGGTCAATCGTACCGGAATCCTCTCGTATACTGCCGCAGACGACTGCGCGGTACTCCCTTTTAAACGAGTGCTCCTTGATCTGAGCGGCGAGCGCCCGGTGCGCGAAATCATTCTTTGCCACAATCAAAAGTCCGCTCGTATCCTTGTCGATACGGTGAACAATGCCGGGACGGATCACGCCGTTAATCCCCGACAAGCTGTCCCCGCAGTGGTTTATAAGCGCACTGACAAGCGTACCCGTGTAGTGTCCCGTCGCCGGATGAACGACCATGCCCTTGGGCTTATTGACAACCAGCAGGTCATTGTCCTCATAGCGGATGTCCAGCGGGATATCCTCAGGGGCAAGCGTAAGCCTCTTCGGGTCGGGGAGGATTACTTGAAGCGTTTCCCCCACCCTGACCGCGCGGCTCTTAACCGGAACTGCGCCGTTCAAAGTTACGCTCCCATCATTTATCAGCTGCTGGGCGGCTGAACGCGACAGTTCGTCAATCAGCGTCGAAACGACCTTGTCCGCCCGCTCGCCGTCAAGCTCAATTGGGACGGTAAAATAGAATGGGTCATTCATTGTCTTTTGCCGGTTCTTCGGCTTTTTTATTTTTTGAAACACGGAATGTGTCGCAGATCAGATACGTAATCAACATGACCGCGCCGACCGTTATCAGACAGTCGGCAAAATTGAAAACCGCGAAATCCAGAAAGGTCGGTTCCAGATAGTCAACGACGTAGCCGAGCCGTATTCTGTCAATCAAATTACCGACCCCGCCCGACGCCATCATTAAAAGACAGGCAAACACATACTTTGAGGTAATGCGCTTGGTCACGAGAAGATAGAACGTCGCCGCGACAAGGAGAGCGGAAAAGATGGTCAGAATCAGCGTTGATCCCGAAAACGAACCGAAAATCGCCCCGGTGTTCTGCACATAACGCAGACGAAAAAAACCGGGTACGAGGTCATAGATAAGAATTGGCTGTAGATACAGCGTGACGGCGTATTTGATCAGTTGATCCAAAAACACCGATAAGCTGAGGAATCCCAGAATCGCGGCATAGGAACCCATAGGAACACACACAATCCGCGGCATAAACTGTTATATGCCCGGTATCGCTCCTTTCACCGTTACTTTTTCTTTTTGAACAAGCTTTTGAATGTCGGCGGAGGGCTGTCGTCATCGTCATCGTCGTCGTCATCGATGTCATCGTCATCTTCATGGGAATTGTCCGCCATGCTGATAACCGAAAACCGCTTCTTCAAATCGTCACGGCGGCCGCCGAACAATCTGCCGGGGGTTTCGTCGTCGTCATTATCCTGCTCGGAAGCAGCCGGTTCGGATTCTTTTTTCCTGTCCGCAGAATGGCGGCTGTCGAATACGGGAACCTGTGTATCCTCGGGAGAACCGAACAGTCCTGCCCCGACACCGTCAGGCTCGGTGTCCGCTGCGGCGGCGTCCTGCCCGGGAGCGGGTTCCTGCGCGGTCAGCTTCGATTTGTCGAGATTAAACCCGCGCTTTTTAGGCGGCGCCGTATTGACGGGCTTTTCTTCGAAGTTCCCAATAAAATCGTCAACATTTAAAACGCCGCTCGACGGTTCATCCTCTTTGATAAACTCCAGCTCGTCGCTCCCTTTATCCGTTTCAAACGGAATGGGGGTGTCGAGGACCAGCTCCGGCTGCCGCGCCGGTGCTTCCGAAACGCTGAACGGCTGTTCGGGCACACTCCTTTGAACGGGCGGCGGCGTAAACTCCTCAAAGGGCAAAACAACGTCATCGTCCTTGGAATTGATATACTCGATTTCCGCCGGGGACGTTGTATCAATGGACGGCTCGGCGCATTCCTCACAGCCCGCATCCTCCGAAGCCGTTTGGTCGGGGACCTCTTCCGAAGTCGTTTGGTCGGGCACCTCTTCCGTTACCGGAGTCTCGGGAATTGCAAAGGAAACCTGTGCAACCGGGACATCGGGCGCCTTGTCGTTTGCTTTATCCCCCGCAATCTCGGGAAGCTGAGAAACCAGCTCAATATGCGTTTTATATTTGGTCATGATATCTGATTTAAATTCGGATACCTCTTTTTTCAGCATATCAAAAAGTATCGACTCGCTCGTCACGGCGCGGTTGGCGGCACCCAACGCATTTTTTGCCTGCGCTTCAGCCGTCATAACAATGTCCTTCGCGTTGTTGGTTGCCTGCAAAATAATCGTCTCCGCCTCTTTTTTGGCGTTTTCAAGGCTGTCGTTCATCTCAGTGCGCACACTGTTTTCGGTATCTCTGCGAATGGTCTCCGCTTCGCTCTTGGCAGCGGTCAAAATATCCGTGGCTTCTTTTGTTAACAGATCGGCGCGTTCTGTCGCCTCCTTGACAATCCTATCGGCAGCACGCTGCGCGGTAATGACCGCGGACTTGATGCTGTCCTCGTCCTCCCGATACTGCTCAAGACGTTCGGCGAGCAAACTGACGCGCCGAAGCAACTCGCCGTTTTCACGGAACATCTGGTCGTAGGAGGCGAAAACCTCGCGCATAAACACATCGACATCTTCAGAGCGGTAGGCGTTGCGCCCCGCCGCCTGAAAACTCTTATCCTTTAACTGCATTGGTGTCAGCATGTTTGTATACCCACTCTTTCTCTTTCACTAAGATGATCGCTCCCGTAAAAGGGAGGCTCAGAAGAACACGCCCGTGTTTTCAAGCTCGTCGATCAAATCGCCCATGACATCGACGTTATACGGCGTGATGATAAAGGTGCTGTTGGCAACTTTCTTAAGCTCGCCGTGATTGGCATACGCTACGCCGCTCAAAAAGTCCACAAGCCGGCGCGCGACCTCTTTGCTTGCCGCCTCTAAATTGAGAACGACCGTTCTCTTGCTGTTCAGGTTGTCCGCTATTGAGCGCGCGTCCTCAAAGCGTTCGGGCTTCGCGAGCACGACCTGAAGCTTGGCGGTGGCGTGAATGTTGACCACCTTGCTCTGATCGGCGGAATCGACCTCCGAACGTTTTCCGCGGCCTGACGACGGCTTCTCATATGCGGCTTCCTCATCGCCGGGATTATACGTCACATACTCGTCGGGTTGCTGCATCTCATCGTAGTAGTCTTCCTCCGGAATATTGATAATTTTCTTTAGCTTGTCGTAAATTCCCATTATTCTTCCTCCTTAATATTGTCTCGCTCCGAAGATTCCGGAGCCGATTCTTACAAGATTTGAGCCACACTTGACGGCTAAAGCATAGTCACCGGACATACCCATCGAAAGTATATCCATAACGATACTATCTTTATTATTATCGCCTTTTTTTGCGCCGATGTCAACAAAGATACGATACATATTTTCAAAATATTTTATAAGAATCGCTAAATCGGTACAGACCGGCGGCACACTCATGAGTCCGCGCACGCGAATCCCTTTGAACGCGGCAATTTCTAAAAGCCCATCGATGGCCTTCTCCCTGTCAAAGCCTGTTTTACTTTCCTCTTTGCCGATGTTTATTTCAATCAGAATGTCGGTCGTAATTCCGCTAACGAGGGATACGCGCGCAATTTCCTGTGCCAGATGAACACTGTCAACCGATTGGATCATCGACACGCCGGGTATGATTTTTTTGACCTTGTTGGTCTGCAGATGCCCGATCATATGCGTCTCAACGTCTTGCAACGATAAAAACGGACGCTTTTCCAAAAGCTCCTGTACCTTGTTTTCGCCGATCAGCGTAATCCCGCCGTGTTCGATGGCGTAATTGATCCCTGCGGGCGGGACAGTTTTCGTCACAGCCATCAGCCGGATTTCGTCGGGTGTTCTGCCCGACTCTGCGGCAGCCTCGGCAATCGTTTCACGGATGACCTTGAGGTTTTCCGTGATATAGCCGTAACGGTCACCCGACAAGCTTTCCGTCATACAAATCCTCTCCCCCCAAAATCACTTCGTCGTATAGCCGGATATATCCGTCGGCTCCGTCCTCAGGCGTACCGGAAATCACATAATTATCGGTCGAATACACCACATTGATTTTTCTGAAGTGTACAATATTGCCGATGAGAACATACACACCCTGCTGCCCGTCAACGACGCGTACCGCCCCGCTGCTGATTTTCAGCCCCGTATGCTCCCCCATGATGATGCGCATATCCTCCACGCGCAGGCGCGTATACGTCTCGTTCATCATACTGCATTCGAGCACAAGCACGGTCTTGTCGGCACCCTTGTCAGCAAAAGAGCAGACCTTTACCGGCAGCCTGCTGACACCCTCCTGCGGGAAATCGACGTATACCGTTTCGCCATCACCAACCGAACCGAAATACTTGTTGTCCACGGTACACAGTATATACCACTTAAAACCTTCAATAAGCTTGCCCGATACATTTTTAGGCACCGCCGAGGGCTTCGCGTTTAGAAGCGAGTCCAAAAGCTCCGCCGACACGCTTTTGACATCCGAAACGGCCAGCTTGTTTTCATAGCCGTCTGTAAAGCTTGAATAATAGCCCGTGCGGTCTGCCTTTAAGGTTTTATAAGAAAAAGCCGAGGCGGCGACGGCGTCAAGCTCCGTGCGCAGTGCGGTGAGCTTGTCGTCAAAATCGAGCTGCTTTCCGGTGGCGATTTGCAGGGAGGTCTCCCCGTCTCGAAGAGTGCCGACGACGTACTGCAGAGCTTTCAGATTGCCGCTGTCGATAACATTCATAAGTTCCGTACACCGATTTCTGTTTTGCTCGTTTAAGGAAGAAATATCAAATGTTTGGAGATTCGCCTGACCCGCCAGCTGCTCGTAACGGCTGATTTCCTTTTTAAGCTCCTCAATCTTCGTATAGCTTTCTGCGGCTTCGGCGTTACCGAAAACGATACATACCGTATCGCCTATCTTGACGCGTTCGCTGTTCTGAGCCATGGTCACCCGCGTGCCCGTAATGCTGCTTTTAATGTATTTCTCGTCGCGTACAATATATGCTTTGGTATCGAAATACTCGTTTTCTTCGGTATGCATAGCAACTTCGGTCGCGTAGGAATCCGTAATCATGACTGCCTGACAAATAAAATACCCGACGATCAAGACGATGACAAGCGCCGATACTGCAATTTTCAGATAGTTGTTTTTCTTTTTCTTCATACAAAAAACTCCCTGATATCGTCATAAACCGCTTCTTCAAGCGCCGGGAAACCGTCGTACCCGTCCGGATAAAACCAACGGACAGCCTTGTTGCGCCGAAACCACGTCAGCTGGCGTTTGGCGTAATGCCTTGTAGCGGTCTTGAGCGCCGCGACACATTCCTCAAGACTTTTTTCACCGTTAAAATACGGCTTCAGCTCCTTGTAGCCGATGGCGGCGGCTGCCGTTTTTGACCGCTCCGTTTCAAAATACGCGGCGGCTTCCTTGAGAAGCCCCGTAGAAAGCATGGCGTCAACGCGGGCGTCGATACGGCGGTAGAGGTTCTCCCTGTCGTGAAAGTCCAGCCCGACAATCAGCGGCTGAAAACGGGACTGCCCCGCGTGCGATTGCGCGTTCTGCATGGAAACGGTAGCACCCGTCACCCTATACAGTTCGAGCGCACGCACAATCCGCACGGTGTCGTTGGGATGAAGCCGCGCCGCCGTCACGGGGTCAATGGCGGCAAGCTCTAAAAGCAACTTCTCTGCGCCCTCCTCTTTCAGCCGCCGCTGCAGCAGAGCGCGTACCGCCTCGTCACGGGCAAAATCAAGAAGCCGCGTATTCGATAAAAAATGATCGATATACAGCCCCGTGCCGCCTACGACGACCGGCAGCCTGCCCCTTGACAAAATCTCATCAGCCGCCTTGTTCGCCGCCTCACAGAACCGCACTACCGAAAACGATTCGGAAATGTCAAGAAATCCAATCAGATGATGTGTTATACCACGCATTTCCTCCGTAGTCGGCTTGGCGGTGGCGATGTCCATACCGCAGTATATCTGCATGGAATCCGCGGAAATTACCTCACCGTTTAAGCGCCGGGCAAGAGAAACTCCCAAAGCGGTTTTACCTGAGGCGGTCGGTCCAACCACGGCTAATATTTTAACGGTGCCTGTTTCCATCTACTGAATCCTCATAAACAGCTTTTCAAGCTCACGCTTTGTGATTTCAACCACCACCGGACGCCCGTGCGGACAGTACCTCACGTCCCCGTCCGAAAACACGCGGACCATCAGCGCCTTGAGCGCGTCCTCGCTCAAAGGATTCCCGGCTTTGACCGCTGCACGGCAAGCCGTGTTGTGATAAATCCAGTCAAGCTTTTCAGGGTTCGCCTCTTTGCCGCCCATAACGAGGTGCGCCGCGATTTCCGTGACGACGACGGCAACGTCTTCGCTGCACAGCGCGACGGGGCAGCCCTTTACCGAAACGGTCATATCCCCAAAATCGGTGATATCGAAGCCGGCGTCGGTTAAAAGCTCAAGGTTCTCGGTCACGGCGGCGTACTCAGCCGCCGAGAGATGCACGACAACGCTTTGCAGCATTATCTGAACCACCGCCTGCCCCTTGTTTGCCTTTAATTCGTTGAAAAGAATCCGCTCGTGGGCAGCATGTTTGTCTGCGATGTACAATCGTCCGCCGTATTTGACCAGCACATAGACGCCGTAGACCTCCCCGAGAATGAAAAGGTCAGAGAAATCCGCGTCAAAACGCATTTCATCGGATTGCGTCCCGTTTTCCGTGACAGACGGCGTTTCCTCGGAAGCCGTCTGCCCCTCGGGCACCGGTTCAGCAAAAACACCCTCATCGTCGAGCCGCTTTTTAATACCCGGCGGCAGCGGCGCGCCGCTTAAAAAATCAAAGGCTGGCGGGTCGGGAGAGTGCAGTTCGTTCTCCCCGCCGGTCACGGGCATTCCATAGGTCCTTATCGTATAACCGCCGGACGCCATCGGCACCTGCTTTCCGGTGTCGGGAAGCTGCCTGAATATCGACGCTCCGGAAAAAGACGGTTTTGCCGGTTCGGGCGCAAAAACGGCGTTTTTAACGCCGTTGTAAACACAGTCAAAAACGCGCCTGTCATCCTGAAAACGCACCTCGGTCTTGGCGGGATGGACGTTGACATCCACCGCATCAAAGGGCAGCTCGACAAACAGCGCGCCCGCCGGAAATTTCCCGACGGTAATCATATTTTTGTAGGCCTCCTCAAACGCCGCCGTCATGACGGGGCTTTTCACTGTCCTGTTGTTGACGAAGAAGAACTGCATGGCGCGGCTGCCCCGCGAAAAATGAGGCAGCGACACCAGTCCTCTTACGGCAATACCGTCCCTGTTGTAGCTTATCTCTGTCATTCTGTCGCGGTTCTCATGCCCGAACAGTGCAGAAAGCGTGTTTAGAAGCTTCCCGTCGCCCGCCGTTTGAAACGCCGTTTTTCCTTCACGGATAAATTTAAACGCCACTTCCGGGTGAGACAGACACAGCCTCTGCGCCGTAGAGGCGACGGCATTGCCTTCCCCGATGTCCTTTTTTAAAAATTTCATACGCGCGGGAACGTTATAGAACAGCTGGCGGACGGCTATCGTCGTTCCGACCGGACAGCCCGCGTCGTCAAGCATCTTTTCTGCGCCGCCTTCGACGATATAATGCGTTCCGACCGATTCATCGACGGTTCTCGTCAGTACGTCAACCTTGGAGACGGCGCAGATGCTTGCCAGCGCCTCGCCGCGAAAGCCGAGGGTCGCAATGGCGTCAAGATCGTCTGCCTCCCTGATTTTACTCGTCGCGTGGCTCGTAAATGCCGCGCGGATATCGCTGCGCCCGATGCCGCAGCCGTTATCGGTAATACGGATATAGGTTTTCCCGCCGTCCGTGATTTCGAGCGTGATGACGGACGCTCCGGCGTCTATGGCATTTTCGAGCAATTCCTTGACGACGGAAGCAGGCTGCTCGACGACCTCGCCGGCGGCAATCAAATCGGCTATATGTTTTGGCAGGACTTGAATCATCGGCATGTTATACTTCTCCGTTGGCCTTTTTGACTAACCGGTACAATAGCGACAGCGCCTCAATCGGCGTCAGTGTGTTGACATCAAGCGTTTTTATCTCGTCTATCAGAATCTTTGCGCTCCCGTCGTCAAAGGAAACCTGAGCCTGAAAGTCGCTTTTCTCCGCGGTGCCCCTAACAAAACTGTGTTCACCGGCCTCGACGGACAACAGAATCTCCCGCGCCATGTCAACGACGCTTTTCGGAACGCCCGCCAGTGCGGCAACGTCGACGCCGTAGCTGCCGTCAGCCGGTCCGCGCACGATACGCCGTAGAAAGGTGATTTCCCCCGCGCGGCGTTTGACGGTAATACTATAATTGTTGACACCCTCTAAAACACCCTCTAAATCCGTCAGCTCGTGATAGTGCGTGGCAAACAGCGTTTTCGCCCCGAGCTTCTTTTTATTGTTTACATATTCCAGCACCGCCCGGGCGATGCTCATACCGTCGTAGGTGGATGTACCGCGCCCGATTTCATCGAAAATAATAAGACTGCGCGCCGTCGCGTTTTTCAGGATATAGGCTACTTCTGTCATTTCCGTCATAAACGTGGATTGCCCGGCAGACAAATCGTCCGACGCGCCTACGCGGGTGAAAATCCTATCGACAACGCCGATTTTCGCGCTCGCCGCCGGTACGAAGCTGCCGATCTGCGCCATGAGCGTGATGAGTGCTACCTGACGCATATACGTCGATTTTCCCGCCATATTCGGACCGGTGAGAATCACGGTGCGTTCGCTTTTGCCGTTCAGATACGTGTCGTTGGGAACAAAGGGTAACCCGTCGAGCATCAATTCGACGACCGGATGCCGCCCGTCTTTGATGATAATTTCGTCGGAGGTGTCCACGATCGGTTTGGTATAGTTATTTTCCCGCGCCGCACGGGCAAACGAGCAAAGTACATCGAGCGCGGCGACGGCGCGCGCGGTCGAACGCACGCGCTCCAGCTCGGCGGCAATCGAGGAAAGAATGGCAGAGAACAACTCATATTCAAGCCTGACGATACGCTCCTGCGCCCCGAGAATTTTTGCCTCA
>CAZEXA010000004.1:1523-56006 GCA_964516565.1 uncultured Eubacteriales bacterium | reverse complement strand
TTAACACAAGAACAATCGAAAGGTTTGTGATTGAAGCTGCCGTTTTATTAGTCTGATTGGCTCCGAGGGCTTCGTTATAACCGACATAGCCGAGTAAAAACGACAGTAGCGACGCGCCGACGCCCTGCGCGAGCTTTCTGAACAGCGAGTAGATTGCGTAGACACTCCCCTCCTCGCGCTTGCCGGTCTGAAGCTGCTGATAGTCGATACAGTCGGTCACCATCGCCCAGACGACAAAGCCGAAAAAGCCGCCGCCGAGATTAGAGAGCATCAAAAAGGCGATGTAGAGCCACAAGCCGTTTTCGACGGTAACAGGCAGTATAAGTATCAAAACGCAGGAAAGAATGCTGAGCAATAGCGGCACAGCGGCGACAAAACGCTTGCCGTATTTTTTGGAAAGCTTACTCGAAAATAAAAGACAAATAATCTGCGGCGCGTAGGCGGCAATCGTTCCGATTGTGGTCAATTTCGCCTGATGGAAGTAGATTTGAAAGACCAGCGCGGTCGTGGTCGCCGTAGACATGAAAAAGACAATCTGCATGAAGGAGGCGATGCTCAGTCCTAACAGCGGGCGATTTTTTAAGAATCCTTTGACCGCGTCCAAGTAATGAATCTTTTCGCCCGTAGCAGGAATTTTAACGCGCTCTGTCGTCATTTTCAGAAGCGCGGTATAGGCTGAGAACGCGATAACGCCCAATAGGAGAGCAAGCAAGAAGAAACGCCCGCCGAGAAGTTGATTGTCTTCATCGTAGCAGAAAAGGGGCAGCAGCATCACCGTTCCCCCGCCGAGCGCAGCGCCGATATTGCGCCATACCGAGAGCGCGGTGCGCTCCTCTACGTTACCGGAAATCGAGGAATTCATCGCACCATAAGGAACATTTACCAGTGTGAAGCAAACATCCCAGACAAGATAGGAAATCAGGCATATGGCGATTTTAACGCCTGTCGGCGCATTAGGAAACGGCAGAAACACGGTCGCGCCGCTGACAATCAACCCAAAGGAACCGATTTTTATCCACGGCTTAAATTTACTGTCTTTACTAATGGGCTTCACGTCAATAATCGTACCCATAATCGGATCATTGATAGCGTCCCAAATTTTTAATATCAGTATGATAATACCGAATTGCTTTGGTGTCAGACCTATATACTGCGTATAGTAAGTAAAAAGATAGGCGGTAATCAACGCAAAGCTTAAGTTACAACCAAAGTCCCCCATGGCGTAGCCGACCTTATCGCGCCAGCCGAATTTTCTTATTTCCATACCCATATACCCCCATCCCAATATATCATATCAAATCACTGTTGCAAAAGCAATAAAAAACTATCCTTTTGATTGACAGACGACTCTTTGAGAGGTAAAATCGGTATGAGGATGTGTGCTTATGAGGATTTGCCAGATTGTCGGCGCAGGCGACTTTACTCCCGTTGTGTTTACACGGTATGACGGCGCTCTGTTGATTGCCGCAGACAGAGGGTATCTTGCTTTGACCGAAAACGGCTACACGCCCGACCTGCTCGTCGGCGACTTTGATTCGCTCGGATTTGTTCCGGATTTTCCGTATATCGTGCGCCACCCCGCCGAAAAGGACGATACCGATATGGAGCTTGCCGCACAGCAGGGGCTAGCCGCCGGCTGTGATACTTTTCTCCTGTACGGCGCTTTGGGCGGCAGGCTCGATCACAGCCTCGCCAATTTTCAGCTACTCAGCCGCCTGTCAAAGACGGGCTGCCGCGCCTTTATCGCCGGTGACGGTCAGTCCGCCGGAGCCGTGACCGACGGAACCCTTTCCTTTCTTGATAACGCCACAGGAACGATTTCCGTATTCGCGCTCGGAGAGCGTGCTGAGGGCGTCACATTGCTGGGACTAAAGTATCCGCTGACCGACGCCACCCTTTGCTGCGACGATCCCGTAGGGGTCAGCAACGAGTTTACGGGCATCGCGTCCTCGGTAACGGTAAAGCACGGTACGCTGACGGTTCTCTGGACCGGAACGCTTGACAATATTCCGTTTCTGTGATACCCTTTTTTCGATATTTTTCGCAAAGGATGATACAGTTTTGCTCGACATCAAAGGCGCTATATTCGATTTGGACGGAACGCTTCTCGACTCTATGTTTATATGGCGCGACATGGCGTCTAACTATCTGAAAACGCTGGGCATCGTTCCCTCTGATGACCTGTTCGACATGGTCAGAACTATGAACCTCGATGAAACAGCGGATTATTTCCGTGCTGAGTATGGTATCACTAAAACAAATACGGAAATGATTAAGGAAATCGACGATATGGTGGAGGGATATTATTACCATACCGTGGAAAAAAAAGAGCACGTTATCGAATTTCTTGCGCTGCTTGAGTCAAAAGGCGTAAAAATGTGTATCGCCACCGCTACAGACCGCCATCTTGTCGAACCGGCGATGAAGCGCACAGGTCTGGATCGGTATATTCCGAAAATCTTTACAAGCTCCGAAACCGGCAGCAGCAAGGATTCTCCGGAAATATTTATGGACGCGCTCTCCTATCTCGGCACACCGCTTGAAAAAACCTATGTCTTTGAGGATTCTCTCTATGCCATCCGCACGGCGAAAGCGGCCGGATTCCCGATTGTCGGCATATATGACCGCTTTTCGGAATATCAAATGAATGAAATCAAGGAAATGTCCGACGTGTTTGTGTATTCTTATGATGAATTAAATACATAATGACGGGAGTTTTTTATGAAAGACATTAATATCGGGCTTGTCGGTTACAAATTCATGGGCAAGGCGCACAGCAACGCATTCAACCGTTTAGGGATGTTTTTCGACAGCAGCGCCAAGGTCAACCTGCGCGCCATCTGCGGACGTGACGAGGAATGGGTAAAACAGTCGGCGGAGAAATTCGGCTGGGACGGCTATGAAACCTCGTGGCAGAAACTCGTTGCCCGCGAGGATATTGACGTTGTAGACATTACGGCGCCCTCAAACGCCCACAAGGAGATTGCCATTACCGCCGCAGAAAACGGCAAGCACGTCTTCTGCGAAAAGCCGCTGGCGCTCAGTCTTAAAGACGCGCGTGAAATGCTTGACTGCGTGACAAAGAACGGCGTCAAACACCAGATCGGCTTCAATTACCGCTTCGCCCCCGCCGTACAGCTTGCCAAAAACATGATTGCAGACGGTAAGCTCGGGACTATCCGCCATGTGCGGGCTTCCTATTTACAGGATTTTATTATCGACCCCAACTTCCCGCTAATCTGGCGTTTACAAAAGGAAGTCTGCGGCTCCGGCTCTCTCGGCGATCTCGGCGCGCATTTTATTGATTTGTCCCGCTTTCTTGTCGGGGACATCAAAAGCGTCATGGGGATGCAGAAAACCTTTATCAAGAGCAGACCCATTGTCGAAAGCATGATCGGTCTGTCCGCCAGCGCACAGGAAGGCGCTAAACAGGGCGATGTGGACGTGGACGACGGCTCAGTCTTTATTGCCGAATTTGAGAATGGCGCGCTGGGCGTTTTTGAAGCAACGCGCTTCGCGCAGGGACATAAAAACGACTTGTCCATTGAAATCAACGGAGACAAGGGCAGCATAAAATTTATTTTTGAGAGAATGAACGAGCTGCAGTATTACAGCGCGGACGATGAGGCGGGACTTCAGGGCTTCCGGCTGATTCAGGCAAGCGAAGGCATCCACCCCTATATGAAAGCGTGGTGGCCGACCGGTCACGTCATCGGTTATGAACACACCTTCGTCCACGAGATGTACGAATTCTTTGAATCCATCGCCAATAATACGCCGACCTCCCCCGATTTCACCGACGGCGTCAAGTGTTCGCAGATTATCGAGGCCGTCGAGCTGTCGGCACAACGGCGCGCCGCCGTCGATATTGCCAGCCTGTAACGCCCCATTTATAAAACAGAAAACCACCGGCTAAACCGGTGGTTTTTTTATGGTAATTATTTCTTTGTATACGCGCTTACTATGTCCATGATGCCTTGGAATGTGTCGGCAATCGTTTTTGCCGTTTGCGGTCCTAAAGAGTTCGTTTCCTCATAATGTCCCCTGTCGAGCCGGTCCTTGCCGCGTTCCATATACGGCGCGGTGGGATTGAGCAAAAAGTCGTTGGGCGGGACGACATAACCGGTGAAATCGTTAGATACTCCGAAAATAAGAAGATTCTTGTCTTTGGCAATATCGACGAGCGGCGTCGGATTAATGTCGGGCGACTTACCCTCTGCCGACTCCTCAGCGCTCAAATATCCGCCGTAGGCAAGCTCCGGGAACAGTTCGCTGGGAAGCAGCAGCATTTTGAGGTCGCCGATTTCAAAGTAGGTCATTTCTGTCTTGATGGCAAGACCGATGGAGCTTTTTTCCGAACCGAACTTATCGTTCTTGACAATATTAAAGTTGCACAGTGTGGCAAGCAGATAGTTGTCCGCCGGAGAGTAATACTCCTGCCGCAGCATATTGACGACAGGCTGAAGTTTCCTCTCGTCTTCAATAACTATTGCCGTACGCGAGAGCGACTCGCCGCCCATGATGGTGGACTTGATATTATCGGGGTCAAGCTCCTTCAGACGAATAAGCCCGCCGATGGCACCGACAAAGTAAATGACCTCGTTACCGGTCTTTTCAAGAACGGAGCGGCGCAGATACGTGGCGAAATCAGCGCTGGCAAGATTATTGTGGCCGAGCATTGACTCGGTATGCGAGGCATAGTTGAGTATCCAGACCTCGCGGCTCTTGTCATAGGGTACAAAGCGAAGCCTTGTCAAGTCCTTACAGAAAACGTGCGGCAGACGGGAATCGCGCTGAATCTCCTCGCTCTCCTTCTTACCGTAGAAAAGGTCGCCGTCGCGTCTGTCATCATAGGCGCGAAGCACGACATCGGTGATGCCCTTATGCAGGATATCCATATACTTCTTGTCGCGTCCGGAGCGCGGGAGCGGTCCCCACATACCGATGGTGTCAATACCGGCATGATTGTGCGTGCTGCATATGTTGACGCTGCGGCAGCCGGTGTCGCGGCAGAACTGCATCAGGTTTTCGCGGGCGAGATTCACATCGTATCGAGAGAGGCCGACACTGTCCACTGACACGAACACGACGCCGCCGCGCCCGGAATTGTCGTCTATGTAGACGGCGCTGACCGTCATCGGGTCTAAAATGCCCTTGGCGGGATTATAGGCGCTGTAACCGGCGATATAGTACTTTTTCTGTGGGATATCGTCAGGCATGACATCTGTTTTGGCGAACCCGACCGTGAAATGATCACTGACAGGTTTGTCAATCTTATCGTACTTTCCCGGCGGGATAGGAACCGCGGGGCTTTCCGTTTTTAGTTTTACACTCTTTTTAATCATTCTGCTTTTAAGGGTTTTACCGACGACCTCCATGGCTTTTGACATACTTTCTTCCTCCTTGCTGTTACGCGATATGTTAGATACCAAACTTGCTAAAAATTGTATCATTGTTCCGTTGAAAAAGCAATAAATATAAAAAATTTATATGGTAATCGCAACCGCTTCTCCGGCGGAGAAATCAAAGCTTCTTCCATCTGAAAGCGCGGCGCGGTATCCGCTTTCGGTACGTTTAATCCCGATGGAAAATACTGTCCCGTGCGCCGTGATATTTTTTACGGCAAACGTATTCCATGCGGAAGGAAGCTGCGGTTTGATTTCAAAGCTATTAAAGCCTGTCGGGCGGTATCCGAGAATATGGGGAAAAATGTAAAGAATTTCTTGAAAAAGTGCACCCGTTTATGTATACTGTCAGCAAAGGGTGTCAAAGGAGGGATAGCATGTATTATCTCGGAGTTGACGGCGGCGGTACGCATACGACGGCTGTTGTCGCGGATCAAAACGGCAACGTCCTTGCGCGCGCCGACGGCAAGAGCATCAATTACAATTCCATTGGGCTCGATACCGCCCGGCGCAATATGTGCGAAATCGTCTACTGGCTTCTTGACGCCTGCCATGCGGAATGTTTTCAGTGCGCCTTTATCGGCATGTCCGCCATCAGCGAACGCGCCTCTTTGGAGGAGACAGAGCGTTTTGCGGGGGGGATCGTGCCTGCTGAAAAAATCATCATGGACAGCGATATCTATATTGCACTGTCTGCGCTTTCGGTACAGGGACCTTGCGCCGTGGCAATCAGCGGCACCGGCTCGATGGTCGCCGGGCGTAAGCAGAACGGCGAAATTCTGCACACCGGCGGCTGGGGATATATCCTCGGCGACGAGGGCTCGTCGTATACAATAGCCCTCGACGCACTCAAGGCCGCTATCCGCGGCTTTGAAAAAAGCGCGCCCGAAACGGCGCTGACAGAAGCGGCGCTCGATTATTACGGAACAAAGGAAATCCTGGGTCTTATTGATATTTTTTACGACCCGCCCATGGAACGCAGTCAAATTGCCGCTTTTACGCTGAAAGTCTTCGAATGCGCCGAAAACGGCGATAAAACGGCTAACGCTGTTTTAAAGAAAAACGCCAAAGATTTAAGCGATACCGCCCTCGCCCTGCTTCGCTCCCTTGACGGGTGCTCCTCGTTAGGGCTTTGGGGCGGCGTTTTTGAAAATCATAGAAATTATTTGAATCTTTTCAAAAGACACATCCATAAGGAGTTCCCGAAAATAAATGTAGGGCTTCTCACCTGCCCGCCGGTTATCGGCGCCGTCATGGCCGCCATACAAGAAGGAGAAAACGATTGTGAATAAGATACAGGAATACTTCGACATTATCGGGAAAATAATCACCGACATCGAGGAAACCCAAGCGGACAAGCTCGACGCCTGTGCACGGCTGTTTGCCGATACGCTTAAAAGCGGGCACAACATCTTTTTGCTGGGAACCGGACATTCCTCACTTCTCGCGCAGGAGGTCTTTTACCGTGCGGGAGGGCTTGTCAATATCCGTCCGATACTCGAAACTTCGCTGATGCTCCACGAATCCGCAGTCAAGAGCACGAAAATCGAGCGTCTCCAGGGGTACGCCCTCATCCTCTTTGAACGCTATGAAATCCGACAGGACGACACGATTGTAATCATCTCAAATTCCGGTAGGAACGGCGTTCCGGTCGATATGGCGCAGCTCTGCAGTGAAAACGGTGTAAAGGTGGTCGCTCTTACCAATATGCGCCATACGATGTCGGGCGCTTCGCGCCACAAAAGCGGTAAGCGCCTGTTCGAGCTGGCGGATATCGTATTAGACAACGGCGGCTGTATCGGCGACGCTGCTGTCCCATTCCCCGCGCTCGGGCGAAACGCCGCCCCGACCTCGACGGCGGCGGGCGCGGTAATTTTAAACGCCATTGTCGCTCAAACGATTGAGTATCTGCTTATCGACGGCATTATTCCCGAGGTCTGGTTGAGCAGCAATGTAGATGGCGGCGACGAGATCAATAACGCCTATATCGAAAAATATAAAGGAGATATACTTTCATTATGATTTTTCCGAAACCTCAAAAAATGACACTTACCGGCGAACCGCTGTTCAAAGGTATTCCGTCCGTCACCGTATCCGGCGATTACAATGAATATGCATTTGCCTTTCTAAATGACGAGCTTCCCGCAAAACGCGAAGGAAACTTAGCCATCAGAATCACCGTTACGGAAAACGAAAAGACGGCCTATAGCGAAAAAACGCACCGTCTGTGTGATGAGAAGTATTTTCTGGAAATCAGCGAAAACGCCTTAAGTATCACCGCTTGTGCAAAGCGCGGACTGTTTCGCGCTCTCTGTACTCTTACAAAGCTGCTCATGCAGCATGAGCTTTGCGCCGGAGCCATTGAAGACTATCCCCTTTTTGAGAAACGCGGCTACATCGAGGGCTTTTACGGCAATACTTGGGCGCCTGCAATACGCAAGGACGTCTTAAAGCTGATGGCACGCCACGGCATGAATACCTTCTATTATGCTCCCAAGGACGATGCGTACCACCGCGCCAAATGGCGTGAATGCTACCCCGAGAAGGAGCTTGATGACTTAAGAGAATTGTTTCAGCTCAGCGTTGAGAACGAAATTGATTTTCACTATTGTATCGCTCCCGGACTGTCCATGCGGTACACGAGTCAGGAGGACTTTGATACCCTTATCCGTAAACTCAAATCGTTATATGACATCGGTATCCGCAAATTCGGTCTGCTGCTTGACGATATTCCGCGTCAGCTTCAGTATGACGAGGACAAGGAGCGTTACGGCGAAACGCTTTTCGCCCATATCGATCTTGTCAACAGGGCTTACGATACGCTGACGGCGCTTGACCGCACTGTCGAGCTTACCATGTGTCCGCTCCAGTACCACGGCAAGGGTGATGAGTTCTTCATTTCCAAGCTCGGGCAGGGACTGTATCCGGAAATCCGGATTTTCTGGACGGGGCATGATATTTGCTCGCAGGAACTGACCTCTCTTGAAGCCATTAAATTCATTGACAGTACGCGCCACCGTCCTCTCTACTGGGACAATTACCCCGTCAATGACGCCGAAATGTTCCACGAGATGCACATCGGTCCCCTCGAGGGGCGCGACAGTGACCTATATCGCTATGCACGCGGGCTTATTGCCAATGTGATGGAATACGCCAACTGTTCAAAAATCCCGCTGCTGACAATCGCCGACTATCTCTGGAACCCGGAGCAGTATGATAAAGAACAGTCGTATGAATACGCGCTGAATACCGTTCTTGGGGAAAAGGCAACGCTGTTTAGCTACATTGCCGACCATTTGCAGGTTTCCTGCCTGAACAGGCACGGCTCGGTTTTCTTAAGCCAAACGCTCGACAAGGCACTGTTCGAGCTTGACCACGGCAGCCCCTTCAAAGCATTCGCGATTCTTTCCGAATATCTTGACAACGCCGCAGCCTGCGCCGAAATGCTGAAGGACACCTCTGTCCCGCTGTTCGCGGAATTAAAGGTCTGGTCAGACAAATTCGACGCGTGTGTAAAAATTCTCACGCTCTGCTTTGAGGCAATCACCTCGGGAGACGACGAAACGAAAGCGGAACTGTTTCGTCTCGCGGAAGACTATGACCGCGATGCGACGGTGCTGTCGGGTTTTTGCCTTAGAGAAGCGGTACAGCAGGCGCTGGAACACTGATATATAACATATTTAGGGCGTACCGAGATTCATTCGGTACGCCCTGTTTTTAATTTTTTGTTATATCAGTTGATAGAATAAAGTAGTTTTGAAGCTGTAAAAATGTCCTTTTCAAAATCCTCCGTCTCCGCTTCAATTGAGCAGCGGCGGCATCCGACGGCTTTTAAGCTGTCAAGAAAACGCTTATAGTCATACTCGCCCGACGATAATGGATATTTACGGTCGTAGGGGTTTGAGATGTGGGCGTGGATGACGGTATCGGGGTATTTGAGGATATTGCCGATGTCGTCTCCGTTTTGCACCATATGATAGACATCGACAAGTGCTTTGACATTGGGCAGTCCGGCATCCTCGGAGAGCTTGACGGCGTCCGCAACAAAATGGATCATTTTCGACGCTCTGAAAATCAGCGGTTCGATGGCGATGTCTATTCCTCTGTCCGCACAGCGGGGACCGGCGTATTCCTTCAGAAACAGCACGACCTGCTCATACGCCTTTTCGGGAGAAAATCCGTCCTCCCACGTCCGCGACCCGCCGCTGCCGAACACCATAGTCTGAATACCGATTTTTTGCGCTCTGTCTAAAACGAGGTCAAGGTATTCGCCGAGTACGGGGTAATTGACTGTTTCGCCGACAACCTTGATACCGCCTTTGATAAAACAATTGGCGGCATCGCAGGTCAGACTGTTTTCATTGAGCATATCAATAAAAGCCTTCACCTCATCATCGCTCATACCGCTGACGGTATTGATGCCGATTTCACAGTAGTCAAAACCCGCTTTTTTGACAAGCGGCACGCGGCCTAATTCCTTTGCGGAAATGCAGGCACCGAGTTTCATGATGTTTTCCTCCCGTATGTAAGAAGTTCTTCTGCGTTTTTAAGCTGTACCGGCGTGATGTCACCGCCGCCCATGATGCGCGCGAGTTCTTTTTTTCTGCCGTCATCGTCGAGCGATGTGACGCTTGTAAAGGTTTTTCCGCCCTCGGCACGTTTTTCGGTCAAATAATGCGTGTCCGCAAAAGCCGCAATCTGCGACAGATGCGTAACACAGACGACCTGCTTATTCTTCGATGCCTCTTTGAGCTTTTGACCGACCTTTATAGCGGCGCGGCCGCTGACCCCCGCGTCAATTTCGTCAAAAATCAGCGTATCGATGCCGTCCTTGTCCGAAAGCACGCTCTTAAACGCCAGCATAATCCGTGACAACTCGCCGCCCGAGGCGATTTTTGTCAGGGGCTTTAAGTCCTCGCCGACGTTAGCCGAGAGTAAAAATTGCACGTCATCGGCACCGAGCGACGACAGCGGCGCCTCGGTAAACTGTACCTCAAAGCGTGTTGAGGGCATGTCGAGGTAGGATAATTCGGCGGCAACCGCCTTTTGAAAAGCAGCCGCAGCCGTTTTCCGCACGGCGGTCAGCGCGGCAGCCTTCTCATTACACTGTTCCAGCAGCGCTGCGCTCTCTATAGTCAGCGCACGGATACGCTCCTCGGAAAATATCAGCGAATCGAGCTTTTCCTTCGCCCTCAGGAGATAGGAAAGCATTTCTTCCTCTGTATCGCCGTACTTGACAGCGAGTCTGTATAACAAATCAAGGCGTTCCTCGATTTCTTGAAGCTCGTTGCCGTCCGCGTCGAAATCCGGCAAAGCGCGCAGCTCCTCGGCAGCGCTCTCCGCCGCATACATCAAATCGGAAACCGTTTGAGAAAGCGGCAGAAGCTCCTCATAAAGCGCGGATGCCTTCGTCAGCCGCGCCGAGGCAGTTGACAGCAGTTCACAGGCACCGGGACCTTCGCCTCCCAAAAAAGCGTCCTTTACCTCGCCGAGTAACGCGGTCAGCTTTTCGGCGTTTTGCAGCGTCGCGCGTCGTTTTTTAAGCGCTTCCCGCTCTCCCGGCCGGATTTGCGCCATACTCAGCTCATTGATTTCAAAGTTCAGCATATCGGTCAGACGTGCCTTTTTCGCGTCACTGACCGACAGCTTTTCAATCTCGCGCTCGACCAGTGAATAGCGTTCATATAACTCATCCATTTCGGCGAGCAGCGTTTCATCAGAAGCGACGCGGTCGATATAACCGAGATGCTTGGCGCTGTCGAGCAGTTCGCGGCTATCCTGCTGGCCGTGAATGTGGATAAGGAGGCTTCCCAGCTCCCGGAGCGCCGATACCGTGACGGGTGTATCGTTAATTTTACAGAGGTTTTTATCCTGTCCGATTACGCGTGATAGGAGCAGTGTGTCGTCGTCCTGCGGCACAATCCCGAAATCGTTCATCTTTGCCGACACAGCATCGGACAGTCCGCTGAAAACCGCGCTGACGCTCGCCTCGGACGCACCGGTACGAATAAGCTCCCGCGAGGTACGAAAGCCCAAAACCGCGCCGATGGCGTCAAGAACAATGGATTTACCCGCGCCGGTCTCTCCGCTTAACACGGACAATCCCGAAGAAAACCGAATTTCGGCTTCCTCTATAATGGCAATATTGCGTATTTTCAGATAAGAAAGCATATCAGGATTTAAGCATCTTCGTGACGGTTCCCGTCAGCGTATTGGCGTCCTTCTCGTCGCGGCAGAGCACAAAAATCGTATCTTCGCCCGCCAGCGTGCCGAGAATCTCCTTGAGATTCATGGAATCGATGGCCGCGCAAGCCGCCTGAGCCAGTCCCGGAAAACACTTAAGTACGCACATATGACCGGCATAATCAATGCTGATAACCGATTCGGCAAAGATGGCGTAAAACCGCGATACGGTGTCGTCACTGCTTTTTTCAATCGTGTAGCGGTAGCCGCCCCGGTCATTGGGGGTCTTAACGATGCGCAGCTCCTTGATATCGCGAGACACGGTTGCCTGTGTGACGTCATACCCTCTCTCCGCGAGCATGAAAAGCAGTTCTTCTTGGGTACCTATGGAATAGGACTCGACCAGATCAACAATAAGCTTCTGTCTGCTACGTTTCATTTCGTTTCCTCCGTCATTATAAAGTTCTGTCCGTAAATTTATCCTTGAGTATATTAATAAACGAGGTTTGTTTAATACGAATGAGGTCGCAGGTGATATCCGCTTTTTTAATGACGACGGCGCCGTCCTCGGGCAGTCTGACTGCTTCACAGCTGTCACACGAGAGTAGCGCTCCTGCGCCCATGAACGGAACGGTGATTTTTATCTCCGTATCGGCGCGCAGAACGATGGCACGCGACATCAGCGTATGGCTGCAGACAGGTGTGACGACGATACTTTCCACGCTCGGTTCGATAATCGGACCTCCCGCGGACAGCGAATATGCCGTGGAGCCGGTCGGTGTGGCGACGATGAGGCCGTCGGCGTTGTAGTCGTTGAGCTTTTCGCCGTCCTTGAACAGTGACAGCCTGAGCAAATGCATGTTACTGCCGCGTAAGACAACGGCGTCGTTAAGACAGTAAGAAAAATAGACTTCCCTTTTGTTCGCGTCAAGAATCGACACGGAGAGAAGCATGCGCTTATCGACAGTGTACGCACCGCTGATCAGGCGGCTGAGCAGCTCCGTTTCATTTCCCTCAAGACCCGCCATAAACGCAAGGTTGCCGGCGTTGATGCCAAGAAGGGGTTTTCCGTTGTTTGCCGCGTATTTTGCGGCGTAAATCAGCGAGCCGTCGCCGCCGACAGATATAATGATATCGCTTTTCTTAGCGGCTTCATCCGACGGCAGATAGACAACGCTGCCGAACTCCTTAAAGGTTTCGTACATCGCGGTATCCAGCGTTACCGCACAACCGAGGCGCAGTAACACGGTAATCGCGTTCTTTGTCACCGGCAAAGCGCTTTCACGAGTCATATTCGGCAGTATAAACACATTCATAGGTCTTTTTCCTCCAACTGAGAATGAGAAGAGGCGACAAGCTCCCCGATGTTAATATTTTGCGGGAAGGTACCGTTCCCCTTCTTTAAATACAGCAGATATTCGATATTGCCCTCAGGTCCCCTGATTGGTGAATAGGACAATCCGACAATCGTAAACCCGCATGTGAGCGCCGCCGCGCAGACAGCCTCTATGACCTCTCTGTGTACCGCGGGATCCCGCACGACGCCTTTTTTTCCGACCTTTTCCCGTCCCGCCTCAAATTGCGGCTTTATCAAAACAACCGCCCGTCCGCTTTTAGACAGCATCGGCGCAAGAACGGGCAAAATCAGCTTTAAGGAGATAAATGATACGTCAACGCTTGCGAAATCGATAGGCTCCGGTACCTGTTCGCCGGTGATATAGCGAAAATTCGTCCGCTCAAGCACAACGACGCGTTCATCGGTACGCAGCTTCCAAGCAAACTGACCATACCCTACGTCAACGGCGTAGACCCTCGCCGCGCCGTTTTGCAGCATACAGTCGGTAAAACCGCCCGTCGAGGCGCCTACGTCCATGCAAATTTCATTTTCAATCGAAATATGAAATTCCGCGAGTGCTTTTTCAAGCTTAAAACCGCCGCGGCTGACGTATTTTGAGGACGCACCGCGCACTTCAAGAGAATCGTCGTCTTTAATACGCGTGCCGGGCTTCATTTCTTTTACGCCATTTAAGTAGACCTGACCCGCCATTACGAGGGCTTTTGCCTTTTCGCGGCTCTCACAAAAACCGCGGAGAAACAGCGAGCTGTCGATCCGTTCACCGCCGTTCATGAACGGTCACCCGGTTCTTCGACTGTGCGGCGCATACCATCGGCGTCAAGACTGTATTTTCTTAACAGCGAATCAACGTGCCCCTGCTCAACAAAACAGTCCGGGAACGCCTTGAGCGTAAAGCGCCCGGTAAAGCTCTCTTCAAGTAGCATCCGAGAAAAGCTTTCTCCGGCTCCGCCGCTGAGGATTCCCTCCTCAAAGAAGTAAATATCCGCATATCTGCGGCAAAAATGAACCGCTTCCCCGTCTATCGGCTTAATGCGGTTGAGCTTCAAAATACCGGTCATCTTTCCCTGTTGTCTTAGGGAGAGAGCAGCCTTACACGTCTCAGAAAACAGCCTGCCGTAGGTAATGAGTAAAATATCCGCATCTTCTGTGAAATAGGTTTCATAATTTTCCGCAGTCGGGATATAGTCCTCAGGAAGCTCTCCTTCGCCGCCGCGCGGGTAGCGCACCACCGTGAGTCCCGGAGTATGGTAGAGAGCCTGTACGAGGAAGTTGTTGAGCTGTGAAAAGCAGGACGGCGCATAGACGGTGACGTTCGGGATACCGTTAAGAAAGGAAACGTCGTATATTCCCTGATGGGTTTCTCCGTCTTCGCCGACGAGTCCGGCACGGTCAACGGCGATAATCATATTCTGGTTTTGAAGAGCACCATCATGAATAATTTGGTCAAAGCAACGCTGCAAAAACGTTGAGTAAACAACAAAAACGGGAAGCATCCCGCTTTGGGCAAGACCGAGCGCGTAGGGAAGCGCGTGCTCCTCAGCGATGCCGACATCAAAAAACCGTTCCGAAAATTCCTCTGAAAAACGGCGCAATCCGGTTCCAAGCGACATGGCGGCGGTGATGGCGCAGATGCGCTTATCCTTTTTTGCCTGAAGACAAAGAAACTCGCCAAACTGGTCGGAATAAGAAGGTGTCGTTATAGAAAACTCGCCGGTATCCGGATCGAATTTGGAGACGCCGTGAAACGTGCTCGGGCTTTCCTCCGCAGGGTTATAGCCCTTTCCCTTAACGGTATTGACATGTAACAACACCGGACCGTTAATCAGCTTCGCGCCCTCCAAAGCATCGCACAGCTTATGTATATCGTGTCCGTCGATTGGTCCCATATAGCGGAAACCCATATCCTCAAAAAAGTTGCTTTTATATATCATATTTTTCAGCGAGGTTTTGACACGAAAAATTGACCGGGAAATCGGTTTGCCGATTAGCGGGATGTGATTCAGTCCCCGTTCGGTCGCCGCTTTTAATCGGAAATATCCTTCTTTTGAACGGATGACCGCTAAATATTCGGCAAGCTTTCCGACATTCGGGGAAATAGACATGGCGTTGTCGTTGAGTACGACGATCAAACGGATGTCATTTTGAGAACCGGCGTTGCTCAGCGCCTCGTAGATAAGGCCGCCCGTCAAAGCTCCGTCGCCTAAAACGGCAACGGCATAGTTCCTGTTGCCTTTCAGCTTGTTGGCGACGGCGATGCCCATGGCTGTGGAAACGGAAGTGCTGCTGTGACCGCTGTAGACGATATCATGCTCGCTCTCACTCGGCCGAGAAAAGCCGGACAGTCCGCTCTCGCAGCGCAGTGTACCAAAGCGGTCGCGCCGTCCTGTCAAAAGCTTGTGAACATACACCTGATGCCCGACGTCCCAAACAAGCTTATCATTCGGGGAATTGAACACCTTGTGCAAAGCGAGAGTCAGCTCTACGACGCCGAGGTTGGAGGCAAGATGTCCGCCGGTTTTCGATACCGTATCGACTAAGACCGTGCGGATTTCGTCGGCAAGCTCGCAGAGCTTGTCGTTGTCCAACGGCTTTATGTCTTGAGGCCTGTCGATACTATCGAGAAGCTTTCCCATACACTGTTTCCCTTACGTTATTTATCGCGCTTCGCGAGCATGAGCGCCAGCGCCGAAAGTCCCTCTTTGTTCGCCGGAAACACCTCAAGCGAGGCAATCGCCGTATCGGTAAGTTCATTGACAAGAGAACGGCAGCGTTCAAGCCCTAAAAGCTTCACATAGGTTGATTTATCGTTTGACTCATCACTTCCGGCAGGCTTCCCGATGGTTTCGGTGCTGCCTGTGACGTCGAGAATATCATCGGTAATTTGAAAAGCCAGCCCGATACTACCGCCATAGCGTGCCGCCGCCGAAGACAGTTCGTCATCCGCGTCGGCGGCGATACAGCCGAGAAGACACGCCGCTTTGATCAGCGCGCCGGTCTTAAGCAAATCCATTTCGCGCAGCAAATCAATACTGACCGCCTTCCCCTCAGCGGCGAGATCGATGGCCTGACCGGCAATCATACCGCGGTATCCTGCCGCCGCGCTCAGCTCCGCAGCAGCCCAAACGGCAGTCTGAGCGGTACAGAAACCGTCCCGCGCGGCGTCGGCGATTATACCGAACGCCAGCGTTAAAAGACCGTCACCCGCTAATAATCCGACGTTCTCGCCGAATTTTTTGTGGCACGAAAGATTGCCGCGGCGGTAGTCGTCATTGTCCATACAGGGTAAATCATCGTGAATAAGCGAATAGGTGTGTACATATTCAACGGCTCTCGCAAAGGCGAGCGCGTCTTCTTTTTTACCGCCGCACGCCTCGCAGAACAAAAGCGTCAGCAGCGGACGAATCCTCTTTCCGCCGCAGGACAGACTGTAACTCATCGCCTTACGGACGGCGTCGGCAGCCGTATTTTTAAGCGCCTTTTCCTCAAAGAGCGCGTCGTTGATATAGGCTATATAGGAATCAAAACTCATGTTATTCATCCTTTGGTTTTATAAGCTCGCTGATTTTTTGCTCCGTGCGATCAAGATACGTACCGCACTGGCGTACGAGCGCAGTCCCCTCTTCAAACAGGCGCAGAGACTCCTCTAACGGCAGACCGCCGCTTTCTAATTTATTGACAATTTCGTCAAGCCGTAAAACCTTTGACTCAAACGTATTATTTTTCTCTTCACTCATGGTAAATCTCCTTAATCACGGCATCTGCGTCGCCGTTCTGAAAACGTAGTGTAACCTCTGAACCCCTTGACAGCGCGTTGACTGTGGAGACTATCCTTTTTCCCTCAAACACAATCGAATAGCCGCGTTTTAATACTCCCAGCGGACTGAGTGCGTTCAGCCGTCCGGCGTTGCCGTAAAGGCGCTCCCTTTCGAGCTTCAGGCGTGTTTCAAACGCCGTGTTCATGCCCGTATACAGCCTTTCGAGGCGTTCGCGTTCATCCGTTATCAGTGTCTGCGGGTTCTCCAGCACACGGCAGCGTTTAAGCCTTGTCAGCCGTGTGCGCTCCTCGGCGGTTCTCTCACGGATAAGCTTATATAAAAGGTTTCCTTCGGCGCTCAGCCAGGCGCTCAGCTCGACGGCGTCCGGTACGGCTAGCTCGGCGGCAACCGACGGCGTCGGCGCGCGGCAGTCGGCAACGAAATCACAGATGGTAAAATCCGTTTCATGACCGACCGCGGAAATGACGGGAATTTTTGATGCGGCGACGGCTCGGGCAAGAACTTCCTCGTTGAATGCCCAAAGGTCCTCAAGACTGCCGCCCCCTCTGCCGATTATCAGCACATCTGACGCCTTTTTCTTGTTAAACAGACGAACGGCCTCGGCAAGCTCCTCTGCGGCGCCCACTCCCTGAACCGACGATGCGCAAAACACGACCTCTGCCTGTGGATACCGCCTTTTCAGAACCGATACGATATCGCGTACTGCCGCCCCTGTCTTTGAGGTGATGACACCGACGCGCTTTGGAAATTGCGGAAGCGGTTTCTTTTTTTTCTCATCAAACAAACCTTCCTTTTGCAGCTTTTCCTTAAGCTGCTCAAAGGCGAGATTTAATGCCCCCAAGCCGTCCGGCTGCATATCGTCAATATAGAGCTGATACGAGCCGTCCCTCGGATAAAGCGAAACGCGTCCGCGGATAATGACCTTCATTCCGTCGGTCGGCAGAAATTTAAGCCGTGAAGCCTCTCTCTGGAACATGACCGCCTTAATTGAGGCATCCTTATCCTTAAGACTCATATACAGATGACCGCTGGAATGGTATTTGAAATTGGAGATTTCTCCGGTTACGAAAAGAGCGCAGAGATTATCGTCGCGTTCGAGCAGCGATTTGACATAATTGTTGAGCTGCGCAACCGTCAGTACCGACGGCGTCGGCGTATACATTATTCTTTTTCCTCCAGATACGCGAGGATGGCGGCTCCCGCGGCGTTGTCGCAGGAGAACTCCGGCTGCGCGAAAACACTACCCGGAATACGGCTAAGCAGAGAACGAATACGCGTGTTCGCCATGACGCCTCCGGCAAACAGGACGGGAAGCGTACCGTATTCTAAAGCCGCGTGCGTGTACATGGCGTAAAGCGCGGCGGCAATACTGTCGAACACAAACCGTGCCGTATCGCAGGGAGACACGCCGCGGGCAAGCATTTGATTCGCTTTGTTCTCAAGCCCCGACAAAGAGCAAGAGCCGTCCTTCAAAGGTACATTTACGCCGATAAACCAGTCCCCGGTACTCTCCTGTGACAATAAATCAAGCTGTTTTCCCCCGGGGAACCTATATCCTAAACGGACGGCTAGACGGTCAATAGCTTGTCCCGCCTTCAAATCCAACGAGGAGGCAAGCGGCGATACGGTAAACGGAGTATTTTCGGCGCTGTCTGTAAGCAGAAGCCGCGTCGTGCCGCCAGAAACATGAAACGCGAAAAACTTCGTACCGACCCAGTCAAGCTTTTCTGCGGAAAACAGGGCGGCGGCAATATGTCCCTCCTGATGAGAAAAGCGGTGCAGGGATATCTTTTTGGCGGCGGCTATGGCACGCCCTAACCCCTCTCCGACGAGGAAACACGGCATATAGGAGCCTTCACGGCGCTCCGGCGCGAAGCTGACACCGACGGCGTCAGGCGGCGCGCTGTCGTCGAGCAGTTCTTCGAGAAGACCCGGCAGAACCGCCGTATGGTGAAACACCGCGTCGCTCTGGCGCAGTCCCCTCTCGCCTTCCTTAACGGGCAAAAGCTTCCTCGTTTGTTTCACCGTGAAAGACGCGCTGTCAAAAAGCGCGGCGGAAGTGGTGTAATTGCTTGTGTCGAGTCCGAGAAAGACGCTCATGTCTTTGCCTCTGTTTTGCGCGCGACCGTACCGAGCACACCATTGATAAACGAGGCGTCCTCGGCAGTCGCGTATTTTTTGGCAATCTCGACAGCCTCATTGATGGAAACGCCGGTCGGCACATCCCCGACATAGAGCATCTCGCAAATGGCAAGCCTTAAAACAGCAAGGGATACCTTCGGCAAACGGCCGACTTTCCAGCCGATGGAATTTTCCTCAATGATTTTATCCAGCTCGTCGGTTTTTTCTTCCATCAAAACGACGAGCTTTTGAGAAAAATCATTTTCTTTAAAAAGACCCAAAGTCACGCCGAGCAGCAATAGTTCTACGGCATTCGTTTCTCGGTTAAATTCTTTTTCGAACGCGACCAAAAAGGCCTGCTCTCTCGCTTCATGACGGTTCATACGCTCTCCTTTGACAGTTATCCGTTTTCAAGTCCGGCAATGGTTACGTTGATTTTAGAAACGACCTTGCCCGTCATGTTCTGCACCGTCGATTTGACGGCCTTTTGTACCTCACCGGCGACGGTTTGTATGTTGTGCCCCGGTTTTACAACGATATACAGCGAAATTTTAATATCGCTGTCGCCGATGGATATATTGACATATTTGTTGCCGTCAAGCCCCTTGAGAGCGGCGATAACATCCGTCGGCTTCGGAGCAAAGGACGCGACGCCCTCGACATCGTGCGCGGCGCTTTGCGCGATGGACGCGATGACCTCCTCTGATATCACAAGATCGCCGAGTTTACTTTTGTCCGTGCTGCCGTTTTCGTACATAGGCTACTCCTTACTTTAAAATCACTTCGTGTCCCGTTTTAGCCGACTCATACACCGCGTCAAGGATTTTCATCATTTCGACACCGTCCTCTGCCGGAGCGCGAGGGGATGATTTACCGAGAATACAGTCAATATAATGGTCAATTTCTCTCTTGAAAAGACCGTTGAAATCCAGTCCCGTGTTCTGTGAAAAGCTTACGTTTGTCATATAATCGTTGATGTTCGTAAATATTTCGACATTGGGGTCAAGCTTGGCTCCGGCTTTGGTACCGAAAAACTCGATATCGCCCCTGCCCTCTTTCAGATTGAGCGAGAAACTGGCTTCGACCGAAAGCACCATACCGTTTTCAAAGCGTATCATCGCGGCGGCAAGGTCCTCAACGTCGCAAATATCCTCTTCGCCGGCGCTGACGGAAACATAGCCCTTAGTCGATTTGACGCCGGGGCGGTTGAACAGTTTCCGGAAGGTGGCGCCATAAACGGAAACAGGCTTCGGGTTGCCCGTCAGGTAACGCACAAGGTCGATAACATGTACGCCGAGGTCAATGAGCGGTCCTCCCCCCGAACGGGACTTGTCGCCGAACCAACCGCCGGGGTTGCCGTTACGGCGCAGGTAGGTGGCTTTTGTGTAGTATATTTCACCGAAATAATCGCTGTCGATAAAGTCCTTCATGACTGCCGCGTCGTTGCCGTAGCGGCGCACAAATCCGATCATCAGAAGCTTTCCGGCCTTTTCGGCGGCGGCCTTCATCGCCTCGGCCTCTTTGGCGTTCATCGCCATCGGTTTTTCGCACAAAACATGCTTTCCGGCATTCAGCGCCGCGATGGTACATTCTGCGTGGGCGGCGTTCCAGGTGGTCACGCTGACCGCGTCGATTTCAGGGAGAGCCTTCAGCATTTCGTCCTTGTCAAGAAAGCAGCGTTCCCACGGAATGTTAAATTTCTCGGACATTTTTTTGAGCTGTCCCTCGTTGATGTCGCAGAACGCGTACAGCTCCGTGTTTTCGTTTGCCAAATAGCCGCTGATATGCTCATGAGATATTCCACCGGTGCCGATGATGGCGATTTTCAGTTTATTCATTGACGCGCCTCCAAATATTATACCTTTTATAATAACAGTTTTTAAAATATTTTCAAGTAGTAATGGACATTTTCGGTTTTAAACGATATACTTTTTCAAAAACTACGGAGATGTTTATATTGCCAGACTACCTTGTTGAAACACACGCGCACACAAGTGAGGTCAGCCGCTGTGCGCGCTGCTATGCCCCAGAGTTCGGAGAGCTTTTCGCCGCACATGGCTACAGCACCGTCTTTCTGACCAACCATTTCACCAGTTACACGTTTTTAAAAGCGGGATTACAGAGCTGGAATGAATGGGTGGATTATTTTTTAAGGGGCTACGAACTTGCCGCAGAAGCGGCAAAAGGACGCTTCCGAGTAATCCTCGGTATGGAAATCTGCTTTGACGAGGGTGACAACGACTACCTTATCTACGGCATCACTGAAAAGTTCCTGCGCGAAAACGAGGGCTTAACCGCCCTCTCACCCAAAACCTTTTATCCGCTGGCAAAAGAAAACGGCCTGCTTGTCGTTCAGGCACATCCGTTTCGTTTCGGCATGACGCTTACAAAACCCGACTATCTCGACGGCTATGAGGTCTTTAACGGCAACCCGCGCCACAACTCAAACAACGAGTTCGCCGCGCTGTGGGCAAAAAAGTACGAAAAACTGACGACCGCCGGCTCCGATTTTCACCAACCGGGCGACTGCGGCGCGAGCGGGATGATTTTTAACAACGACATACGTACAAATGAGGACTTTATTACCGCTCTAAAGAAAAGCGAATACCGCTTCAAACACGCATAAAAACTGCCGCCCGAGGGCGGCCGTTCCTTTATCTGCCATTTGCCGTCTGATTACACCTCTGCCGTACGGCGTTTTTTTCGAACAATAGAGAAACCAATCAGCGCGCCTGCCGCGAAAACGACGGCAGCGAGTCCGATATAGACGCTGTAGTTTGTTTCACCCTCGACCTTAAGCTCGTCCCAGAGACCGGTCATAAGCTTTAGGGTATCCGGGTCAAGGTTTTCAAAATACTGAATTTCATAAGCGCCCAAATTTTCGGGATACAAAATTTCATTATCTTTGTAGTCATAGTCCTTTGAGCCGAGAACGGCTTGATTCGGAGAAGCGTAACCGATAAAGTTGGCGTTGGCGACGGCGATGTCTTGTTGAAGCATAAAGTTGATAAACAGTTCGGCGGCCTCTTTGTTCTCGGCGCCCTTGGGGATGCACATGGAATCGACGAAAGCATTGGTACCTTCCTTCGGATAGACAAAGCCGAGATCGGGATTGTTAGCTACCATCGTCAGATAGTCACCTGCGTAATACGGTGCCATGGCGGCGGCACCGCTCTCCATCTTGTTGAATACTTCGTCCATAACGTAGGAAGCGACAAGAGGTTTCTGCTGCTTTAGCATTTCTGCGGCAGCCTGCCAGTCGTTCTCATCGGTTGTGTTGACGTCCTGACCGAGCACAAACTGCGCAATACCGAATGCGTCGCGCGGATTGTTAAACATCAGTATCTTGCCCGCATACTGGTTGTTCCACATAACCTTCCAATCGGTCGGTGCGGTATCCACCATCGTTTTGTTATAAATCAATCCGACCATACCGACGGCATAAGGAACCGAATGCTTGTTGTCGGGATCAAAATATAGGTTTTTATATTTTTTCTGAATATTTTTATAGTTTGGGATATTCGAGAAATCAAGCTCTTCAAGCCTTTCCTCGGCAATCAGACGCTGAACGATATAGTCAGAAGGAACGATGACGTCGTAATTCGCGCCGCCGCCGACAAGCTTATTATACAAACTCTCATTGCTCTCGTAGGTAGTGTAATTGACGGTGATGCCGTACTTTTTTTCAAAAGCCTCCTCAATATTCAGAGAGCCCTCGGAGCCGTCGGAGATATATTCGCCCCAGTTGAATACGTTGAGGGTGGTGCCCTTCAAAGCGGAGTAATCTTTCGCTTTCGCCTTTGCCGTTGTCGTTTCGGCAGACGCCAGCGGCGCAAAGGATATAGCGGTCATGAGCATAGCGGCCAGGATGCAGATAAACTTTTTCATTGAATATACCCCCTTAATAATTATACGCGTACCAATGCCTTTTTCTTTTTTTCTCCCCTCATCTGAGAAACATTGATGAGAATCAGCAGAATCAAAACCGAGACGAAAATGATTGTCGAGAGCGCATACATATCCGGCGTAACCCGTTTCTTGGTCATGGAGAAAATGCGGATGGGCAGCGTCTGCGACGTCGGGCCGCTGACGAAATAGCTGATGACGAAATCATCAAGCGACAGCGTAAATGACATGATAAGCCCCGTAACAATACCGGGCATAATCGCGGGTAAAATCACCTTAAAAAACGACTGTATCGGCGTACAGCCGAGGTCCTGCGCCGCCTCGGAAAGATGAGCATCGGTCTGGCGGAGCTTTGGCAGCACCGACAGAATGACATACGGCAGGTTGAAGGTGATGTGGGCAATCAAAAGCGTCGTAAAGCCGAGCACACCGGTCTTATTGACCAACGCTCCGGCAAATACAAACAGCAGCATCATGGAAATGCCCGTTACGATCTCCGGATTCATCATCGGGATGTTGGTTACAGTGAGCACGGAATTTTTAAACCATTTTAACCGGTAACGGTATATCCCGACGGCCGCTCCGGTGCCGACGAGCGTAGCAAAAGCCGAGGAAGATACCGCGAGTAGAATGGTATTTTTAAACGCCTGCAGTGTTGCGCTGTCCTTAAAAAGCTCCGAATACCAATGAAGCGTAAACCCCTCAAAAACCGCGGTGCTGCGGCTGTCGTTAAAGCTGAACAGCACAAGAACAAAAATGGGAGCGTATAGGAAAATCAATATGAGCGCCGTATAAATTCTGCGCGCGGTCTTTTTCTTTGTCATTGCCGCTCCCCCTTTCAGAAATGGTTATATGATTACCTCGCCGTCTTCATCGGAAAACCGGTTCATGACGGCTAAGCTTAAAATAATCATAATCATCAGCACCAGCGACAGCGCCGCGCCGAGATTAAAGTTATTATCGGTCTGGAACTGCATTTCTATGATATCGCCGATGAGGGTTGTGGACGTTCCGCCGAGCTTTTGGGAAATGTAGAACGTGCTGACCGAAGGCACAAACACCATCGTGATTCCCGATACAATACCCGGAACGGAAAGCGGCAGAATAACGCTTTTAAAAACGGTCACGCGGTTGCCGCCGAGGTCCTGTGCCGCCTCGACCAGCGAACCGTCAATCTTCGTCATAACCGAATAGAGCGGCAGGATCATATACGGCAGATAGTTATAGACCATGCCGAGTACCACCGCTCCGCGCGTGTTTATCAGATGCAGAGGCTCAAGGTGCAGAAACCCCGTAACAAATGAATTGATGATGCCGGTGTCCTCAAGAATCGTCATCCATGAATAGGTACGAATCAGGAAGTTCATCCACATCGGCAGCATAATCAGCATGACGAGCGTTCGCTGTGCAGACGCGCGCGACGTGGCAATGAAATATGCTATCGGGAAACCGAGAACGAGGCAGATACCCGTCGCTTCCAGCCCAAGCCAGACAGAGAGCATAATGGTACCGGTATAAGTGGGGATTTCTAAAATATTGGCGAAGGTAAACGCTCCCGCCGCATCTGTGAAGGTGTAGTAGAGAACCATAAACAACGGCGCGACGATGAAGACGGCAGCCCAAAAAATATAGGGCGCCGAAGCCATTCTGGCTGACAGCGTTTGGCGGTTGTTCATGCAATCTCCTCCCTTCTTTGAAAAGCTACTCCTCCGGTTCCATCACGATGGAAGCGTCCGACATTTCCTCGAACTCTTCGCTGAACGAGCTGTAATCTCCATAAAGTCCGGAGTATTCTGACTTTTTCATAATATGAATCGCGTCCGGTTCAATATTCAGGCCAATCATCGAACCCGGCGCCTGATAGTCCGTGGACTGAATCATCCACTTGAAGCCCTTGATTTCGACGATTATTTCATAGTAGACGCCCTTGAATGTAAGTGACGTCACTTTGCCCGAAATCATGGCCTTATCCACAGGCACGACATCAACATCCTCGGGGCGCACGACAACGTCAACATCCTCATTGACTCCGAAGCCCTTGTCAAGACACTTGAATTTGTGCCCAGCCATCTCAACCCAGAAATCGGCGCGCATGACGCCTTCAATAATATTGCTCTCGCCGATAAAATCGGCGACAAACGCGTTTTTCGGTTCGTTATAAACATCCGTCGGCTTGCCGATCTGCTGAATCTTTCCGGCCTCCATGACCACGATCGTGTCGGACATTGACAACGCTTCTTCCTGATCGTGTGTCACATAGATAAACGTTATGCCGAGACGCTTTTGTATGCTTTTGAGTTCTACTTGCATATCTTTGCGCAGTTTGAGGTCCAGCGCCCCTAACGGTTCGTCGAGAAGCAGCACGCGGGGATCGACCGCCAGTGCACGCGCAATGGCTACGCGCTGCTGCTGACCGCCGGAAAGCGAACCGATTTGACGCTTGCCGAAGCCCTTCAGGTTGACAAGCTCAAGCATTGACGTTACCTTTTCGCGAATCTGCGTTTCGGGCATTTTTTTAACGCGCAGACCGAACGCGACATTTTCATAGACGTTGAGGTTCGGAAACAGCGCATAACGCTGAAAAATGGTGTTAACCTGCCTCTTGTGAGGCGGTACACCATTAATTTTCTTCCCGTCAAAAAAAACCTCACCCGCGTCCGGCTCCAAAAAACCGCCGATAATACGCAGTGTTGTGGTTTTTCCGCATCCGGAGGGCCCTAAAAGCGTAATAAACTCCTTGTCGCGGATATACAGGCTGATATTATTCAATACCGTTTCGCCGTCAAAGGCGACGGAAATATTTTTTAAATCAATGATGACGTCGGACAATTATGCAGCCCCTCTCATGATTCATTTTGAGATAGTGAATATACTATAGAGAAAATGTACCCGATTGTCAAGATAAAATACAAAATCTTGTCGAGATTCTATGATGTATTTAGTTAGAAGCTCTTCGAATAATTATATGTTAAATTAAGGTGCGCATATCATAAACGCATACACTCAAAAACGCGCCTGACGGCCTTTCAGCCGTCAGGCACTCGCTATTTTGTTTTATTGGCGGCAGCAGCCGACATCAGGCATATGGCAGAAATGACCGAGCGGCTCGGCGCATGCCTGCGCCTCAAAGATTAACGGTACTTCAACGCAGATGTCCTGCTTGACAAAAAACGTACAGCTTCCGCTGCAGGTTTCTTCAACACAGTTCGGAGAGATGTGCGGATCGCCCAAGCAAAAGGTCTTGATTTTGCCGACAGTAACCTTCGGATCGATTTTGACCTTTGCCCAAAGGCTGACGGTCTGGTGAACGTCGGTCGGACAGCCGGGCGGCGGGGGTGGCGGGGGCGGAAAGCCAACGCTGTTCTCAGTCGCGGTTTCAATCTCGTCATTTGCGGGTTCGCCGCAATTACATTGATGACTCAAGGGTATACCTCCTTTCGGTTTACTTCTGTATAATATGTAAGACTTCTATATAGCGTACCTAAGAGGCAGTGCCGATTTGCTAAAAGAAATTGTTGCCGAATAAATCAATCAAACGGGCTGACGTGACGCCAGCCCGTTTGTACATCATTCGGTTATACAGTTTGTACCGCTTTTTGCTTAACTCTGCCCACCGTTGTATTGTCCGCTTTTCTGTCCTGCAACTCCTTTATAGGATTCGGAGTGGTTTCATAACGATAGTCGGCACCCTTCATACCGATATACTTTTTGATGACGATATGGCTCGGCACCGTCTCGACATCGGCGTTGAGCTTCTGCTGAAAGGTAAAAAAGTCCGCGTTGTCTGCAAGATCGCTGACATTGACGTAATTTTCAAACGACGACGTTTCGTAAACGGAGGATGCCAATACACCGCGGACATAGTCAATGTTTGAATGCAGTGACAAGAGCGGAGGAAATTCGCCGTTGGGAATCACCTGCTGCCACTGCTTGTTTTCATATTTCATGAGCAAGTCCGCTGCATTGTGCAGATGCGCGATTTCTTCAAGAAAATGCTGTTCCCAAATCGCCCGTACATGTCTGTTGCCCTCGGTCATCATGCAGGAATAATACAAATAGCACTCGGTATACTCGTGCATCAGAAGCATTTCGAGCCATGTGCAGTTCGGATCGGCGAGGCTCTCGTAATGGCTGACATGCTGTTCTTCAATGAGTCCGATTTCCTGATAGAGCTTTCGTCCGTAGGCGTTTTTGTAAAAACCGGCTATATTCATATAATAGTTCATCGTCTGCTGCTCTGCCGCCGTGATGATACCGACGGCAAGCTTTGTTTCTAAAGCGGCGGTTTTCGCGCTATAGCCGAAACGGATATTGTCATAAGGACAGCGGTGCTCGGAAATGGTCGGTCTGCCGGGCATGATTTCAGTATAACGCCCGACAAGTTCCTCGGCTCTGACTCCGGAGTCCATCTCTAAAAGGTCAGCGTACCTGTACAGGTGGTCGAAGTCCTCTAAAAGAGCGAAGTCAAGCGCTTTTTTGACATTCTGATTCGGCTCGCTCTGCGCGAGAACCGCGGTCAAATCCACCGCGAGCTGCTCATAGGAAATCGTTGTTTCCAAAATCGTTTCTTCGATGGGCTTTGTGACCGCAATCGCTTTTTGCTGCTGCTGTTCACTCCGCCGCGTCATGGCCAGCGCCCTTTTCAAATCCTGGTCTATGCAGTGTCGGGAAAACTGATGGGAAAACCACTGCGACTCAAACTCAGTGCCATTCATCAAGATAATACGGGTCTTGGTGTACGGATCAACCTCTTTGGGATCGTAGGCGTTTGGATAAACGGACGGCCAATCCTTAAAGGAATCCGTAATTTTCATGGGAGTTTCATTGAACGGGTTCATATCTTGCCTCCTTTTCTGCTTAGTTTTACACAAATATTCCCAAAATATTCGCGTCTTGTTTGTCAACACTATCTGCATGGAATCATTATGGAAAAGAACATGTAATATTGAAAGACGACCGTCTCTAACAGAAAATACCAAGGCGGATGCCGTGATTATCGGCGCCGGTCTGACCGGTATTCTAACAGCCTTTGCCCTACAAGAAAAAGGCATAAAGCCGATTGTTTTGGAAGCCGAACGCATTGCTCATGGGCAGACAGGCGGAACAACGGCAAAAATCACCTCGCAACACGGAAGTATCTACGCACGATTAATAAAGGAAATCGGAACCGATAAGGCAAAAATTTACGCAGACATTCATCAAAAAGCGATTGAGCAATATGCCGCGCTGATTGCCGCCCGACAAATCGACTGCGATTTTGAGCGATGTGACGCCTATCTATATGCAACAAATAACACGCCGGAACTGGAAAAAGAATTCACCGCGGCGCGGTCGCTCGGCCTGCCCGCAGACCTTGTGTCCCCTTCCGGCTTGCCCTTTAAAACTAATGGAGCAATGCGATTTATTAATCAAGCTCAGTTTCATCCGCTAAAATTCATACGGGAGATTGCCTCGGAACTGACAGTCTACGAAAACAGTCCGGTTAAATCCGTCGAAAAAAACACCGTGACTTTGATGTCGGGAAAGCGCGTGGAAACAGAGCACATCGTGTTCGCATCTCATTTCCCGTTTGTCAATATTCCCGGGTTTTATTTTACGCGTATGCACCAGGAGCGTTCTTACGCTATCGCGTTCGAAAACGCCCCGGCGATGAACGGAATGTATATCGACCTATGCCGCGAGGGGCTATCGTTACGCGATTATAAGGGATACCTGATTGCGGGCGGCGGTGCGCACCGCTCCGGCGAAAACACACAAGGCGGCAGCTATGACGTCATCCTGAAAAAGGCGTCGGCGATGTTCCCCGGCATCCGGGAAGCAGCGCGCTGGTCGGCACAAGATGGTATCCCGTCAGACGGCATTCCCTATATCGGTCGATTTTCGAAGAGTAAGCCGCATTGGTATGTCGCCGCCGGCTTCATGAAATGGGGCATGACATCGGCTATGGTCTCCTCGGATATTTTGTCCGATTTGATTATAGGAAAACGAAATTCGGCATCTGCGGTGTTCTCCCCTGCGCGTTTGTCCGCACACGATATTCCGCAGATGACAAGGGACGGATTGAAATCGGCAAAATCTCTGGTTTGTCAGGTCCTCCCTGCCGCCCCGAAAGAGCTTACGGATATTCCGGTCGGGCAAGGCGTTGTCGCAAAGTTTCAAGGGGAAAAGCGCGGTATTTATAAAGATTCAGAGGGTACCGTATATATCGTAACGACAAAATGCCCACACCTTGGGTGCCAGCTTACCTGGAACGCGGACGAAAAAAGCTGGGATTGCCCCTGCCACGGCTCGCGGTTCGATTACCGCGGTAAATGGCTTTGCGAACCCGCACAGAACGGTATAGAAAAGGGGGATCATATTGCCGAATAAACTGATGGCGGAAAAATCACCGTATCTTTTACAGCACGCGGAAAATCCGGTCAACTGGTATCCCTGGAGCGAGGAACCGTTTCAACTTGCCCAAAGCGAGGATAAGCCGGTTTTTTTAAGCGTGGGTTACTCAACCTGCCACTGGTGTCACGTGATGGCGCGTGAATCCTTTGAGGATGAAGAAATCGCGTTCATACTCAATGAAAGCTATATTTCCATCAAGGTTGACCGCGAGGAGCGTCAGGATATCGACGCGGTTTATATGACCGTTTGTCAGGCGATGACAGGTTCGGGCGGCTGGCCGCTCACGATACTGATGACGCCCGATAAAATACCGTTTTTCGCCGGGACGTATCTACCCAAAGAGGGACGATACGGCGCGACGGGGCTCAAGGAACTACTGCTCCTTTGTGCAGAACTCTGGAAAACCCAGCGTCAGGAAATAACGGACGCCGGGAACAATATCGCTAAGATTTTAAGCAAGGAAAAGACGGTTTCCCCCTCTGAACCGAAAAAGGACCTGCTGTTACGCGGTTTCGGGGAGTTTCTCAGACGCTTCGACACGCGCTGGGGCGGTTTCGGGAATGAGCCGAAGTTTCCCGCGGCGCACAACTTGTTGTTTCTGTTTGAATACGCGCGGCTTGAAAACAATGCGCGGGCGCTTGAAATCGCCTCGCTGACGCTTGACGGTATGTACCGCGGCGGTCTGTTTGACCATGTCGGCGGCGGTTTCTGCCGCTATTCAACCGACGAGATGTGGCTCATCCCCCACTTTGAAAAGACGCTGTATGACAACGCCATGCTCTCGTGGTGTTATTCAGAAGCGTTTCGCCATACCAACGACACACTGTATAGACGCATCGCCGAAAGGACGCTCGGCTATATAGAGAGTGAGCTGCGCGGAGACGACGGCGGCTTCATCTGCGGTCAGGACGCCGACAGCGCCGGTCTCGAGGGAAAATACTACTCATTTTTGCCCGATGAACTCCTTACTCAGCTTGGAGAATACGATGGCGCCTATTTCTGTGAGTGGTACGGCATTGCAAAACACGGAAATTTCGGTCAGGAAAGCATCCCTAACCTTTTATACAACGCAAAATTCAGAGAGAAGAACGACGTTGCCGACAAAATAGGCAAAACGGTATACGCCTACCGTCAGAAAAGGATGGTGCTCGGAAAGGATACGAAGGTGCTGACCTCGTGGAACGCGCTAACGATTATAGCTTTTACCAAGGCATCGGCGATTCTCGGCGAACCGCAATATTTGCACGCTGCCGAAGAGACACAGAAATACCTTGAGGAATATCATATCTCGCCGGAAGGACGATTGCTCGTACGCCGGTGCGGCGGCGAGACTTCCTTTTTCGGCGGTTTAGACGATTATGCCTTTTATGCTCTTGCGCTGCTGACGCTTTATGAAACGACGTTCAACGCGTTATATCTCACCAAGGCGACCGCTGTGTCCGAAAAGCTCATTGCGCTCTTTTCGGATACCGAAAACGGCGGCTTCTTCTTAAGCGCCAGCGACGCCGAAAAGCTGCTCTTTCGCCCAAAGGAGGTCTATGACGGCGCTCTGCCGTCGGGCAACGCCGCTGTGGGGCACGTCTTTGTTAAACTCGCGGCACTGACGGGAGAACAAAAGTGGATACAAGCAAGAGATAGCCAGCTGGGCTTTTTGGCTTCGGTAGCGGCGGACATTCCCTCGGCACACGCCTTTTCGCTCTCCGCGATGGCACGCGTGCTTTACCCGGCGACCCGGCTTGTTTGCTCGAGCGTCGAAAACGAAGTTCCGAAGGCGCTTATCGACCTGTGCCGGAGCAAACAGGAGTACAATTTAACCGTTCTGTTTCTCTCACCGCAAAATCGCGGCTTACTGAGAGATATTGTGCCGGAAATAAAGGACTATCCCCCGCCGAAAAGCGGCGCGGTCTATTATCTATGCAAAAACGGAACCTGCCTGCCGCCTGTTACGGATCTTAAGCGTCTGAATCCCTCTGCTTATTAAGGGATAATAATAGGACAACAAAATAAGGCTTACCGAAAAAATTACTCGGTAAGCCTGTTTTTTTGCTGTCAGTTGAATATCGTGTTTTTTACTATAGTGACCGTGTCGCCGTTACTGAGCGCCGCGGCATTGGCGTCATCGGTGTCGAGGTGAAGCTCCAGCATAAAATCATTGCTCACGCGTATCTGAACGTCGTACAGAACCGTTCGCTTTTCGGTTTTCGCCTCGACAGCGGTCATGTCGCCGTCAGAAAAACCGTACCGTGCAGCGTCGGCAGGCGTCATATGGATATGGCGGTTGGCGATAATACAGCCCTCGGTCAGTGATACCGTGCCGTTTGTCCCTACAATTGTAATCGGCGCAGAGTTTTCCGTTTCGCCGGACGGGCGTACCGGCGGCTTGTTTTTAAGCGTGAAGCTGTCCGTTTTGGATACCTCAACCTGCGTCTTGCTCCTTAACGGACCGAGTACGCGCACGTTTTCAATGGCGCGCATACCGCCGGCAATGATCGTCACGGTTTCTTTGCAGGCATACTGCCCGGGCTGAGACAGGTCTTTAAGGGGCGTCAGCTCCGCGCCTTTTCCGAAAAGGATATCCATGTCCGCGCGCGACAGATGAACGTGCCGTGCCGAAACGCCGACGGGTATCCCGCCCACAGGCGCGCTTTGCGTATAGCCGGACACAACGCGTCTTACAATCTCCGCAACCAATTTTTCATCAACCATAGGTAATCTCCTAAATAATCCGAAAGCTGTCCGCCAGTACACAGCGGCGCAGGCGTGTAAAGCTCTTGGCCGAGGTCAGCCCTTCGCCGGTCGGTCCGGCGATGGTAAACGTCGTATACCCCTCCCCGCCAAAGCCGATTCCGGCGTATGAGGGAGCGTTCTTGACAAAAATCGTCGTTTCCGCCTCACGGGCAAAACGCGAGAGATTATCGATGTTTTTCGAGTGCATATGCGCCGTATGCCGGTTACCGTGTTCGGACTCTACGGCAAGGCGGATAGCCTCGTCAATATCGTTTACACGCACGATTGGCAGAATCGGCATCATCAGCTCGTGTTGTACAAACGGGTGGTCGGCTTTTGTTTCACAAATGATACAGCGGACTTCCGGACTTGCCTTGATACCGATCTTTGAAAGCAGGACCGCCGCGTCGCGCCCGACGCAATCGCGATTGAGCGCTAAGGCTGTGTCCTTCTTGTCCTTGCTTTTTATAAAGACGATGTCGGCAAGGCGCTTCGCCTGTTCGGCGCTGATTTGAAACGCGCCGCTTTTCCTCATAACAGCTATAAGCTTGTCGGCGATGTTCGAGAAAGCGAACACCTCTTTTTCGGAAATACACGGCAGATTGTTGTCAAAGCTGCATCCGTCGATGATGTCTTTTCCCGCTTTTTCGATGTCGGCGGTATCGTCAACGATAACCGGGGGATTCCCCGCCCCTGCGCCGATGGCCTTTTTACCGGAGGAAAGCAACGCTTTCACGACACCGGGACCTCCCGTACAGACGAGCAGGCGTACAAGGGGGTGCGACTGCATCACAGAGGTTGATTCAAGAGTCGGGGAGGTCGTACTGCAAACGAGTACCTCGGGGCCTCCCGCCAAACGGCTGGCGCGGTTCACGAGATCAACCGCGTAATTGGATACGGCGATTGCTCCCGGATGGGGACTAAACACCACACCGTTTCCGGCGGCAATCATCCCGATGCTGTTGCAAATGACGGTTTCGCTGGGATTGGTGCTCGGCGTGATGGCGCCGACGACGCCGAACGGTGCCATTTCGACGAGGGTCAGACCAAAATCACCGGTTTTTGCGTAAGAGGTGATGTCCTCGGTACCCGGAGTCTTGTCGGCGACGAGAAGATGCTTTAGCCGCTTATGCTCAACCTTTCCCATGCCGGTTTCAAGAACGCCGAGCTCTGCCATAACCGACGCTTCCGCGCGCGTCAGCTCGCGGATTTTTGTAATGATCTTTTCCCGTTCGGCAACCTGCATGGCGCGTACCGTCTTATACCCTTCATGTGCTGACTCTATTGCCGCGTTCATATCCGCGTATACGCCGATAAAACGCCTCCCGGCATAGCCGGAAGCCGAACATCCCTCCGATACAGGGGTTTCTAAGGCGACCTGCCCGACGACGCGGGCGACAATTTCCCGTATTTCTTTTTCGCTGACGTTCATCATAGGATAGTTCCTTTCAGTAAATCAGCTCCGCGCCGCTCTGCTCAATGCGCTCAACAAACCGCGCATCGGGTTTTTTATCGGTAACAATGGTATCAATTTCGGAAAAGGAGCAGACCTTGATAAAGGATATGACGCCGAACTTCGTACTGTCCGCCGCCAAAATCTTTCGATCGGCAGCGGCAAACAGCGCCTTTTTAATCTGCGCGTCGCTCTCGTTGGAATCCGTAATGCCGAGCTCAAGATCGACGCCTTTCGCCGAGCATACCGCAAGATCGACGTGGAAGCCGCCAATCATCTTTTCAGCGGAGCTGCCGACGAGCGACAGCGCCCCCTCTTTCAAGGTCCCGCCTGTAGATAAAACCGTCCAGCCCTTCACCTTGGTGCTCAGCTCAAATAAAATCTCAACAGAATTTGTAATCAGCGTGATGTTTTTACGATCGAGTATTTCCTGCGTTACATAGATGGCCGTCGAGCTTGCGTCAAGCATCAGAAAACTGCCGTCGTGTATCTGTCCGGCGATTTTTTTGGCGATTGCCCGCTTCAAATCCACGTTCGCGCTTTTTCTGACGTTATACGGCAGGTCAATATTAAAGCTCTGAAGAACCACTGCGCCGCCGTATGTCTTTTTCAGCATCTTATCCTCCGAGAGTTTTTCCAAGTCGCGCCGAATCGTTTCCTCGGCAACGCCGAATTCCCTGCTCAAATCGGAAACAAGCACCTTGCCCTCTAAGGCAAGCATTTCAAGGATTCTGTTTCTGCGTTCTATGGCAAGCATGGCGTCCTCCTTACAGTATACTTTTCCAGAGCTTTTCGTCCGGTCTGGCGATGACCGAAGAATCGAGCAGCATACCGTTCTCTCCCGCGCCTGCCCGTGCTTTCTCTATCGCCGCCTCAACAGCTGCCACCTCACCGGTGAAAAGCACATACGATTTACCGCACATTCCGCGCGCCAGACGCAGCTCGATGAGCTCAACCAAAGCCGTCTTGGCGGCGGTGTCCGCCGCGACGATTGCCGCACAGGACGAATAGGTTTCCAAAATACCGAGGGCATCGGCGTTCTTGATACCGCCCGCCGCATACAGCGCCGGAAAAATGGACGGGTGCGGATTGCCCAGCAGGAAAAAATCGATAAGCATCGGCGGATTGATTGCCCGCGCCGCATCGACGGCGGCATTGACGGCGCTGATGGCTCCGCTGATGAGAATCATATATTTTCCGGGGCAGACGGGTGTTGCTTCAATGATTTCCACCACGGCAGTCTTGAGCATGACGTCGGCGGCGGTCATGCCTGATGACACGGTTTTAAACTCCGCCATTCCGATTGCCTTGTTCAACTCATCACCACCAATTTAGATGTTAGATATTAGACGTTAGATTTAAAGGAACTTCGTTGAATTATATTTTTATCACTATTTCTGATTCAGAAACCGTTAATACCGTTCCCGTAATTGATGCGTGGATATTGACCGACAATGCGTTTTCGGGCGCTTTGCCGATACACTGACCCGTGGACACACGCTCTCCCGGTTTGACACAAGCCGCTGCCGGCACGCCAGTGTGCTGCTTTAGGGGAATACGGACTGCCGTAATATCAGGAATCGCTTCGTTCAGCGGCGGGGTTCTGTCATACTTTTCGATGCCAAGCCGTGTTTTCAGACGCGCCATCGGCACTAGCCGATATTCGCGCAAGGGGTTTAATTCGGCGGTATGGGGAAAAGGCATCGGTGTAACACCGTTTTCTTTAAGCCCCTGCCGCATAGTATAGAGCAGTTTGCGCGGAGACAGCCCCTGCTGGCACGCATAGATTTCACAGAGACCGCAACCCGAGCAGTAAAGCGAATCAAGGTATACATTCGTATCCGACGAGGCGTAATTGGACGCGTACAACATGAACTTATGCGGCTCAATCGGGTATCCGAGCAGGTGACGGGGACACATATCCGTGCAAAAGCTGCATTGACAGCAGGCTGCTTGTGCCCGCCTAAAATCCACGCCCGGGTCGGAACGTCCCGATAACACAAGCGGATGATTGTCCGGCAAAACGAGAATCCCGTTGGTAGTTTTGGTAATTGGCGCATTTTCTTCGGTTATCGTCCCCATCATAGGGCCTCCCGCAATGTACACAGGCGCGTCTGTCTTCACGCCTCCCGCAAGGCGTATCAGCTCCTTTACGGGCGTACCTAAGGGTACACACAGCGTAACGGGAGCGTTGACCTCGCCGGACACCGTCACATACTTGTGTGTGACCGGCAGCCCTTTTAAGGCTTGCGACACATTATAGACCGTTTCGACATTGAACACCGTGACGCCAACTGAAACCGGCAGCTCACCGGGCTGTACAATCCGCCCTGTCGCCTCATAGGTCAAAACAATCTCATCACCTGCCGGATAGACATCCTTTAACAGCAACAACTCGAAAATGCCGCCGTTCTCGATTATCTCAGACACAGCTATAGCAGCGGTTTTTGAGGATTGCTTAACCGCAACGACAAGACGGGATGCGCCGACAGTTTCACCGATTACCCGAAAAGCGTTTAATATTTCGTCGGTATGCGCGGCTAAAAGCTGTTTGTGCAGCTTTAGGAGCGGCTCACACTCGGCGCAGTTGAGTATCAGCGTGTCTGTGCGCCTGTCGAGCTTTTTATAAGACGGAAAACCCGCCCCGCCCGCACCGACAACGCCATTGTCACGCAGAATTTTTTGCAGTTCGGCGAATTCCATTACAGCGTCAATCCGGCCATACCGGTATTTTCGTCAACGATGCCGACGATGGCGGCGTCTACAGGCATATTTTCCATACCAGTACCCACGCGCGCGGCGCTGCCCGTCGCAACGAGCACGATTTCTCCGACGCCTGCGCCGACGTTGTCTAAGGCGACAATTTTATTTTCACCGCCCATGCCCGGGAGTGGCTCGACGACCATGAACTTGGCACCGACAAGATTTGTATTTTTGCGTGTAGACACAAGAGTGCCTATCACTTTACCGATAGTCATAAGCATAATTCCTTTCGGTTTCGGTGTGGTAATCCCGCGGAACCTCCGCGGGATATATACCACTTCACCGAAATCATTTGAGCGACGGCAGAATTTTTTCAACGTCGCTGTGCGGTCTGGGGATGACATGGGACGCGACGAGTTCGCCGAGTACGGACGCAGCGGACGAGCCTGCCTCAACGGCGGCTTTGACAGCGCCGACGTCGCCTCTTACCATAACGGACACCAGTCCGGAACCGATTTTTTCGGTGCCGATCAACGTAACATTTGCCGCTTTGACCATGGTATCCGCCGCTTCAATCGCCGCGACAAGACCTCTGGTTTCAACCATTCCGAGTGCTTCGAGTGCCATTGTTAGTTCCTCCTTTTTGTATTCTTAAGTGGTTTGCTCTCTATGTTCAGCTTTTCAGCACTTAAGTGCGCAATTCTGAGTGTTTCTTCATGGGGTCTGGCAATGACCGCGTAGGCGGCCGGGGTGATAATGGCGTTTGCGACCGCCGCCTCAACGGCTGCCGTCACAGCCGATACGCTGCCCTCTATGATGACGGTAACAAGTCTGCCGCCGAGCCGTTTTTCCCATGTCAGAAACCGAACGTCAGCGGATTTACACATGATATCCAGACAGTCTATTGCCGCCGTGACGCCGCTGACCTCCACAAGTCCGAGTGATGACATCAGTTCTTCCCTCTCATTTCTTCTTGTCAAAGCCGCTGAGCTTCAACATGGGTTCGCTTTCCGGTTCAACATTGGGAATGATGTGCGTCATAACGACGCCGGATACCCTTTGAGCCGCCGCTGATGCGGATTTCAGCGCCGCCTCGACGTTGTCCACCGTCCCGCGGAATTTGACCGCGATAATTAAGGGAACCTTTAGTCCCTCGGGATTTCCCGGTTTATTGCGGTCGAAACATTCAACGGTAACGTCGGCGGCTTTGCATCCGGCGTCGCAGGCGCAGAATGCCGCCACAAGACCGTATACTTCAATAATTCCCGCGGTAAGACCCATAATAATTCTCCCGATTTTAGATTTTAGACGTTATATATTAGATGTTAGATAAACTTCGTTGCTAATTGATAATAGCGATTTTGAGACCTTCCATTTTCAAGTTGGTGACAAGCGCCTCATTGATTTTTTCAAGCGGATAGCGATGGGTAATCAGCTTTTCAAGCGGCAATCCGATCCCCTTTGCCCTCTTGAGAAAATCAAAAGTCGTGGCATAGTCACGCAGCGTATATACCCATGAACCGACAATCGTAATCTCCTTCGAGCAGATGTCGAAATGCGGGTTAATTGTCGCGTCGCCGCCGTTGATGAAGAAACCGAGCTCGCAGAGTCCGCCGCCGCTGCGGATAAATTTATAAACGTTCGCGTGGGCAACGGGCGAGCCGGTGCACTGGAACGCAAAGTCGGCAAGATAACCGCCGAAAGCGTCCTTTACGGCTGAGGCAAGCGCATCCTGACCGCTATAACTTTTAAAATTGACCGTCTTTTCGGCACCCATTTGTTTTGAAAATGCAAGGCGCTTTTCTTCCCCGTCCACCGTAACGATATTCTCAATGCCCAGTGTGCGCAGTACCGCGACGCAGAGCAGACCAATGGGACCGCAGCCCTGTACGACAACGCGGCTGTTGAACCGCAGAATACCGGTTGTTTTCGCACGTTCCACCGCGTGAATCAGCACGGCGCACGGCTCAATCAATATGCGCTGGTCGAGATTCAGATCGCTGACGTTGAAAATCGTGGAGCCGCCGCGCACAAACAGGTAGTCGGAGAACCAGCCGTTGAGATGAATATCATCGTCGGGTAACAGACCGTAAACATCCGCGCCGCCGACGTTTTGTTTGTTAAGATCGAACATCGTAATATCCGGATTGTCCTTCATAATCATGCAGGTGACGACCTTGTCGCCGATGGCAAGAGGTTTTCCGGAGCTGTCCTTTTTCACGTTCTTGCCCATGGCGATGATTTCACCGGTGCCCTCGTGACCGAGAACGACGGGGATCAGCGAAAATGGGTCACGCTTAAACTCATGGGCATCTGTGCCGCAGACGCCGCAGCCTTCAACGCGCACCAAAATATCGTCGTCAGAAAGGGGCGGTATCGGATATTCTTTTATATCAAAATGCTCAAGTTTCGTCAGCACGGCGACACGCGCCGTTTTCGGCGTACCGCTGTTAGCGCGCGGCGCAGAAGCCGGTACGCCTTTCATCTCGGATAAAACCTGTTTGACAATCTGCTCAATATTCGTCTGATTGATTTCCATACTCAATTTTCCCCTTCAAAACAGCTTCTGCCGTAGGCAGCCAAAGCCGTATCCTGTTCTTCACTGCCGCCGCTGACGCCGAGTCCCCCTAAAAGCACACCGCTCTTTGAAAAAAGCGGTTCCCCTCCTCCGAAAATGACGATTTTACCGTCATTGGTATGCTGTATTCCATAGAGGGACGCATTCGGCTGAGCGAGCTTTTTCAGCGCGGCGGTTGACATTTTCAGCGCGGCGCAGGTAAACGCCTTGTTGACAGCGATATCGTAGGCGGCAATCAGCGCCCCGTCCATACATTCGCACAGAACAGGCCGCGCCGCCGCGTCGCTGACGGCAATAACGACGCTTATGCCTTTTTTACACGCTTCCGCCTTGATTTTTTCGGCAAGTGCTAACGCACTATCGAGCGTTACGCCACGTCCTTGCTTTGAAAGCTGCGCGGTGACGGCGGTGACGATTCCATCAATAGTCGTCTTATCCATACGCTTATTTTATACCGAGCTCACAAAGAACCCTTTTAGTAATTTCGGCAACAAGGTCGCCCGCTTCGCCCGAGTCTTTGCTCATATCACTTTCACAGTTGTGGCAGCTCGGAAGACCCTTTTGGCTGTTCTGGCAGAGGTCTGCCGGATGTTTGCCCGTCATGCCGAACTGACGGCGAATCTCATACAGTTTTTTAACCTGCTCCGGCGAAAGTTCTTTGGGACCGCCGAGCTGCTTCGAATAATAAAGCAGTTTGGCATAAAACTCGACGGACTCCATTTTATGATAGGCGCTGAGCAGCGTGTCAGCGAACGAAAGCGCGCCGTGATTGGCAAGCAACACCGCGTCAAAGTACTGCAGATACTTGGAAACAGCATCCGGAATCTCCTCGGTTGAGGGGGTACCGTATTCGGCGATCGGTACGCAGCCTAAGGTGATGACCGCCTCAGGCATAATTGGTTGAGTCAGCGGGATGCCCGCGATAGCGAAGCTCGTCGCGTAAATCGGATGGGCATGGACAACCGCGCCGACATCGGGACGCTCCTTATAGACGCGCATATGCATCTTTATCTCACTCGACGGCTTATAGCCCTTGTTCGCCTGAAGCACCTTGCCTGTCGCGTCTACCTTGCAGATATATTCCGGAGTCATAAACCCCTTGCTGACGCCGGTCGGCGTGCAGAGGAATTCCTTGTCGCTCAGCTTTACAGAGATATTGCCGTCATTGGCGGCAACCATGCCTTGATTGTAGATGCGTTTGCCGATTTCACAGATTTGTTTTTTAATTTCCAACTCGTTAACCATGATATTTTCTCCTCTTTAGGTTTTTATGTTTTTGTAATGGCACAGACCTCGAAGCCTAACTTACTCTGTGCGAATTCGGCTATGGCTTGCAAAGAAGCCTCCACCTGCGACACGCTCCCGGTGACGATGACCGTTCCGGAGGCGATGTTGACAACGGCAAGCTTCGTGCCGGACGCCTTGACCGCGATATCTCCCGCGATAGCGGCGGCTTCACCGGGCGTCGCGGTGAGAATACCGAGTGCGCACTTGTCGGGCGGCTCTTTGGGGAAGCCCAGTTGACTTATCAGCGTGGGATCGGGATTGGCGATAATGTGCGCTAAAGTAATCTGTTTTCCGGGAACGCTTTCCTGTATGATCCTTGCCTTTTCGCTCATATTATCCTCCTATTTGTCCTTTAAGCCCCTTGTCCTCGACCGTCTTTTGCAGACGCGCCATTGTTTCCGGCGGGGGCGGTTTCAAATCTTTCAGCGTATATTCTCTATTAAGCCGTTCGTACTTGTCTGCGCCCATCGCGTGATAAGGGAGCAGGTGCATTTCCCTGACGCCCGGAAGACCCGCCGCAAACCGCGCGATTTCACCGATTTCCTCCTCGGTGTCGTTAAAGCCCGGTATTACAGGCGTTCTGATGATCAGGCGCGTGCCCGACGCGGCGATTCTGACGGCGTTTTCGAGGCACTTTATGTTCTGCTTTGTCGTATACTCTTCATGCTTTCTTTGGTCGGTGTGCTTAATGTCCATCAGATAGCAATCAAGATACGGAAGAAGCGTTTCGATGACGGAGAAATCGGCATATGCCGTGGATTCTATGGTTGTCGTAAGCCCCGCTTCCTTTGCCGCTCGCAGCAGCGCCGTGCTGAATTCCGGTTGGGTGAGGCATTCGCCGCCGGAGAGAGTCAATCCGCCGCGTGAGCGCCTGTAGTACGCTCTGTCCTTCTCAACTTCCTCCATAACCTCGCGTACGGTTACGTCCCTGCCGTAAACCTTTTCGGTGCCGCCGACGGTTACGCGCTGAATATCAAACTGCTGTGACTCGGGGTTGCAGCACCAGCGGCAGCGGAAGAGACAGCCCTTTAAGAAAACAATGGTTCTCACGCCGTCGCCGTCATGGAGGGAAAAACGCTGAATATCGAAAATCCGTCCCGTAACATCAAGATAATTCATGACAGATTTCCCTGCTCGGTACGGTTGATAATGTCCTCCTGCAGTGAGCGCGACAGTGTGGTAAACAGTGCGCTGTACCCGGCTACCCGCACGACGAGTGACTTGTAGTTATCCGGATTTTTCTGCGCGTCGCGCAGCGTTTCACGGCTGACGACGTTAAACTGCATATGGCTGCCCTTCTGGTCAAAGTAGCCGCGCACAAGCGCGATAAAATTCTCAAGACCCTGCTGACCCGCCAAAGCCGTAGGGTGAAATTTCATATTGAGCAGCGTGCCGTTGGAGGCGATGAAGTGGTCAAGCTTCGCTACCGAGTTTGCCGCGGCGGTGGGACCGTTTACGTCCCGACCGGCAGCCGGTGACACGCCGTCGGCGATAGGGGTAAAGGCAAGCCTGCCGTCGGGAGTCGCGCCGGTCTGTGCGCCCAAGGGCACGTTTGCCGATACGGGGTATAACCCAGCCTGAAAGCTGCCGCCGCGCGGATTTTTATACTTTTCAAGCGGACGGGTGTACAGATATGCGATTTCGCGGGCAAAAAGGTCAATCTCCTCGTTGTCGTTACCGAATTTCGGGAGTTCCTTGATTTTACTTAAGATCGCCGCGTAGCGCTCCTTGTCGGCATCCGGCGCGGTATTTTTGCTGACCATAACGTAAACCGACCGCACGTCATCGTCGGTGACGGGCTGTTTTCGGCTGATAAGCTCCGCTAAAACATCCTTCGTCAGCTTCTCTGCCTGTGTGTCAACCATATCCTGACCGAAATTGTGGTCAAGCGCGTCCTTTAATTCTTTAAGTGTAAACGCCTGCTGCTCAAAAACGAGCGTGCGCACCGCGAACAGCGCGTCCGCCATGTTGGCGACGCCAAACCCTTGCGGTCCGGTGAAGTTATAGACCGCACCGCCCTCCTCTACACTCTTGCCTCTTTTAATACAGTCGTCCACCATCGACGATTCAAAGGGCAGCGGACAGCGCGTCTTATGCGCCATATCAATCGCATTGTCGGCGTTGATCAGCAGCTCGATAAAATAATTCATTTGCTTTTTATACGCGTCGGCAAAATCACAAAAGGTTTTAATCTCGGAAATATCGGGTGTTTCTACACCTAACCGTACACCCTTATCCATGCCGCGCGAAAAGACCATTTCGAGCGGACGGCACATATTAAAAAACGCGGCGTCATGCCAACCGTCCGTCTTACCCGCTTTCTGCGGCTCGACACAGCCGATGATGTTGTACTCGCGCGCATCAGCAAGGGTCAGTCCCTTACTTAGCAGTGACGGAATGATGACCTCGTCGTTATAATAGGCAGGGAGCCCCACGCCGGTACGCGTCAGCTCGGCGGCACGCATCAGAAAGCGGTGCGGCGATTTGTTCCAGACACGCACCGAAAACGACGGCTGCGGCAGCATGACGTGATGCGTCGCGTTGATACACAGATAGGAGATGTCGTTTGTAATATCGTTGCCGTCTTTGTCCTGCCCTCCTACAATTAAGTTTTGGAACAGGCTGTAACCGGCGAATCCCTCTGCCGAGGCGGCGTCGCGCGCCTTATTAAGGTCGTTGAGCTTGACCCACAGGCAGTCGATAAGCTCCTGCGCCAATTCACGCGAAAGCGTATCGCTCTTTCTGTCTTTCAAATAGTAGGGATACATATAGACATCGAAGCGCCCGGGAGAAATCGAATGGCCGCTCGACTCCATTTGAAGAAGCATTTGTACGAACCAGAAGCTCTGACACGCTTCGTAAAAATTCGTCGCGCCGTTTTCAGGGACGGTGTCGCAGTTCGCCGCGATGGTTAATAGTTCGTCCTTACGCGTACCCTGCGCCGAACGCGCCATATCGCGTGCAAGCGCGGCGTAGCGCTTGGCATAACAGATAGCCGCCTCGCTGCTGATAACCACCGCGTCAAGAAACGCTTTTCTCTCGGCATAGTCGCCGTCGGCGACAGAAAGCGCACCCATGGCGGTTTTCGCCTCTTCGGCGATGCCTTTATAACCGATTTTCAGTACCTTCGCGTAATCAACCGTGATGTGTCCGACGCCGTTATAGAAATAGTTGCCGGGCGTAAATATATGGTGTTCAAACGCTTTGTACGCCTCGGGCGCCATGTAGGACAGCGCCAGCTCGCTCGTCGTTTTCCCCTTCCAGTAGGTATGTACCCCGCGCAGCTCTTCCTTGACGCGCTCGGAAATCGAAAACGGATCGCAGGAGCGCGTCTCGATGGTGTCGAACTCCGCCTCCAGCCACAGGAAAGAAAATTCGGGAAACGTCTGACAGCCGCGCGGCGCCAACGTGGCGCTGCCGACTACAAGCTCGTCGTCCCGAATGATAATCGGTATATTCTTCAGTATGTGGGCAAAGCCTCGAGCGCGGCGAAGAATCAGCGGCTCGCTCTCGGTCATTTTGTAGGATTCAGTTAAAAGGAGTGCCCGCGCCGACTCGATGGCGGGCATTTTAGCGTACAGCGCGGTTTTAAGCCTGCCGATACGGTCCGTTTTTTCGATAAAATCGGTATAAACCGGGCACATAAACGCGTTCTCCTTTCTGCATCCCACATTATTCAACAACAATGTATCACAATACAACATTGTTGTCAACATAAATCTCACATTATCATAAAAAATTTCCCGGGGCTTTAAGCCTCGGGAATATATTCATTACTTTCGCTATTTGCTGTTGTGTCGCTAAGCGTTAACGGGGGAACTGAACTTACCTACGGCGTTGTTCATAATGACCGAAAGATCGTTGATATCTAAGGATGGTACCGACAAATCAACATTGGCGGCGGCAAAATAGGCACCGCTGAGCGTTGTGTGCCCATTGACCGCTTTATCGCAAAGGAACGCGTCGAGCGCGTCGACAATACCATCGCCGCTTAAATCCCCCAGAACAGCGGTGTTCAGAACATCGTATACACCCGCCGGACACATCACCCGTATCTCACAGCCGGTACCGATTATATCGTCTCCGGAAAGCTCTTCGCCGTTTTTATAGACCGCCGCGCCGGTGTTAGCAAACTCCGCAAGGAGGTATGACACCGTCAGCCCTGTGTCTTGGGAGATAACCGCGTCCAAGGCGGAATCAGCGGTAAGAGCGGAACCGTCGATAAGCGTCAAAGGTTCAAGCAGCGTATGGGGTATCCCGTTGTCTATGGCGTACTGCTCGGCGGCGCTTCCTGCGAAACTGTACAGCGAAAAGCCCTGTTGAACAGCGTGTCCGGTACCTTCATGATAGTAACCGAACGCGCGCGTTCCGATATCCGTAACATTGTCCGGTACGAACAGACCGGATAAAGAGGAGCAATTATAGAAAACTGCATCTCCGATGCTTAGGACGCTATTCCCAATCGTCACGCTTGTAAGCGAGGAGCAGTCTTGAAACGCATAGCCACTAACAACCGTCACGCTGTCCGGTATTGTAATACTGGTAAGCGCGGAACAGAAGGCAAACATTGCGTTACTTATGCTCGTTACACTGCCCGGGATTGTAACGCTTGCCAGAGATGGAGAGAAGGCAAACGCAAAAGCCCCGATACTTGACACGCTGTCCGGGATTGTGACACTTGTCAGTAAGGAGCACTCCGAAAATGCACCTTCCTTGATATTTGTCACGCTGCCAGGAATAGTATACGAACCGGATTTTCCTCCCGGAAAAGCAACTATTTCGGTTATTGCTTTGTTAAATAAAACGCCGTCAATATCGGTATAATTCAGATTTCCGGGGTCTACGTTTATTGCGCTTAGAGACGGGCAAATAAAAAACGCCATATTTTCGATGCTTGTTACACTGTCCGGGATTGTAATGCTTGTAATCAAGGAACACTCGATAAACGCATTCTCACCAACGTTAGTTACCGGTAAACCTTCAATTGTCTCCGGAATTTCTAAAGACCCACTTGCGGTTGTGTCGCAGCTCGAAATCTCAATAGCGGTATTGTTGTTGATTTTTTGATAGGACAAATACCCGCTTGTTTCAGCGAAAGCCGTAAATCCCAACAGGGGTGCGGCGGTAATGACAAGCGCCAAGAGTAAAATTACTGAAAACATTTTTTGAAGCACGATTTATCATCCTCAGATTACTGTAGATACTCGCTTTTGACAAATAACATCATTTTTTTACATAAACAATGTTGATTTTTCAAACTATTCGCAAAAAAATAATATACGTTTTTTTTGTTATTGTCAATTGAAGTGATGTGATACCAGAATTTTCCAGAACGATGGGTGTTACGATATTGCTGTCAATCCAAGAATATTTCAAAAGAAAAAGGGCTGTTGCACTAAGCAGTCAAAAAAGCACAATCGGGCAACCCGAAAAGGGCAGCCCGATTGGACTTCACGGTATAATTATTTTTTAGAATGATTCTATTCAAATAATAATGTCATCATATTTAGAACGAGGATAGGTGACTTTCCCCTCGGCGTTTACAAACGGTGAGAGTGTATCGTTTTCAACGGCTTTGCGCTGCTCTTCGTCTTTAAAATCGGGGATTTTATACTCCTTGCCGCCGTTTAGGCAGCTGCGCCACGCGAGAATGCCGACCGCCGACATCGCCGCCGAGCGGTAAACATCGAAATACGGCGGAGTCTTTGTTTCAATGGCTTTGATAAAGGCGTCCATAATCCAGTAGTCTCCGCCGCCGTGGCCGGTGCGCCCTGCCTCGCTCTTGTCGCCGAAGTCTGATTTAATGATGGTTTCCTCTTTCTGGCCGTCGGGGACATTCCAGTCGTTATAGGCGATACGTACGCGGTCGGTGTCGCCGCGCAAGGTCTCCGCACCGCCTTTTTCACAGCACAGGCGGTACCAGATACCGTGCGGCGCATACTTCGCCCAACCGGTGATGTGGAACAGCGCGCCGCTGTCCATTTCGCAGAGAATCGCCGCGCCGATATCCTTCTTCACTTCGCCTTCCCGTTCCCATGAACAGTTGTCACTGTAGACGCATTTGGCGTTGACGGCAACGGGCAACGTGCCGGTAATGTGCATGAGCGGAGCTAATGAGTGGGTCAGATAGTACGTCGAAGGCATGACCGCGCGCCAGTGGGCGCTGTCGGGCGTGTAGCCACGATAGCTTTCGGCGGACATCGGATGGACATATTCGCCGTCGGCATAAATGACCTTGCCCAAGCTGCCGCTCTCATAAACGGACTTCATCTCCATAGGGCCTTTCATGAAGGGATAATTCTCCGCAAGCATATAGAGTGCGCCTGTTTTCTCGGCGGCACGACAAAGTGAGACACACTCGGCGAGCGTGGATGCCGGTGTGGTTTCGCTGAAAACTGAAATCCCCTTCTCAAGCGCCTTGATGGCAGCCGAAGCGTGCTGGTTAAAGTAATTACAGAGGACGACCGCATCAATATTCCCGTCATTCAGCATGTCGTCATAGTCTTTATAGACGCGCGCGCCCTCGGCGCAATATTCCTTCAGTGCCTCGGCGCGCTCAAAAACGTTGTCACAGACCGCGACAAGCTCGGCGTTCTCAAAATATTGCAATACCCTTGCGAACGAGCCGCCGCGCCGCGCCCCGAACACCCCAAACCGAATTTTTTTACTCATAAATGATTCTCCCTGTTCTTTAATCTGATATCTGTTTATCTGTTAAAAATGTCCTCCGCCTCCGCCGTGACTGCGGCCGCTCGAACCGACATGCGTGCTGCTGCCCCCGCCGGGACGGGTATTATTTGTCTGCACCTTCACTCGCGTTGTCGTTCTGTAAAGGAACCTGTCCTCACTGTTTGTCAGCTTGAACGAGCCGCTCTCGACGTATGCCCGGGCGAAATTGTCAGGTACGGCAGTATTCATCTTCTTTTTCATGACGGATACGATGATAAAGGCGATGATAAACCCAGCCGCCAGCGAAATACCGATGACCTTGAGCAGATTTTTCACACTACCGATACCACCGGCTGAGCCGTTACCGGTATATCCCGAGGCGTCGTTTACTATCCACCAATCGCCGTCGTCGTATTCGTCATATGGCGTGCCGTCAGAATGGTAATTCTCCAAAAGCACCCCGACTTCGTTAAGATACGATGAAAACGCACTGTAATAATCGCCTTCGGACAGCTTATCCTGTATCAGCGAACCCATATACGCGATTCCGCTGTCGGTAAACGCCGTTATCCCTTCTCCGGTAGTTGACGTCCAGTAAGCACGGCTGCCCATATCAACCACAAACAACAGTCCGTCGGCGTTCTGCCCGTAGCCGTAGCCGTTATAATCGTAATAGTCGTCGGCATATGCCTCAATGGATTTCCCGTCTGTAGATTCTACCGTCAGCAACACGACGTCGAAGGAATATGTTTTAATAATATTACGGATTGTTTTGTTGAGCTGTGTTTTTTCCGCAGCCGTTAACAGTCCCGCATTGTCAATCACGCGGGGTAACTTAGCATCGTATGTAAAATCGGACGAGTGGTCAGCAAGCGTTGATGACGCGGCTACCGCGCCGGTACAGAGGCAAATGAACAGAAATAGGACGGTAATAAGCGATAAAAGTCGTTTCATCACAGCACCTCCATAAATACAAACGCGATCACAAAGGCGGCTGCGGAAATTCCCATACCCATGCCGACAAGGTACTTCCAGAAAAGCCCCTTATCGACGGGCAGTTTTCCTATTAGCTTTCCGGTCTGCCCGTTCATGGCGAAGGTGTAAACCTGCTCCTTATAGCGCGTGTTGAGCAGCCAGACCGGCATGAGGGCATACTTGATGTCGGTGTCATCCGCCGCTATAGACCTTCCGGCGACGGTCAACGCGCTGTAGCCCTCGACAGTACCGCGCAGAGCTTCCTCGAAGGAGCTCTTCACCCGCTCGTCGACACGCGGGGCACCGTCTTTGGCGGTGACATCATATTTATCCGACAGAAAGCCCGACAGGTATGAAGGTGAAAACGGCTTGAGCGCACCGTAATTGAACGGCTCGACCGCCTCCATATACTCGTCCGCAAGCTTTTTTGAGCCGTCAACCGGCACACGGTCAAACCGCATACTGCCGGCGCGCGAGATACGGAAATGATCGGTATGCGTTGTGATGTATTGACCGTCATTATGCGTCATGACGCGCTTGCCGTCAAAAACAACGCCGCCTGAAACGGCGCAGTCGTAAAGCCAGAACGGCACATAGATGCCGCTGATTTCTTCAATATGATTATCTTTTAGAAAGCTTTTCGGCAGCAGCCGCTTTCCGGAGCAGAATTTTTTATACTCCTCGACGGCACGTTCTTTGCCGATTTGAAACGGGATAATATAATCGGGACGAAAGGCGCCCGACAGCTGCGCGGGAATAATAACCGTGTTGCCGCAGTAGGCGCAGCGCGTCGCCGCGGTGGTTTTGTCGGTGATGATCTCGGCGCCGCAGGATTCGCAGCGGCACTGCATAAGCGCCTCCTTTTCCTGCTCTGTCCAGTCGCCGCTGCCGGAGGAAAAGTCATAATTCTTCCACTCCAGCGGCTTATCGCCGTTTTTCAAAATATCGTTGTCGTAAATATTCTTCAGTGTGTCAAGAGAAAACTCGCTGCCGCAAGAGCCGCATTTCCAGTCCTGTTTTTCGTTGGAAAAAACCAGCGGCGCGGCGCACGACGGGCACTTATAGTTGACAGCTTCCAAACCATTCATCTCCAATACTCAATATCATCACAGAGAAACGTAATGACCTCTTCTCTATTTTTACGTTTTTTCTGGCGCAACGCCGACGTTCTTGCATACCCAATGGCGACAATCAGGCGCACGCGCTTGTTCTTGGCAATCCCGCAAACCTCCTTGACCCTGCCCTCGTCAAACATTCCGAGAATGCAGGTCGAAAGCCCTAAATCGCGGGCGCAGAGCACGATATGCGCCGCGGCGATACCGATATCGTTCTCGGCGTAATGCTGATCCTGCAGCTTACCGCCAAGCTTTGCGCTAAGGTTGGCGTTCTCTTCATTGATGACAATGAACGCCGGACAATCCTGTACGAACTTGTTGAAGCTGAATTTCTGTATGGCGGTTTTTAACTGATCCGCTTTTTCCTTGCAGCCTACCACGGTAAAATGCCAGGGCTGGGAGTTGCACGCCGAAGGTGAAAGCAGGGCGGCATCCATAATTTTGGCGAGCTTTTCAAGCTCCACGCCCCTTTTCGGATTGAAATCACGGCAGCTTTCACGCGACTCAACGAGCTCTAAAAAGTCTTTCACATATACCCCCCATTTATTTTCAATTACTTGCTTTAATATTACTTAACCGGATTAATTTCGAGAATGCGTGACCCGTTATCGTTGCCAAAAAGAGAGAATTCTGCTCCCCCGATTTTAAGCGTTTTAATCTTTCCAGCTACATTACACTTTGCAATATTATCTTCAACCCATTTTTTTGCTTTAGCCGGCTCAGAATTGCTATACGGAACGGTGGCACAGAACCCAAGATAGCCACTTGCAACTCCGAGGAATTCATCTTTAGATACCGCTTCTAAATTTGTGACAGAAAAGGTTACGCATTTCGTATAGTAAGCGCCGTCGCTCACAATAAAATATGATAAATTAGCTCCAGTATCTGAATCTATAGTTGATGATTGATAATAAAAATCTTCTGTTTCTTCTCCTGCGGAAGGGTTTTTTAATGGTATGTTCCATACTTCTAAATTCATTCTTATATCTGTAGTATTGAGATCTGGTATAATACCTTCGGTATCGCTGTTCTTAATACTCTTTGAAGTAGCTGTGGATTTTGCTACCGTGGTCGATGCAGTTTCATTTTTGGTAGAGGTTTGTTCTGATTTCTTAGTAACTTCTACAGAGCTATCTGATACAATCGAATTCCTCTCTTTGTTTTGACTTACAGGAGTCGATGTAGGAGTAATAGCCACACCAACTATAAAAACAACAAAAAATATAAGTATTCCAATTAAACTCTTTTTTTTAGATTTCTTTTTTAAACAAGCGATAATCAGTAAAATCAAGCATACAACTACCCCTATGATTCCGGTTAATCCGATATAAGCAGGCACACTACCACCTCAGTTCTTATGTTATTAAAATTCATGCTGACCCAGCGGCATACCGCGTTTGGCGCTAAGGTAGGCGTTCTTTTCACATAAAACCCTATTTATATGTAAGTATATCAAATATGTAATTGAAAATCAATAATAAGTATGATACCATATACAAAACCTGCCAATTTATTTTGAAAGGGAAATGTTTATGTTTGACAGCCACTATTATGAATCCCGTATCGCCGGCAAGGTCTATACCGAGGAATTTGAACGCTTTTTGCCCACCGAAGATAACCCCTGCCCCGAAGCGAGGATCAACGGCTTCATGATTAACGGCCCTTATGTGCTCGTCACCGACGGCGCCTTGGAAACGGAGTATCTGTATCAGCGGCACAAGGTGCTTGACGAGGACTATCTCTCAAGGGAGGGAGGCGAGTGTGCGCTCGTACCGTATATCGGTCTTACGCACACAAACCATTATCTCGGCGATAAGGTCAACCCCTGGAGGGCAGGGCAGCGTCATTATGGCTCATGTCGTTTTGACAAGGAGGACTACGCCGCCTGCAGCGACGCGCTCTTTTTGACCGAGCAACGTAACTGCGCCTTTTTCGCCGCCGTCTACATAAACTGCAAACAAGACTATGACGCGGTTATCTGCTATGAAACCTCAGGCTCGTATCTTTATTTAAACGGCGAGATTATCGATAAAAAGCCTTATGGGCGCGTCAAGGGGCTGTGGAACTTCGGCAATATGGTCTGCGCGCATTTTCACAAGGGGTTAAATCTGCTGATGCTCAAAGTGCGCACCGGCTATATCTGCGATACCATTGATATCACCGTTTCCCATTGCGCTATCTATCCGGTCATGGCAGCCTCCGGCGGGCTCGGGGTCTGCCGCCCGACGCGCACAAAAACATATTTCGGCACAAAAGACGCGCCGCGACAGGTTCTGCCGGCATTTGCCGCGGCAATCAAGGATACCGTGGGCGGTGAAATCACGCTCGAAAACGAGAGCGTACCAGTTAAAGCAATGAAAAAGTGCGAGGCAACCGTTGTCAGGACATCCCTCTCCGCCACCGGACAAACCGAATCCTACACCCTGATTGTCAAAGAAACAGGCGCAGCGCCGTCGTCGTTTTCCGGGAAAATCCCGACCGTCTCTTTTGACGGTTTTGTCGGCAGGGAACACGTCTACAGCGATTTCCATTTTGATACCACCTATCATCAGGAGCAGCGCACCTACGCCATGGGCGCCATAGACATTTTATCAAAGATGCTCGTGAAACTGCGTGCCAACCCGGATTTTAAGGCGATTCTTTCCGAGGTGGACTATCTGCATCCGTACTACTCGATATACGCTAATGACCGTCAGACTTTGCGTGACGCCTTTCAAAGCGGGCGCGCCGAGGCGGACTGCTTTTACAACCAGCCCAACGAAATGACCTCCTCGCCGGAGGGCTTGGTGCGCAACTTAGTCTATGGTCAGCTCTACCACCGCGACGTGTTGGGAAGGCTCGCCTATGTGTATGGTCCCGGCGATGTTTTCGGGCATCCGAATCAACTGTCGCAGATCTGCAAAAAGGGCGGCTGCGAAGGCATTTACTGGGGCAAGCATATTTACGGGCTTGACTGCCTGTTCAATCATATGTCTCCCGACGGCACCACCCTTGTCCACCAACGCGGGGGCGTTTCCCGTGACGACGCCCTTACACTCGGCGTAAAGAACGCGCACGATTCGGCGGGACTGTCGGAGTTTCCCGCCTACGCCCGTGAGGACGATTCCTCTTGGATGAAAAAGACGCTTTCCGGCGCACAATTCTCGGTCATGTCCGATTTCATCCGCGGGGTAAACAGCGACGACGCGGCGCACATCGAGGAGACCGGCGATTCCCTTTTAGAAATAACCTCACGCGATATTTCGCTCTACCACGCGGGCGTTGCGCTGACGAGGCAGGACATCAAGCGCGCCAACCGTTTGGGTGAAAATTTGCTGATTACCGCTGAAAAATTCGCCGCTGTCGCCGCATACTACGGCGCGGCCTATCCGGAAGAAGCGCTCGACAAGGCATGGCGGCAGATCTTGTGCGGTCAGCACCACGACTCCATTACCGGCACCAACAATGAGGTGAGCTTTATCGATCTGATGATTGAGTACCGTGAGGCGTGTATCCTTGCTGCCGACATCATCGACCGCGCGCTGAAGTATATTGTTTCGGGCGTTAAAGTATTCGGGCTGTCCCCCATCGTCGTGTTCAATCCCCACGCCTATGACAGAAAAGACGTCTGCATTTTGAACCTCTCGCTTCCAGCGGATAAGACTTATGCCATGGTTGACGGCAAGGGCAAAAGGTTTCCCGTACAGATTACATGCAAAAACAAGGCAGTATTTACTCCCGACGTCCCGGCGCTTGGGTATAAGGTCTATGCTCTTGAGGAAATTACCGATAAGGAGAAACCCCGTAAATCGGAGGAGAACGTCATTGAAAACGAGTTTTACCGTGTGACAGTCGATCCGAAACAGGGCGGCGGCATTGTTTCCCTCTATGACAAAAAGGCAAAAAAGGAAATTGTCTGCAATACGGGTGCCGTGTACGCTCTGAAAGAGCTGCATGACAGAATGGAGACGCAGCACGAATTCTATACGACCGGCGAAAAGCTTTCCTCGGCCGATTACCCCGCAACGGTCATACACGAAACCGGCGCTGTTTATGAAAAGTTGATTATCACTTCGATGATGGGCATTCTGTGCGGTTTGAAACAGGAAATTATGCTGACAAAGGGCGTCAGGAGAATCGACGTGAAATTGGCGCTTGAGGACTACACCGGCGACGATCATCTGTTCACTTACAACCTGCCTGTCAACGTTTTGGGCGGCAGAGCCGTTTTTGATGACCGCTTCTCCCCCGCCGTAAAACCGAAGAGCCGTTTCGTGCTGGATTTTAAAACCCATCAGTTTATCATGGCGTCCCACTGCTCCGTTTTCGCCGCCAACCAATGGTTCGCCCTTGGGCCGACGGTCACCGTAAACCTTGGCGCAAAGGGGTGCATTAACCTTGGAACAACCGCGCTGATAGCGCCTCAAAACAGCGCATTAAAGGCATCCGCGCTGTCACTGACGGAGATTCTTACCAAAAAGGCGATTCCCGTCACCCCCTATCCGGACAGAAAGCGGGCGGTTCACGCCACGCTTCTGCCGCATTTTAACGACGATTTGCATTTCACGGATACCCGGATTGTCTTAAGCCTTCAGGGCATTGACAATGAATATGAGCATACGCTCCTGTCCGATTGCAAGATTAAGGAAAAGTTTGACGCCGCCCTCCTTAAAAAAGGCTTTGCCGCGCTCTATACCGTTGACAAGGACAATCTTTGGAACAAACCCATTGACGTCCTGCTGCTCAAAGCACAAAACGAGGAAACACTGCTCTCGATACTGAAGGACATTGCCGCACAGCTTGAAACCGCGTCGCGCTTTACGCTCCCGGGCTGTATCAATGCCTCCCCCGTTATTCACGCTGAGGACTACACCGTAGCCGTGCTTAACAGAGGTAATCTCGCCTCGAGCGTCGAAGCCGATGATTCGCTCTCGGTCATGCTGTTCCACACCGCGGCTTTCTACGGCAACAGCGGTAAGGTGACCGGCGGCAAGGAGCTTGTCCCCGAGCAAAAATCCCACGTTTACGAGTTCGCTCTGATGCCGCACAGCGGCAGCTACCGCGAGGGACAGGAATATATTCGCGCCCTCGAGTACAACGATCCCCTTCTCGCCGTTAAGGCCACGGGCAAACCACGCGCCGTTTTGCCCGAAACGATGAGCTTTGTCCGCTGTTCTGATAATTTCCTGCTCACCTCTTTTAAGGCAGGCGGCTATCCGCTCGCCTCCCAAAAGGGCGTTATTCCTTCCATTGCTGAGCGCGGCTTCGCCCTACGCGGCTTTGAGCAGGACGGCGTCAACGCCGATATCACCGTCAAATGCGCTTTCAATGTAAAGTCGGTTCAAAGCGCCAACCTGCTCGAGGAGGACGCCTCTCCGATAAAACATCAAAAACGCGGTTTTGAAAGCATTGTCTATCCGCATTCCATCGAAACCTTTTTAATTGACCCGGAAAAACCGGACAAAACGCTTGACGGCGCTGTTCTCGGCGCGGCAGCCGAGGCGATACAGCCCACCTATATCCGCAGTTGGGAACACTCGCGGGGCACTATGCCGTTTTCTTACCTGCGCACCGTCGCCGTTATTGACCGCAAGGTCGAAACCATCAGCGACACACGGTTTATCGTCAATGTATCTGTCGTTAATAACCACATCGATTCCGCTATAGAAGGCATCGCGCGCCTCGTTTTGCCCGACGGCTTCAAAGCGGATAAAACCACTTTCGAATATTCGCTTGCCGCGGGCGGGCATATGCTTGTCCCCGTAACGATAGATAAGGCAGACGCTGATAAAAAAGGTGTTATTTATCTGTATTTCGAGGATGGCGAAAACAAATTTTATGATGTGCTCGAAATCG
>CAZEXA010000004.1:0-1513 GCA_964516565.1 uncultured Eubacteriales bacterium | reverse complement strand
ACGATGACCGCCGATGAAAAGCAAATAACGGTCACGGTCAGAAACGACACCGACGAACCGCTGATCGGAGAGCTTGCCATGGCGACGCCGCTTGAAAGCTTCGGTCTTTTTGACAAAATGAGCGACAGCCTCTCTGAAGTCACGCCGCTGTCGCAATTCGTCGAGCTTTCGGCACACACGCACAAAACATATACTTTTGACGTCAACGACTATAATACCGGCGTATTTAATGCCTATTGGGGCGCGGCAAAACTCATGGTCAACGGACGTGTCTACTACGCCTACAAAAAACACAGCGGAGAACGCCGCAATCTCTGGGCGCATGTGTTTGTCAACCGGCTGTACGCCGACAACAATGCGCAGCACGCGTATTTAAACTTGAAGGATGGGATGCTTGTTGATGATTGAAAAAATGCTCGCCGAGAGAAGCCTGCCGGAGCTGCTGCGCTTCCAAGACGGCACACCGGTTACGGGGGAAAATTGGAACGACCGCCGCGCCGAGCTCATAACCCTTCTGACAGAGGAATACGGCACGCTGCCTGAAAAGCCGGAGAGTTTGACCTTTCAAACGCTTCGCGCCGAAAAAAACTTCTGCGCCGGAAAAGCAGACCTTTTAAAGACCGGGATTTCCTGCGGTTATGCCGACGGACGGACGTTTTCGTTCCCGGTCTATTCGGTTATCCCGCATAACGAGAAGGTTCTTCCGTCCTTCGTGCTGATCAACTTTCATCCCGACGTCCCCAGCCGTTATCTGCCCAGTGAGGAATTATGCGATCTCGGCTACGCTGTACACTCGTTCTGCTATGCGGATGTAACGAGCGATGACGAGGATTATGAAAACGGGCTTGCCGCGCTGTTTTGCGGCAAAGACAATAATACAGAGCGCGGAAAAATCGCGCTCTGGGCATACGCGGCTCAGCGCGTTCTTGACTTTGCGCTGACCCTTCCAAAGACAGATTCAAAGCGCGTCGCCGTCGTCGGACACTCGCGCCTCGGCAAAACCGCGCTGCTCTGCGGCGGACTTGACGAGCGCTTTTCGGCGGTTATCAGCAACGATTCTGGTTGTTCGGGCGCGGCTCTGTCAAGAGACAAATCAGGAGAAACGATTCGGACGATTACCGAACATTTCCCCTATTGGTTCAAGGAAAGCTTTAGGCAGTACGCGGACAGGGAAACTTCTATGCCGTTCGACCAGCATTTTCTGCTCGCTTTGACCGCGCCGCGCAAGCTCTTTATCGCAAGCGCCGCGCTCGACGCCTGGGCCGACCCCGACAGCGAGTTTCTCGCCGCCGCCGCGGTCTCGCCGGTCTATGAGCTGCTCGGCAAAAAGGGTCTGCCGCACAGCGGCAAACTGCCGGAGGACAACGAACTACTCATAGGCGGAAACGTCGGCTACCACCGCCGGACGGGTACGCACTACTTAAGCCGCGACGACTGGCAGGCATTCTCAGAGTTTTTAAAATAGGTTAATTGTAAAATGAAATTGAACATATAAAAAATCCAAAGTGATTGG
>CAZEXA010000003.1:0-60590 GCA_964516565.1 uncultured Eubacteriales bacterium | reverse complement strand
ATGACCGTACGGCCGCTCTGCAGGCTGTAAAGCGCCCGCTGGATATTCGCTTCAGTCTCGGTGTCCATTGCCGCAGTCGCCTCGTCTAAGATGAGAATGGCGGGGTCCTGTAATATTGTCCGCGCTATGGACAGGCGCTGTTTTTCTCCGCCGGAGAGGTCCTGTCCGCCCGCGCCCACTCGTGTTTCATAGGCGTCCGGGAGCTGCATGATGAAGTCATGTGCCGAAGCGACCTTCGCCGCCCGGATGACCTCCTCCATCGGCGCATCGGGACTGGAGTACCGGATGTTGTCGGCAATGGTGCCGATGAACAGGTAAATATCCTGTGAAACGATGCCGACGCTTTTTCTGAGTTGCGCTAAGGACAGTTCCTTGACGTTGACGCCGTCCACCGTGATTGTGCCCTCCGTGACGTCGTACAGGCGGGCAATTAAATTGGCCAGCGTGGATTTGCCCGCACCTGTTTTTCCGACAATGCCCAGCATTTTTCCGGCTTCGACGGTCAAATTAATGCCCTTGAGCACCGGTGTGGCGGGATCGTACTCGAACTTTACGCCGCTGATAACAATGCCGCCTTGAACTCCGTCAAGAATTACCGGATTTTCAGGCTCGGCGATGTCGGGCTCTGCATCGATAATTTCAAAGACTCTCTGGGCGGAATCAACGCAGCGCGCCCACCAGTTTGAAACCCACGACATGAATTCCAGCGGTCCGTAAAGCATGGAGAGGTAGGCGAGAAACGTCAGCAGCGTCCCTAAGGTAATTTCGTTTTTGAGAACCATTATACCTCCGATGGCGGTGACGATGACCTGCCCCAAAAACATGAACAGGTAAATCAGCGGAAAAGCCGTGAAGCCGGTGTTCAGGGAGCGGATATCGACGTCGGCGAGCTTGCCGCCTACCTCCGTAAACCGTTTGGTTTCGTCATCCTCCCGCGCGAACGCCTTGATGACGCGCTGTCCGTTGACCGAATCGCTGACCAATGAGTTGAGTTGGGAACTGTATAGCCAGTTTTTGTGATTGTAGCGGCGAAAAACGCCCCACAGAAACCGGAAAAACACGACGGTAATCGGCAGGATAACGATACAGACGATGGCGAGCTTCAAGCTGAGCAGGCACATAAGGACAAGGACGCCGATAAAGGTGATGACATTGACGATGACATACGGAACGCCGTCCACAAAAAACCAGTAGATATTGTTTGCGTCGCGGTTGACGCGGTTCATCAGCGACCCGGTGCGCTTGGAGGAGTAGAAGCCGACGGACAGCCGTTGCATGGCCTCGAAGATGCGCAGCTTCAGATCGAAAACTATCCAAGGGACGGTCCGAGCGAGGACATAGGAATACAGGATATTTAACGCCGCGCCTACTGTCCTGACTAAAAAAATCAGCACGACGGCATAAAGGACCATTCCGTAATACCCGCCGCCCTCGGTCAGTACGTCGTCGAACAGGAATTTTGTGCCCACCAGCGGCGAAAGGATTGAAAACGCCGAACCGAGGAGCATTGTTAAAAGGATTACGGCGACCTTACGCTTATAGTAGATGAAAAAGTGTAACAAGCGGCGGGTGATAGAGAGCTTATCCATGCATTTCGGGCAGAGCTTGCGCTCGGGCTCCGGATACCGTGTACCGCATTTCGGACAGAACAGCTCCTCGTCGACGTCCGTTTCAAACAGGGGAGGGCGTCCTTCGCCGATATTTTTTATCACTTTAATCAGCTTATCGACATCTGCCGTAAAACCAATTGAAAACACCAGCAGTATTCTGGCCGCGCCGTCTTTTTCTCCGCAAAGCCGTCCCGATGACAAAAGGCGTTCCTGGGTCAGCTCACCAAGTTCCGGCAGCGGGTATTTTTCCAGACTAAAAGGCTCAAAAACGGCGACAATCCGGCGTGCGCCGGTCGTCTTGACGATCTTCTCCTCACCGCATAAGATATACAGCGTTTCATCGCTGACGGCGGTGTATACATCGGCGTTATTGCCGTTTGCCGCCATATCGGTATGTACGGCAAAGGCAAGTTTGTTTGTGTCTATGTCCTGTGCCTCAAAGGCGGACAGCATATAGGCGGGTATGTGTGTTTTCAAGAGGACCACCCTTTCAAAAGAAGCAAAAAAGCAGCGGGGCATAAATTACCCCGCTGCAAAATATATTGTTTAGGCACTAAACAATGAGCGTGGCTGTTGTGACAACAGCAGCAAAAAACCGTTCCACGATCATTATGCGCCGATTGTCTGTTCAGTTGAGGTTATTCAGCATGTTGGCCATTTTGCACACTCCTTTCTGTATTGATTTACGGTTATTAAAACCGTAATTCACAATTTACCATAAGCGTCGTATGAATGTCAAGAATAATTTTGAATAAATAGATAATTTTTCTAAATATATGACCAAATGCCGTTTTTTCATTGAATTTAACAGCGGTTTATGATACCATAGAAAAAATTCAGTATCGGAGGGAAATATATGGCATGTTTTATTGCGCCAATGGTCGAAGCCATCGCTGTCATGGCTGTTAAAAAGGTTATTGAGAAGAAAGAGGTGAAGGCAGCCGGCGTGGAGTCAGGGAAGCTTACCCTGACCGACGACAGCGGAAAAATCAGAATGAGCAAAAAGCTCGGCTGGCTTCAGAACCTGCTCTGGGGCGGTGTCTTTTTACTGGTGCTCGAGCATATGTGGCACGGGGAGATTGTGCCGTGGCCGCCGTTTTTAACGGCGATGTACAATCCGGCAGACGTCCCGGCGATGCTTACCGAAATCGCGACGGTTGGCGTCGCCATGGCGGTCCTCGTCACGCTTGTCTGGGGCGGGATGGTCGTTGTCGCCGACTACAAGGTTAAAAAAGCATCTGCAAAGAAAAATATGACCGTTGAGGAGAAAGGGAAGTAATGTATCTGTTATTTTCCGCTGTCGCCGCCGTTATTTCCACGGTCGTCTGGTACACGCAGGCGCCCGAGGACAAATACCGTGTGCGCACGCTCTGCTTCATCTACTGGGGCGCGAGCCTGATGTGGCTGATAGATTCCGTCGTATCGGCTGTCGAGGGCGAAGGCTTTTTAGACGTTTCGCTTGATGCTGCGGTGCTCGGCGCAACGGTCGTCATCGCAGGGCTGATCGTGTGGCTCGCTATACTGTTGATTAAAGACCCCAAGGGTATTTTTAGGCACATGGTCGCACAAGACAAATAAAATCGTTTTTTTACCGCTCTGCCTTTTTTAGGCAGGGCGGTTTTACATCGATTTTACACAAAAAAGATTTTTGATTTTACATAACCCTGATAAAGTGAAATCATACTAAAGAAAAAAGGAGTTATGAAAATGAAAAAAATAGGTTATACCGTATTGGTCGTCGGCTGCGTCGGCGCGCTGCTGATTGCCGCAGCCGGATGCGCCAAGTATGGCAATACGGGCGATACCACCTTAAAGGCAAACGGTACGGGAACATCTGCCGCCATGAGCGGAGCCATCACCGTCATCACCCGCGAGGAGGGTTCCGGTACCAGGGATGCCTTTGTTTCGCTGCTGAATATCGACGAGATAACTACTGCTGCCGAAGTTACCCAGAGCACCGGAGTCGTGCTCACGAGCGTCGCGCAGAATGACAAGGCCATCGGCTATATTTCGCTCGGCTCTCTCGGTGACACGGTAAAGGCGCTGAAAATTGACGGCGTCGCGGCGACCGCAGCCAATGTTAAAAACGGTACCTACAAGATCAGCCGTCCGTTTAACATTGCTACCAAGAAAGATGTTTCCGACATCGCCAAAGACTTTATCAAGTTCATTCTCTCCACCGACGGACAAAAGATTGTTACCGACAACGGCTATGTGGGTATTGTAGACAGCAACGCCGTAGCATTTAGCGGCAAAAAGCCGTCCGGAACCGTTAAGATTGCCGGATCCTCGTCGGTGACTCCGATCATGGAGAAGCTGAAGGAAGCGTATTTGAAGGTCAATCCGAATGCCGTCGTTGAGATTAACGAGAGCGATTCGACAACCGGCATAAACAGCGTCGCCGAGGGTGTGTGCGATATCGGTATGGCCAGCCGTGATTTAAAAGACAGCGAAGCCGCAAAGGGTCTTACCGCGACGGTCATCGCTAAGGATGGTATTGCGATTATCGTCAGCAAGGACAACACCCTAAACGAACTTACAAGTGAGCAGGTCACGAAGATTTACGAGGGGACGGTTACCGATTGGTCGGATATCGTCAGCTGAACAGAGGGCGGAGATCGTATGAGGACGCGTAAAATCAAAGAACAAACTATGCGGCTCGTGTTTCTGCTGTCTGCCTTGGTATCGGTGCTCGCCGTTGCGTTAATCTGCCTCTTTCTCTTTGTAAACGGCGTCCCCGCGATGCGTGAGATCGGTGTTCTAAATTTCCTGTTTGGTACGCGGTGGAAGCCGTCGCAGGATGTTTTCGGTATATTCCCTATGATTCTCGGCAGCCTGTACGTCACTGCAGGTGCCGTCGTGCTCGGGGTGCCGGTCGGAATTCTGACAGCCCTTTTTCTGGCGCGGTTTTGCCCGAAACGGCTTTATAAAATACTGAAGCCTGCCACCGAGCTGCTCGCCGGCGTTCCCTCTGTTGTCTACGGTTTTTTCGGATTGATGGTGCTCGTGCCGTTTATCCGCAACGCCTTCGGGGGCAGCGGTTCAAGTATGCTCGCGGCGTCTGTGGTATTGGGCATTATGATTTTACCTACGGTCATCGGGGTGTCCGAGGCGGCTGTCCGCGCTGTACCGGAAAGCTACTACGAGGGCTCGCTCGCGCTCGGGGCGACTCATGAACGCAGTGTGTTCTGCACGCTTCTGCCCGCAGCGAAATCCGGTGTTTTATCGGGGGTTGTTCTCGGCATCGGACGCGCTGTCGGCGAAACGATGGCGGTCATCATGGTGGCGGGTAATCAGGCGGTTATTCCTTCGGGAGTGCTCAAGGGATTGCGCACGCTGACCGCCAATATTGTTCTGGAAATGGGTTACGCCGCCGATCTTCACCGCGAGGCGCTCATAGCGACGGCGGTCGTACTCTTTGTATTTATACTGATCATCAATGTATGCTTTTCGTTGCTGCGCCGGAGGACTCATCAATGATTGTAAAAAAGAACAGGATGCGTACGCTGCTGCTGCGCGGTCTCGTTTTCTTTGCGGCGGGAATGACCGTATCGGTGCTTGTCTTTATCATCGCCTACATTCTGTATAAGGGTATACCGAATCTGTCACCGAAGCTCTTCAGCCCGAAATATACCTCCGAAAATGTATCGATGTTTCCGGCAATCATCAATACGGTTATTATGGCGCTCTTGTCGCTGGGCATCGCCGTACCGCTTGGGGTGTTTTCGGCAGTCTACCTGACCGAATACGCGCGGCGCGGAAACAAGCTTGTTTCTTTGATCCGCGTAACCGCGGAAACGTTGGCGGGGATCCCTTCGATTGTTTACGGTCTGTTTGGGTTTCTTCTTTTTGTCATGGCGCTGCGTTGGGGATATTCGCTGCTTTCGGGGGCGGCGACACTCGCAATAATGATTCTGCCCGTATTGATGCGTACGACCGAGGAAGCGCTTCTCGGTGTTCCCGACGCCTACCGCGAGGGCAGCTTTGGGCTGGGCGCGGGAAAGCTCCGCACGGTATTCAAGATTGTCTTGCCCGCGGCGGTGCCCGGCATTCTCGCGGGCGTGGTGCTGTCGCTCGGCCGCATTGTCGGTGAAACTGCCGCGCTCATCTATACGGCAGGTACCGTAGCGCAGATACCGAACAGTCTTTTCGGTTCGGGGCGGACGCTGTCGGTACACCTATACGCGCTCTGGCGCGAGGGGCTGAGCACCGAACAGTCCTACGCTACGGCGGTTGTACTGCTTATCATTGTCGTGGGGCTCAACGCCCTGTCGTCGTTTATAGCTAAAAAGCTTATGAAGGGGCGCGGTAGGGCATAATGGGAAAGTTTTATATTGACAAACTAAATTTATATTATGGCGCGTTTCAGGCGCTGAAAAGTGTAAATTTGAATATTGATGTGCGGGAAATCACGGCGTTTATAGGTCCCTCGGGCTGCGGCAAATCGACGTTGCTCAAGACCATGAACCGCATGAACGACATCGTCGAGGGCTGCCGCGTTGAGGGCACAGTACTGCTTGACGGGACAGATATCTATAAAAATATTGACGTCAACGATTTAAGAAGGCGTGTCGGCATGGTGTTCCAGAAGCCCAATCCTTTTCCTATGAGCGTTTACGACAACGTCGCCTACGGGCCGAAGACGCACGGAGTGCGCTCGAAAGCCAAGCTTGATGAAATCGTTGAACGCTCTCTGACGCAGGCAGCCATCTGGAATGAGCTCAAGGACAGGCTTAAAAAAAGCGCGCTTGGGCTTTCCGGCGGTCAGCAGCAACGCCTCTGTATCGCGCGGGCGCTCGCGGTAGAGCCTGAGGTGCTTCTCATGGACGAGCCTACAAGCGCGCTCGATCCCATTTCCACAAATAAGATTGAAGACCTTGTACTTGAGCTGAAAATGAAGTATACTATCGTTATCGTTACGCATAATATGCAGCAAGCCACGCGCATCTCTGACAAGACAGCGTTCTTTTTGCTCGGAGAAATCGTCGAAACGGGTAAAACGGAAGATATATTTTCCATGCCGTCAGACAAGCGGACGGAGGACTACATAACGGGGAGGTTCGGCTGATGAGAAACCAGTTTGAAAGTCAGCTTGAGATTCTGAACAACAGCCTCATATCCATGGGCGCGCTGTGCGAAAGCGCGATAGCGTGCGCGGTCAAGGCAATGCTTGGTTACGATTTGAAGCTTGCTAAAATCGTACTTGATACGGAAAAGGAAATCGATCAGAAGGAAAGGGACATTGAGAGCCTTTGTTTAAAGCTGCTGCTTCAACAGCAGCCGGTAGCAAAGGACCTTCGTCTGATTTCGGCGGCGCTGAAAATGATTACCGATATGGAGCGTATCGGGGACCAAGCGGCGGACATCGCCGAGATTGTAACTTTCACCGATTTGTCGGAGTGCATCAGCAGGGTGCATATCGCCGATATGGCACAGGCGGTCATCAAGATGGTCGTTGACAGTATCGAGGCCTTTGTTAAACGCGATCTGAACCTTGCCGAGGCGGTCATTGCATACGATGATATTGTGGACGCACTGTTTTCACGTATTAAGGCAGATGTCGTCTCGCTCGCCGTAAACGGCGGCGGCGGGGAGTTTGTCGATTTGATTATGATTGCGAAATATTTAGAGCGCATCGGCGACCACGCGGCGCTGATCGCCGAATGGGTGGTTTTTTCCATCACCGGCGTACACAGGGAGGGGTCAACGTGATTTATTACGTTGAGGACGACCGCGGCATCCGTGAGCTTGTCGTTTATTCGCTTAAAAACACAGGCTTTGACGCTTGCGGCTTTGAAGACGGACAAGCCTTTTTTAAGGCGCTGGGGACTGAAAAACCAGAGCTGGTTCTGCTGGATGTCATGCTGCCCGGAGAGGACGGGTTTGCGATTCTGAAACGCCTGCGCGCCGAAGCCGGGACAAAGACGATACCGGTCGTCATGGTGACGGCCAAAGGCGCGGAATACGACAAGGTGACGGGGCTTGACCTCGGCGCGGACGACTACGTCGAAAAACCGTTCGGCATCATGGAGCTGATTGCCCGTATCCGCGCGGTACTGCGGCGCGTCGGTACGGCGGACAGCAAAGGGGTGTATGCGCTCGGAGGCATCACGCTCGACACGCGCACGCACCGCGTGATTGCGGACAGGGCGGAAATCCTGTTGACCGTTAAGGAATTTGAACTGCTGGCGCTTTTGATGAAAAACGCCGGCACTGTTCTGACGCGCGATACGCTGCTTGAAACGGTATGGGGCTACGATTTCAGCGGAGAAACACGGACGGTGGACGTCCATGTGAAAACCTTAAGGCAGAAGCTCGGCGGCAGGGCGGGATTAATTGAAACGGTGCGCGGGGTCGGATACCGCTTGGGAGGGAGCTTGTGAGGCGCAGGGTATTTTGGAGCATCAGCGCGGCGTCATTTGTGACGCTGCTGCTCTCTTGTGCCCTGGTGTTCGCGCTTTTGTACGGCAACTCGACAGAGGAATTGCAACCGATGGTACAGAACGAGGCGGCCTATATCCAAAAGGCGATGGAGTTGTCCGGTAACTATTCACCGCAGTATCTTGAGCGGCTTTCAAAGGACAGCGCCTCCCGCATTACGCTTACGGATTCCGGAGGTACCGTTCTCTATGATAATCTCGTGTCGGCGGATACACTCGAAAACCACGCCGACAGGCCGGAAATAAAAAAGGCGCTTGAAAGCGGTACAGGGGAGAGCGTTCGGTATTCGGACACCCTCGGCGAACGGACGTATTACTACGCGGTTCTGTTGTCAAACGGCGAGGTCCTGCGCGTAGCGGTGACGACGGCGAGCGCGTGGGGGCTGATGAAACAGGCAATCGGCTGGTTTCTTCTGATTGCTGCCGGGATATTACTGCTTTCACTGGTTTTCGCCGGGGTGCTGACACGCTCGATCGTCCGTCCGCTCAACGGGCTCAATTTGGAGGACCCGCTTTCAAACGACGCCTACGAGGAGCTGTCGCCTCTGCTACGTGGTCTTGACGCACAGAACAAAAAAATTGAGGGACAGATAAAGGAACTCAAGGCGCGCCGTCAGGAGTTTGACACGGTCACAGGCGCGATGAACGAGGGACTCGCGGTTTTCGGCGAGCAAGGGAACATCCTTTCCGCGAACAACAGTATCAAAAGAATATTCGGTTCAGACGATGACGGCACCTACTTACAGCTGTGCCGCGACGTTTCGTATATCCGGGCGGTCGAGTCGGCGCTTAAGGGCGCGGCGGCCGAAGCGAATGTTGAGAAGGACGGAAGAATATATCGCCTTTCGGCAAGTCCCGTAGGGGGCACGGCAGCGCCTTTTGCGGCGGTGCTGTTTGTGACGGATATTACCGATATAGAACGCTCGGAAGCGATGCGCCGCGAGTTTTCGGCGAATGTATCGCATGAACTTAAGACGCCGCTGACCTCGATTATGGGCTGCGCTGAGATTATTGAAAACGGAATTGCCAAGGCAGACGACGTGTCGCGTTTTGCCGGGCAGATTCGTGCCGAGTCGGCGCGTCTGCTCACGCTGATTGAGGACATCATCCGTCTTTCGCGTCTCGACGAGGGAATCGGCGCCGAGGAATTTTTGCCGGTTGAGCTTTCTGAGGTCTGCGATGAGGCGCTGTCAGCGTTGTCAGATAAGGCCGAAAAGAAAAAAATCGAGCTCACCTTTAAGGGTGAGCCAATACAGATAGACGGTATCCGTCCGGTTTTACACGAAATGATTTATAACCTTTGTGATAACGCCATAACCTATAACAAGGAAGGCGGGAGCGTGACAGTTGTCCTAAAAGAGATTGAGGGTAAAAAGCTTCTAACGGTGGAGGACACGGGCATCGGTATCGCGCCCGAACACAAAGAACGCGTGTTCGAGCGGTTTTACCGTGTTGATAAAAGCCACAGCACAAGCACGGGACAGACCGGACTGGGGCTTTCAATTGTCAAGCACGCCGCGCGATTGCACAACGCGCGGATCGAGCTTAAAAGCGAGGTCGGCAAGGGAACAAGAGTATCCGTTATTTTTGATGAATGATTATTGGCGGGGCAAAAACCCCGCCAATAATTTTTTACTTTCTGTTCAATTTATTATTTTTTTCAAGAAAATTCAGAGATTCATTAAACCACGCTTCAGCCTTCATACCGTTTGACAGCCCTGTGCCGTGCAGCTCACCGGGGAAAATGTGGAGCTGGTTCGGGATGTTGTGCTCGTCTAGCACCTTTTTCATCAGACGGCAGTTGTCATCGACATTGACGAGCGGATCGTGTTTCATTGCCCACTGGTAAATCGGCGGATAGCCTTCGTTTACAAGATGCTCCGAAGAAACCTTTGACGCGAGCGTCTTGTCGTATCCCGATCCGAGCAGGAATATTCCCGCGGAAACACCGACAACCTTATACTCAAGGCTAATCAGGGGATAGCCTAAAATCAGCCCGTCGGGTATAGCCGGAATATCTTTCAGTTCGCCGGTCTGTGAAACAAGCTCCGGGTACAGCCCCGGCATACTCGACACCAGATGCCCGCCCGCGGAAAAACCGATGGCGTAAACTCTGTCGGTGATAACCTTATGCTCGGCGGCGCCGGCGCGGATAATCTGCATGGCGCGGATGATGTCGAGGTGCGAAGCCGGATAGCGGTTGGGCGACACCCTGTAACGCAAAACGACCGCGTGATAGCCCAAAGCATTCAGAGCCTCCGCGATTTGCTGCCCCTCGTGGTGCATAGCGACGGCGGTATAGCCGCCGCCGGGCACGACAAGCACCGCCGGGGCATCCGTGTCCAGGTAATACGAAACGAGATACGGTTTTTCTCTGCCATCGTCAAGGGGAACAGGGCCGTCCCAGAGCGGCGTGCGCCGCGGGTGTCCCTCGGGGAACGGGTTCGGCTCGCCGTTTAAGAAGCTGTGCATGTTCCCGAATACATCCCTTTGTACCTTAGTGAGCGTAGTAAGTTTAAATGGACCCAGCGGCCATAACGCCCGACGTACTGCCGTTATCGACGTGTACCCTTTTAGCCTTTCGTATGCTTCGGCATCTTTTTTAATGTCTTTCAACCTGTGGTTTTGGGTAATCATAAGTATACTCCTTTTTGCTATATTTTTACTTTTTGGGGCTGTTCTTTTACGCTTTGTTTCTTGGTTTTTAGCAATAGCCAGTCGTCCCACGGTTCGCGCCGAAAAAACGCGGCATGCATCTGATGACCGCGGCGGTCGTTTCTCGTAAAACGCACGTCGGCACCGACGGCTTTCAGTTTGTGATACAGCGGTTCATTTGACTCGGTTTCCCTGTAACAGCACGCTAGCCACATCGGCGTTTTCGCAACCTCGAGGATACCGGCATCGTCAAACGGCGCGTGAAACTTATCTTCTTTGAACCCCAGAAAGTCCACCTGTCTGTCGCCGTCGAGATACGTCCATCCGACGGTCGGGACCGCACCGGCATACCGATCCGGGCGGCGAAAAGCCTCATAGACGGCGGCATGGCCGCCATAGGATACACCGGCGAGATAAATGCGTGAGACGTCGATGTTTCCGGCTTCCCGGATCAGAAGGTCGGTAAGCGCTCTTATGGTTTCACTGTGGCGGTCTGTGTTGTAAAACTCGTCGTAATCGCGCCGCAGGGCAAGAATATAACAGTCCCGTTTTTGTTTTTTCAGTCTGTGCCAAAGGTTTCTGACCTCGAAAATCGGCTGTATATTATCAACAACCGGTAAGCCCGGACTGGCACCGTGAAAAAACAGAATTAGGGGATACGGCGCACTCCCGGTCGGAGAGTGGAGGAAAAACCGGGTACAGCGCCCGTCGTCGGCATTAAAAAACAGTAGTTTTTGAAATGACGGATACCACAGCGCCGTGCCGTTTTTTAGAATTCGGTTTTCGTTAAGTCCGGCACATCGCCTTTTGCCCCTCTTCTGTCTTTTGGCGGCGTGAGAGAGCAGACGCTTTCTGTGTTTATATTTAGAGGTTATTTTGCGTAAATTTACTTTGCCGTTGTCGGCGACAGGCAGGTCACTGTGCTCTGTAACGGAAAATATACGACCGTCCTCGTTAAAAATTATGTATTGGGCGCGTTTATCAAAATCAAGGAATGCCTTAAACGCGGCAAATGCGTCTTCCCGAAAACACAGCAGGCCGTCTGTTCTGTCGGGATAACGAAGCTCAATAACAACAGTGAACAGCCCGAAACTCATTAGTTTTTCCCATTTATTCGGTGCCCCGCCGAAACACTCACAAAAGCCGAAATAAAAAACGTCTGGCATTGATTTCTCCTGTCTCTTTTTTTGTAGTATACTACATCCGCCAAAATAAGTCATCAGGATTTTAAGGATATTTTTATCACGGCACGCCATGCTCCCGCATATACATGTAAAGATTCGGTCATTTTTAATAAGGAAGGGATAGCATGGTTATCTATACGGTCAGACCGGGCGATACCGCCTACGCGATTGCCCAAAAATACGGTATTACGGTACAAAAGCTCTCCGACGACAACGCCCTCACAAATCCCGAACGCCTTACGCCCGGTCAGGCGCTCGTGATCACGGTCGACAGTGTCAATTATACGGTACAGCCGGGCGATTCTCTCTATCTCATTGCCGGCCGGTACGGCGTCAGTATCGACAGTATTCTTGCCGCTAATCCGAATATCACGAATCCGGCGCAGATACAGGCCGGTCAGACAATCGTGATTCCCTTCCCGACCGATATCACGCGGGGAATTATCGTTAACGGGTTTGTGTTCCCGAGCGTCAGTGATCTGACCCTTGAGCGGACGCTGCCGCATCTGACCTATTTGAGTATTTTCAGCTATGAGGTGCTGCCCGACGGCAGTCTGTCATCGGTTTCCGACGAATCGGTTATCGCCGATGCCCGCGCGGCGGGCGTCGCCCCGCTGATGACGATTACGAATATTGTCGAGGGCGAGGGTTTTGACAGCGATTTGGCACATACGATTCTGACTACCGAAAGCGCTCAGACCGCTTTGATTGACAACATTCTCAGCACGCTTAAAAAAGGCTATTCCGGGTTGGTCATCGACTTTGAGTATGTATATCCCTATGACAGGGAATCGTATAACCAATTTCTCAGAAGGGTTGTCGATGCGCTTCACCCGGCGGGATATATCGTCATTACCGCTCTGGCACCCAAGACGAGTGCCGACCAAAAAGGACTTCTTTATGAGGCGCACGATTACGCTTTCCACGGAGAAACTGCCGATTATGTCATCCTCATGACCTACGAGTGGGGGTATCTCAAAGGCCCGCCGCTGCCCGTCGCACCGATTAACGAGGTTAAAAAGGTGCTCGATTACGCCGTCACCGCCATTCCCTCCGAAAAAATCCTGATGGGTATACCCAACTACGGCTACGACTGGACACTGCCCTATGTCCCGGGCACTTCGGCGCGGCCGTTGAACAATACTCAGGCGGTCAATCTTGCCGTTGACGTCGGGGCGGCGATTAACTTCGACGAAACCGCGCAGTCGCCGTTCTTTTACTATTTCGAGGACGGGCGACAGCATATCGTCTGGTTCGAGGATGCGAGAAGCGCCGAAGCAAAGCTCGAGCTTGTCGGGGAGTACGACCTCGGCGGTGTCAGTTACTGGACACTGATGAGCTTTTTCCCGCAGAACTGGTGGGTGCTTGATTCGATGTACTATACGGAAAAGGTGCTGTGATGGATAGCAGATAATCGTTGTTTATCTTTCTGTATCTTATTTACTGTTTTTTTCCTGATTAACTTGATTATTTTGGTTGATTGTGATAAAATACGATTGCATAAGGGCGGTGCGTGCCGCTCTTTTGCGTGTTTTCCTATTTTGACTTGGAGTGATGATGAAATGAAACGGCTACTTAGTGTCCTGCTTGTTTTTTCCCTGCTTACCGGCGGTTTTTCTCTTTGCGCGCTGGCGCTCGATGCGGAAGACATTACCGAATACCCGGTTATAATTGTGCCCGGCTACGCCGCAAGCCAGCTGTACTATACGGCGGAGGACGGTTCAACCGAGCAGGTGTGGGGGCTTTCGAGCGACGACATTCTGACGTATCTTCTCAAAAACATCGCGGACGTCGGCGTGGGGCTCGGAGAGCTCACGGTGGGCGACGCCTCAAAAATCTCGGAGACGGTCGGAAAGGGCGCGCAAGAAGTATTCGCGAAGCTGGTGTGCAATGACGACGGTACGAGCAAGTACGACATCAAGCCGTACAATACTACCGCCGAGGAGTCCTGCAGCGCCAATCTTATAGCGAAGTACCCTGACGGGCAGTTCCGCCATGAACAAGAAATCATGGACGAGGTTGCTTCGTATGTAGGATATGAAAACATATTCAATTTCAGCTGCGATTTCAGAATGAGCGTGACCAGTGTTGCCGCCGACCTTGACAGGTATATCGAGGACGTGCTTGCCTATACGGGCAGCAGCAAGGTCAATATCATCGCCATCAGCCACGGCGGACAGGTCAGCGCAACCTATCTGACGCTGTACGGTCATAAGGAGCAGGTGGATAACGCCATGTTGGCCGTTCCGGCCATCGGCGGCGCGGCGCTTGCCTATGATTTGATGCGCGGGGACAGTGATTTCGACGAGGATACGCTGTTAAAGTTTATCGAATACGGCTTCCAGAATGAAACCGATTACGACTGGCTTGTCAAAGCCGAGCAGCTCGGCATTCTTGACGATATTATCGACGGGCTTCATCCGTATCTTATTGATTTGTTCGTCAACTGGCAAAGCGTCTGGGATTTCATACCCGCGGAATATTACGACGAAATGAAAGCGTTGAATCTTGACCCGGTTGACAACGCCGCAATTATTGCCTCAAGCGATTACACGCATTACACGCTGATGCCGGCGTTTTGGGAGAGCCTGCAAAAATGCCGCGACGACTATGGTATTAACGTAACGATTATCGCCGGTACGGATCTGCCGATTGTGTCGGGACTCGATGTGAACTCCGACGGCATCATCACAACCGCCTCCTCTACGGGCGCCGCCGTTGCGCCGTTGGGTCAGCGCTTTTCCGACGGCTACACCCCCGAAAACGGCGACAGCACCTATGTATCCCCGTCGATGACCGTGGACGCCTCAAAGGGGTATCTGCCGGATAACACCTGGTATATCGAGGGGATGTTCCACGGCATGGAATACAAGGACCCCTATGTCGCCCGGCTGATGATGAAAACGCTCCTGACCGACGAGCTTTCGAACACGTCGAGTGACCCCGCGTTCCCGCGTTTCCACGCGACAACGAATCCCGCGAACGCCGTTTTTGCGGCGTTTGACAAGAGCGTTGAGGGTATTGTCAGTAGTGCCGATACGGCTCTTAATGTGACAAACCTTTCAAAGCAATATCAAATGAAAATTTTATCTGTCGTCTCTGACGGCATGGACCTCACCTTTAGTATCGGCGACAACAACATGCTCGAGCCCGGACAGAGCGTGGCGATCCCCTTTGCCGGCGAGATACCCGCCGTCAGTAAAACCGCCGTCGGCGTGACGGTCACCTATGCACTCGCCGATTCGCCGACACCTGTCAACGAACGCACACTCCATTTTACGGTCATGAACGGCGAAGCGCTTGTCTACGACGCGGTCAACCCCTATATGGTGCTGGATGAGGGGCTTGGCGGTGTGCTCGGAAATGACGCCGCGGCAGCGGTGGCCGACGTCGGCCTTGCCCAGTCGCTGCTCATTCTGATTCATCTGCTGGAGTATTTGCTCCAAGGCATCGGATTATAAAATAAACAGTGAGTGCGCGGTCGGGCTGTCTTATTAAGCAAGACAGCCCGACCGTGCCGCTGTGTTTTAAGGTGATGAATCGTGACGATTCCACGGCGTTGACTCTTCGGATGTAAGGAGATTTAAAGAACATGCCCCAGCGCCTCGGCGAACGGTTTCAAAGATGTTTGATCCGCTTCAAAGGAAAACGTCAGATGATGGAGCATTGCTTCCCCGTACAGCTCCCCCTTGACGGTGATATGTCCTGTCTTATCCGCAGTAAACGTAATTTTACTGCCGTAACCGATTTCCTGGAAAGTGACCTCGGAACGTTTGAACAAGTACAAATCGTTTATGTCCACCGCAAAGCGTCTGAATTCAGCGATGTCGCACTCGCGGGGCGCGACACCGTAAAAACCGCCGGACACCGCTTTGATTAAAAACACCGTGTTATAGGGATTTTCGGCGGTAGCTTGTTCTTTATAATGCGTGAAATCTGAAATGATAAGTTTGTTTTGAGCGTGTTGCAATTCAAAATAATTCATAATGCATTTATTTCTCCGTTATCCTTTTCCTTAGACGATTTCCGTGATTGATTATGGTTTTTTAAGATAAAGGTTTTTGGGGTCAAAATCGTATACGTCCATTTCGCCGGAATATGCGCATTCGCCCATACGGGGAGAGTTCGTAACGGGCAATATACATTCGTGTCGATGCTTCTTAATACATTTTTTACAAAAAAACGGATATTCGTTGTTCCACGTACATTCCACACAAATGAAGTCCGCGAGTTTTTTACAGGAATTGCACTCATACTGCGGCGGGATATTCCTTGCCAGAAGCCTGACAATTTCCCTCTGCGTTTTACGGTAAGTGGTCCCGACAAAGGTAACAAGGCACTCGGTCGTGCTTCCGAAATCATATGCGTGCAGCAGCTTGTCGCCTGTGCAAAACGCACTCAGCCTTCTGCTTTTCCCGACAGTATTATGCCTTGTGTCAGTAAATTCGCTTAAGTGACCGCAGCATTCCAGCCATATTTTTCTCAAAAAGGCGTCCACATTCGACAAGGTCTTTTCAACGGGAACGTCGATATACAGCCAGTAGTTCTTATTATACGCTCCCTCGATTTTCAGTAAACAGCATTCCTGACAGCCTTCCCGTTCTCCCTGTTCTTTTAGCAGATGGTTTTTCATCGCGGTTTTTCCCAACTCGGCACCGCAATAATAACAATTTCCTTTTAAAACCTCAGACATTTCTATTCTCCTTCCGGCATTTTTTTATTTAGTACTGGATACCTATATGTATGAACTTCTATTATTTTATCACAAGTATAAAAGAAAGTCGAGCGATATGTTTGAACACAAATGTGTTATACTGTAAAAAATCATTTTTTTCTGCAACCAAATTAGGAAAAATCCCTCTATATAGTTGAAGGCCTTTAATACGGAAGTGAGGACAAGCGATGGACGACGGCAAAATCGTGGATTTGTACTGGGAGCGCAGTGAAGCCGCCATCAGCGAGACGGCGCAAAAATACGAAAAGCCGCTTCACAAGCTGGCGGTAAATATCGTGCTCGACGACGAGAGCGCCGAAGAATGTGTCAATGACACCTATTTGAAGGCGTGGAACGCCATGCCCCCGCACAGACCGGAGTATCTGTTCGCTTTTCTCGCAAAGATTACGCGGCGGCTTGCTTTCGGCGTGCTTGACAGCCGCCGCGCGCAAAAGAGAAACGCGGTGGTCGTCGCCCTTCAGAGCGAGCTTATGGAGTGTATCCCCGCGCCGTCGGACACAGAGGCGCAGTATGACGGGGAACGCCTGTCGGAGCTTATCGGCTCATTTTTAAGCGGGTTATCGTATGAAAAGCGGAATATGTTTTTGCGGCGCTACTGGTTCGCCGATTCCGTGACCGACATCGCCGCCCGGTTTTCGGTGAGCGAGAGCAAGGTAAAGTCCGCCCTGTTCCGTGTAAGAAACGAGCTGAAAGAACAACTGTTGAAGGAAGGGATTTGTTTATGACAGGGAAAGATTTGCTTCAAAGCATAGAAAATCTCGACGGCGCCATGATTCAGGAAGCCGCCGAAGCAAAAGGTCAACATAATAAACGGGTTTTCATAAAATGGACAGCCGCCGCGGCGTGCTTCTGCCTTGTGACGCTCGGCGTTTTCGGGATATGGCGGCACTATGGCGATTTGCCGACCACCGACACCGGAGACTATGCGGTCTATGTGCCGGGCATAGAATTGCCAAAAGGCGGTACAACGGCGGATATGATCGGCCTGATTGTTTACAAGGGCGGTATCTATACGCACAGCGTCACCTACGAAAACGAGGAGGCGAAAGCGGTGAAGTCCCTGGTCGGGGAGTATTTGGGCTACGCCAAGGGGAATATTGACGAATGGTCGAAGCAGAGCGACTACGCAATGGAGTTCGCCTCCGCCTCGATGCCGGGGAATGTCTATGCGGTCAGCGGCTACAGTACGGATTTCAGGATTTGTATGACATACAGTTCTAAGGACGACAGCACAAACCCGGTGGAAACCGTCACGTTTTATGAAAGGCTGTGCGACATCGGGTTCAATACCGGCAAGGACCTGTTCGGCGACCGGCTGGGGTTGCTTGGAAATTACGGCGGCGTCAAGTATCAGACGCACGAGAACTGGGATACCGGCTATCCGAACTATGTGTATCATGAGCTGTCCGGCGTCACCGACGAGGATGTCGCGGCGTTCCTTACAGAACTGTATAAGGCACCGTTTGTCAATCTGACGAATACCGACCTGTACGATAAGGCGCAGGGGCATCTAATTTTAACGATGAAGGACGGCACCCGCGTGGAACTCAGATTGTTTGAGGGCGGGTACGTCGGCTACGCCCCCTTAGGCTGGTACTGCGTCAAAATGCCGGGGGACGTGTTCGACCGGTTTTACAAAGCCTGTCGGTAAGCCGGTTTTAACCTCACTCGGCAGCAGTCTGACGCATGGCCTCTTTCGTTTTTGAATCGATGGTGTATTTCAACATCGGAACGGCGCTGATAAGCGCCGAAACGCCCGCGAAACCGAAATAGGCGAAAATGATGATATTCTGCATTCTTACGGGAATATGCCCCGTTTCATAAACGACCTGTGTGTAGCCGGATACGGCGATAATCAAAAGCCCCACGGCAACGCACAGGGCGTTGCTGAGCTTAAGTGCCATGCTCAGAATGGCAAAGTTGACCCCTTCTTTGCGCTGTCCGGTTTTCCACTGCCGATAGTCCACGATGTCCGCCGTCATAACCAAGGGGATATAGGTGTTTGCCGCAAATAAAAACGCGGCAAAAAACTGCATGACCATGATCATATACAGCGCGGAGTTGCCGTAACGCATCGCGCTATCGGCCGGCAGGCACCAGTAAAAGATACAGCAGGCCATGGTGTAGACAAACGTTATGACGGAGAAGGAAATGTACGTTTTCTTCTCCCCGATTTTTTTATTGATGATGGGGACTACACAGACGCCGAGGAGACCGGTGATCGCGCCGAGGAGGCCGGGCAGCCAAGTGGCGTCGGAGGTTGTGTCCATATGCATTCCGAAGAGCTGTATTTTTCCTACCAGCGCGCCGTTTGCCTGTACGCAGACGATGGTGCCCATCGTGCGGGCAAAGCCGAGGATATTGATTAAAAATACAATGAGTATCATCTTGTTGTTCTTTAGCTCGGTAAACATTTCTTTCATGGAAACGCCTGTGGCAGGTGTGGTCTTGACCGCTTCCTTGTTAAAGAAGTAAATCAGAAGATAACAGCCTGTGCAGAGCACTAAGAATAAAAGCGCCGTCGCAAGATAGTATTCCTTATCCGGATAGTTGCCTACCCCCTTCACAGCGTTGAGCACCAACATCACGATGGTAACGAATATGCCGGGCAAGACAAGCGCGGCGGATTTCGCGATGTTGGAAAAGGTGGCGGCGAGATTGCGCTCCTCGGCATTAGGGGTTAATAGGGAAAGCATACCCTGAGACGGAATATCCGCAAAGCTCATGGCAAGGTTCCAGAGAACGCTGGTCAGGGTGATGTACCCGTACAGCAGCACTTTTCCCGTAACCGCGCCCGCATTGTCAAACGGGATGTAGATAAAGAGTACGGTGGTAAGCAGGGCTAGGGGAAAGGCGCTGTATAAAATCCACGGACGGATTTTGCCGCCTTTCAGATTACTGCGGTCAATCATCGCGCCGATAATGGGATCGCCGATACAGCTGATGAGCTTAGCGATAAAAATGATTATGGCGGAGGCGTAAAAAATGTTTGCGTCAAAGCCGGAGTACATTTTGTTATAAAACTCTGTCTGAAAGCTGTTGACATAGCCGATGAACAGCTGTACGCCGAAGATACCGACGGCATAGATCAGAGCGTATTTCGCGGTTAAAATCTGATTGGTCTTTTTCATGGGTTCACCTCACAAAAAATTGAATGTTCCGACTAAAGCTTTGTGCCAATACCGTTGTCAGAAGGTCAATACCTTACTGAAGAACAATTTTTCCGGTAAAATCGACATCGTCCTCGTCCTTTTTTCTCTGAACGCTCGAGTGAAGCGTAAAGCTTACTGTATCCTCGTTAAAGCGACAGACAAGGCGCTCGCGGTGCGGTGTTTCCCTATAAACCCAATTGATTTCGAGCGTGTCGGGGTCGGTCCACTGAAAATACGAGGATACGCGTTTTTCAGGTGTCAGTGTGTAACAGGGCGTAAAGACCGTTTCACCTATCGGCAGCGTACAAAGGCAATCTTTGTAGAAGCCGCGTCCGCTCTCGAGGGTAAAGCTTTCGCCGTCATCGCGCATTGTGAACAAAAGGCCGTTGTCTGTGAAGAAAAGTGAGGCTTCCTTGGCATCGGCGCTCCTGTCAAGACGAATACACGCGCTGCATAGCGCCTTTTCACGCGGCGAGGACATGTTGTCCATAGCCGGTAAAAGGTAGCTCCAGACAATGTCTAAGACCTCCTGCATATCCGGCGTTTCGCTCATCAGGGCGAGCACGGCGTCGTAATCGGGCATGACGATGCAGTACTGCCCCGCCGCACCGTCGCCGCGAAACGCGTTGTGCTGACAGCGCCAGAACTGAAAGCCGTAGCCCTGCCGCCAGTCAACAGCCTCGTTCACCCTATGCTTAGCGCCGTTGTCGGACTGTATGCCGCTCGCAAGAAGCACCCACTGCTCCGAGAGAATCCGTTTGCCGTCAAACACGCCTTTATTAAGATACAGCTGGCCGAGCTTCGCCAGATCCTCGAGGCGTACCATAAGACCCCAGCCGCCGTCGAACACGCCCGACGGCGTACAGTCTCCGGCGACCCCGTGAAACCTGAGCGGCTCGAACAGACGCTCTTTCAATAAGTCCAAGGTTTTTGTTTTGGTCACTCGTGTGACGATGGAGGACAATATATAACTCGCCGCAGTGTTATAGACAAAATATGTTCCCGGTTCGTATTCAATGGGCAGACTGAAAAAAAGCTTTTCCCAGTTTTCCGGCGGGGAGAGCATCAGCTTAACCGTGGGATCGTCGGCGTGACCACTTGTCATGCTGAGCAGGTCGCGCAGGCGCATTTTACGGGCGTTATCAGAGCATGAGGACGAATCGATCTCAGGAAAAAACGACAGGGCGAGATTGTCCGGGCTTAACAGCCCGTCATCAAAGCAGAAGCCGACTGCCGTCGAGGTAAAGCTCTTGCTCAGTGAATACACCCAGTTTTTGTCCTCTGCCGTATACGGTTCCCAGTATCGCTCGAAAACGGCCTTGCCGCCGCGCAGAAAGACAAAACCGCGCATTGCAGCTTTTGAGCGGTCAAGCGCCTTGATGAATGCGGCGATACCGACAGAGGCCACACCCGCCGATATGGGGGAAACGCGCTCAAATGACCCAGGGTCTGCCGACATAAAATCACTCCTCTCTTATAGCTTCAAAAGGTTAATTCCGATGGAGGGCACATCTTTGCCCTGTGCGGCTGTTTTTACCCAGTCGGAGACAGAAAACCCGTCGGTTTTATCGCCGTACAGGTGCGCCGGTTCGCGTAAAATCGTGTGTCCGGTCGCGCCGGTTTTTTCGTTCTTGCCATGGTTGTAGACATAGACGCGGTACGAGGGAATTTTCTCAGTCATGGTACGCACGGCGTCCGAAAGGCAGGTGTGAAAGTGTTCAAGCGCGGCTTTGTCGTCTGAAAAGCCGTTACCGTTCATATCGCTTTCAAAACGCGTCAGAATGACATCATACGGTGAAACGGCATGTAGACACGTCACGCGGTCCCCATAGGTTTTATTCAGCTGCAAAAAGCAGTCGCGTACAAACTGCCCATCTCCCGAGAGGTACTTAAAGAGACGGTTATCGGTTTTCCAGACCTCGCGCAGAACCGTGTCCCATAGTCCGCTTGCGGTCTGTGCGCCGTCGGCTAAGAGCGTAAAGCGCGGACAGGACGGGAAATACGGTATTAAGTCCGCCGTCCACGCCAGCGCGCCGAACCCCCCGGCGCTGTCGCCGGTTATCAGGACTCTGTCGGCGTCAAAGAACGTCTTCGGGGCGGCCTTTAGTGCTGCGCGTACGTTTTCAGCACCGTGATGGCGCAGTATTTTTTTATGGCCGTTCACAGTATAAGGGAAATCGTTGTTGCCGATATGCAAGTCGCCGGTACTGTACGGAAAATATATATAATTCCAGTCGTTAAAAGGGTTGCGCGGATCGTTTTCGGCGGTGAGGCCGTCAAACAGAGCTTCAAGATAAAAGCGGACATACGGGGAATAGTAGGTTTCTTTTTTCCGGTACATCCTGTAAAGTGTTGTCGGGTTTTTTGCCGTGTGTTCGTTCCATGAGGCACCGCCGCCGGCAAAGTAGACGACCGTCTTGTTGACAGTCCCCTTTTTAAAATAGGCAAAAAACGCCGAGTTGTCCGAGGAGCGCGCCTCGGACAGGCGCACCTTGTACCAGCGGTGTGTTTGTCTGAACGTACCGCGGTAAACGGGGGCGCGTTTAAAAAAGGTTTTAACTATCAACAGCAGTATCTTCATCCCTAAAACCCTTTGGAATACTATTGTCTTTTAATCCTCTTCTCCGCCTTGCGGCGCTCGGCGTCGAGGCGCTGTTCTTCGGTGACTCTCCTGTGCTCGGCATCCTCCTCGGCGTGGCGGGCGTCACGCCGATCGATGACGTTCTGAAAGTCATCGGTGATACCGTCAAGATTCTTATAGCCCTCATACAAATCGAGGATACGCTTCGCGGCGAGGTACGGCGCGGCGACACGGGCGAAGATGTCGCGCTCCTTGGCGGCCTTCTTCATGGTTTTTGTGCGTATTTTTGCTTGCTCCGGCGTATCGTCGGGCAGGTTAAAGGCGTCCTCATACGTCTGGGGGTTAAAAGTGCGGACGCCTTCGGGATAGAATTTCTTAACAAGCTTTATGGATTTACGGAGCATTTTCGCGTTGCGGATATCTTGCGAACGCCATTTGCGTTCTTCTTTTATCGCGGTTTTCGGCAGCGCGGCGGCAAGTTTAAAGGCTTCCTCATAGCAGGTGAAGAAGGCGTTTTCACCGCCGGAAACGATCAGTTGCGCCAAAGCGAGCTGCTGTTTGCCGAAAGCGGTGTCAAAGCGATGGATTTCGCGCATGACAAAGTCGGCAATTTCAATTTCCTCATTGTATGTGCGTATGCTCTCGATTTCTTTTTTGGTTTGCTTAATAGCTTCACGGCGGGCGGCTGCCTTTTCGGGTGTATCCGAGGGCAGGAGCTTAGCCTGCTTAATTAGTTCCTTTGATGGGATTCTTTTCGGACGCTGACCGTAATATTCCTCCGCTTTCAACAGTGTTTCACAGCCCTCTATGTAGGCGTCGCTGTCGAGCATTTGGGCCTTTCTGTCCTCAACGAGCGTGCGCAGACGGATGACGCGGATCATCGACTTTTGACCTGTTTCGGAAATGTCGTAGAGGAACCACGGCAAGATGTCAATGGCGGCACCGAGCGCCGAGATGACAAACAGGACGTCGAGCATCTGGAACAGCACGCAGTTTGGGTTTTTCTGCTGCTGCGAAAGCGGCAGGGTTTCGTCATAGTTTTTGTAGACGTCAAGTACCGAATAATCGGTGCCGTCAAAGCCCTCTTTTTTATAGACCCAGGGGATAAACAGCCCCGTGACCGCCCCGATGACGCTGCCGGCATATGACTGCACAAAGCCAAACGCGCCGTCGATACGCTCGCCGATCAGATACTGCTGATTATCGCGCATATCGGCATCGATGGCTTTGTCGATGACCTCGCCGCAGTCGACAAAACGGTTGATAGCATTGAGCCCAAATAAAAACGCGGTCGCATAGCGGGATTTATAGGTGAACGCCATGCCGATGATAATGAATACCTGCATGGTATTTTTCCAAATCTTGATTTTCTTTTTCCCGAATTTTTTAATAAACCACGGGGAGGTCAACATCGCCCAGAAGGAGGCGTTGTAGCACAGGGTATTGAGAAAGCCGTAGGTCGTGCTCTTCATGATATGCGCTCTGTAGACCATCCAGTCCCAGACGTCACCCTTGGCGCCCTCCAAAAAGTCGTTCCAGCCGTCGGCGCATTTAATCCAGAAAATTTTATTGCCCGCGACAGCGCCCAATGAGCTTCTGAAGCTCATGTGCGTCACGCGGCTTTTGGGGATAATCAGGCGTTCTTTGGTGCCGTAGTAGGCGAACAGCGCCAGCGGCGCGAAAACTGTGACCGGTGTATAGGCGCCGCGGTAGAAGCGCATGGTGTACTTGTTGGCGTTTTTGGTCAGCACATCGACCATCAGCGGAAAATAGATGTTGTTGATGGTCGGTGCCATACTGTATATGATGCTGACAATCGACATGATCTTGGTGCGCTCCTGGGTGTTGGGGGTGATGACGTTGACCATGTTGTTGACGCCGGTTTTATACCAGTTCTGTATGTAGCCCTGTATTTGCCCGATCAAAAAGAGCATGGCAATCATAAGATATTGGGTAAACGGCTGTTTTGCGTCGCGCACCGACTCATAGGGCAGCCACAGCGAAAGAAGCGTTAAGAGCCCTGATGGGACGCAAAGCTTGATATAGACGCGGAATTTGCCGTCGCGGCTGCGCAGGTTGTCAATAATATAGGCGTTAAGGGGGGTGAGCAGGTACCCGATTGCCTGACAGATATAGCTCATCAGAAGGAGCTGGTTGTTGTTCATGCCGAGCGTCATGCCGGTGAACTGGTTGCCGACGCCGAAGCCGATGCCCCAGGTCGTCGAGAAATACATCGCACCCCAGCCGATGCCGAGCATGGCGATTTCCTTATAGGAAACGTACTCACCCGGGCGCGGGTGATGCCAGTAGAGCTTGGCGGTCTCGTAAAATACCTTTGCGTTATTGATTGCTTCCATGAAGGTCCCCACTTTATATATTCTATAATAATCATATCCGAATACGGCACATAAGTCAATCAGAACCTGAAAGTTGTTGTTGACTTATACGCCGTAACTATTTATAGTTAAGAAAGAACTGGAAAGGGGGAAGTGTATGAAACCACTAACATTTTATTTATTGACGGATACGCACTATTTTGCACCTTCGCTCGGCTCGTCGGGCAAGGCCTATGACGCGTATATGCAGGACGAGCAGATGTGCTTGGCAGAAAACGCGGCAATCGTCAGTGCGACGTTTGACACACTGATTGCCGACACATCCGTAAACGTAGTACTTATCCCCGGAGACCTGACAAAAAACGGTGAGAAGGAGAGCCATCTTGGCTTCATCGGGGAGCTTGAACGTCTGCGTGCCGCCGGAAAACGTGTGTACGTCACCACGGCGCTCCACGACTTCAATGACACGCCGCGCGAATACCGGGACGATGTGACTTATCCCGTACAGGGGACGAAGCGCGAGGAGCTGTACGATTTGTACGGCGCTTACGGTTTAAAAGAGGCGATTGCCTTCGATAAGCCCACCATGTCCTACTGCGCACAGCTTACAGAGGGAATACGCCTACTTGCCATAAACTGTGACGGCGAGGAGGGGGACAGGCGCGGTTCAATGTCCGAGCGGCTCCTTGGCTGGATAAAAGAGCAGGTTGAGGCCGCCAGGCGTGACGGTTGCTTTCTTTTTGCTATGACCCACTATCCGATCATTCCCTCAATCCCTGTTTTTGAACTGGTCGGCGACGCGCATATTGACGATTGGCGCAAAGTCGCTTCAAATCTCGCCGATAGCGGTGTCTCGCTCATCTTTACGGGGCATATGCACATCCAGAGCGTCAACGAGTACATTTCAGAGAAGGGTAACCGCTTGATTGACGTTTGTACCAGCGCCCTGCCGGGCAGTCCCGCAAAGTACCGCAAGGTGAGCATTGCCGAAAACGGCGATATGGAAATCAATTCGTTCGACGTACCGCCGTTTGTGTGGGATATGAAGGGACTGACCAACAGACAGTATTTTGACAATCAATTCAACGGAAAGATCCACTATATGCTGTCAGGCGCGTTCGGCGACCGGGGAATCAAGAGGCTTGCCGGTAAAATCGTCGAGGGTATGACCTTGAAAAGGCTTGGACGGCTGCTTTTTTTCAGGGTACCCAAACCCCTTACGGAAATGAAAATACCCGACTTTGCCGGAGAGGTGATGATTGCCGTTTTCGCCGGGGATATGCCCTATACCGCCGGTACCCCGGGCGGTGATGTGTTCCGTAAAGCGCTTAAACGCGTGCGTCCGATATTAAAAATCGTACAGCCGAAGATAATCAAGGATAACAGGATGCCGGGACTTGAAGAAATGTTGCTTAGCACCGTCGGTAAGACGGGGCGGTTCGGGGATAACCATACCGTCATAAAAGGGGAAGACTTAAGATGAGAAGCTACCGGGATGAAACGCTTTCGCTTGAGGAGCGTATCGGGGCGCTGATTGCCGAGATGACCGTTGAGGAGAAGGTATCGCAGCTGACCGACAGCGTGGCCGCACTGTCGCGCCTCGGGGTTGACAATTACAACTGGTGGAATGAGGCGCTACACGGCGTGGCACGCGCCGGCACGGCGACGGTATTCCCGCAGGCTATCGGTCTTGCCGCCATGTGGAACGCCCCTCTTCTCGGGGAAGTGGCGTCCGCCATCTCCGATGAAGCGCGGGCGAAATTCAATAAGGCGCAGAAAGAGGGAAACCGTAACCGGTATTACGGCCTGACGTTCTGGAGCCCTAACATCAACATTTTCCGCGACCCGCGCTGGGGACGCGGTCAGGAAACATACGGCGAGGACCCGTATCTGACCTCCCGGTTGGGTGTCGCGTTTGTGCGCGGGATTCAGGAGGGCGACGGCGTCCATATGAAGGCTGCGGCCTGCGCCAAACACTACGCCGCCCATTCGGGACCCGAGGGGATTCGCCACGGTTTCAACAGCGAGGTTTCCGAAAAAGACTTGTTTGAAACATATCTGCCCGCGTTTGAAGCGTGCGTTATGGAGGGAAAGGTCGAGGCGGTCATGGGGGCGTACAACGCGGTGAACGGTATACCGTGCTGCTGCAATGAACGCCTGCTGAGCGGCATACTGCGTGATTGGTGGGGCTTTTCAGGCCACGTCGTGTCCGACTGCGGCGCAACCTACGACATTGCGGTCAGCCACAAGTACGCAGAGGATTTGACGCACGCCGCCGCCGTTTCCCTAAAGAACGGCTGCGACCTTGACTGCGGACGCGTCTACGAGGCGCTGACCGACGCCTATGAGGAAGACCTGATAACCGAGGAGGACCTCGACAGGGCGCTGCGCCGCACGCTGCGCGCACGCTTTAAGCTTGGAATGTTCGACAAAACGACAAGCTATGATTCCATCGGCATAGACGCGGTTGCCAGCTATGAGCACAAGACGCTCTGCCTTGAGGCGGCGCGCCAGAGCCTTGTGCTGCTGAAAAACGACGGGCTGCTGCCGCTCTCTCCGGACAAAATAAAGACCGTCGCCGTCATCGGTCCGAACGGTGACAGCAAAGAGGCGCTGCTCGGCAACTACAACGGGCTGCCTACGCAGTTCTCGACGGTCTACAGCGGTTTTTGTGAACTGCTCGGCACCGAAAACGTCCGCTACGCCAAAGGCTGCAACTTCTTCGGCCGTGATCAGGATGAGCTGCTCTACAATGCGGTGTCGGTTGCCGGTGAGTGCGATGTCGCCGTTGTCTGTCTGGGGCTTGACGCCTCGTTCGAGGGCGAGCAGGGCGACGCCAATAATCCCTACTGCGCGGGAGATCGGGCAAGCATCGAGCTGCCTGCCCCGCAGCTGCGTCTGCTCGATAAGGTTTGCGCCGTAGCCAAAAGAGTGATTGTTGCCGTGTTCAGCGGCGGACTGTTCAATCTCGGACCCGCCGATGAAAAGGCAAACGCGGTGTTTCAGGCGTGGTATCCGGGTGAGCTGGGCGGCAGGGCACTGGCTGAAGCGGTTTTCGGCGTCTATTCGCCGAGCGGCCGTCTGCCGTTGACGGCGTATGCCTCCGATAAGGATTTGATGCCGTTTGAGGACTACTCGATGAAAAACCGTACTTACCGCTATTTTGAGGGTAAACCGCTCTATCCGTTCGGCTTCGGGCTCTCGTATACAACCTTCGAATACGGGACGCCCCGCATTACCGAAAAAGACGGCACGGTCACCATCTCGACGACGGTAAAAAACGTGGGTGCTTTTGACGGCTATGAAGTCATACAGCTTTATAAATCCGAAAAGAACGGCGTCAATCAGCCGCTGCGCGCACTTTGCCGCTGTACGAAAATCTACCTGAAGCGCAAAGAGAGTGTTGAGGTTGTGTTTACGCTTCATGCCGACGATTTTTCGCATATCAATGAAAAAGGCGAAAGAGAAGCCCTTTCGCCCGAAGATTTTACGTTGTTCTTTGGTCAGCGCATACAGTAAAACAGGATACCGAAAAACTGGATGACGCTGCCCCCGATGATGAATAAATGAAAAATGGCGTGAAGATAGGGGATTCTTCTGCCCAAACTGAAAAATATCATGCCGAGTGTGTAAACCACGCCGCCCGCCAGTATCCAGATAAAGAAGTGCCACGGATAGGCGGCGAGCAGCGGCTTAAAGGCAAACAGCGTGCCCCAGCCCATCACAAAGTAGCATGCCATGGTCATCACCCTGTATTTACGCAGGTCGATGGCCTTGAAGGTCACACCGAAAACTGTTCCCGCCGCGGCTAAGGCAAAGAGGCTCCACGCCCATACGGGGTTGTACTCTCTAAGGCGTGTCAGGAAAATCGGCGTTTCCGACCCGGCGATCAGAAAGTAAATATCGCAGTGGTCGATAATTTGCATGACCTTTTTGGCCGACTCCGATTTCAGACCATGGTAGACGCTCGAAATCGTATATACGGCAATCATCGAAACGCCGTAAGCCGCGCCGCTGACTATTCCCCAGTAGTTTTTATAATATGCTGCGGTCAGCACGCACGCCAACAGCGCGGCGATGCCGAAGGCGCCGCCGACGATGTGCGACACCATATTGAATATTTCCTCTCCCCGGGTATACCGGGGAAGTGTTCTGTCTTTTAACTTTGTTCTTTTCATAATGGTTTACGCTCCGCTTTGTCAAAGTCGTGAAACAGCGAGGAGCCTTCAAATGCAAACGTCATGGTGTCCGCCTCGCGCTCGGCGGTGATGTAGTCGCTCTCGAAACGCTTGTATTCGACGGGTATCACGCGGTTATCAACCCGAAACGCTTTTTTGTAGGTGAGGTCATAAACTCTGCCGCTGCTCCGATAGACGAGGCGGTCGTCGGCAAAGGTGACGGCGTTTGTCTTGATTCTTTGAATAAACGCCTCGAAGCTTTCGCGGGTTTCGTCGGAAATTTCGTAAATCCAAAACGTGTCGGTGCCCTCCTGAATCAGGTCAAAGCGTTTGTCGGGATGCTCGGGCAAACCGTTTTTCAGGATGCCGGCAGAGTCGGCGGAGAAGGACCTAAAGGCGAGGGCAGCGGCGCCGATAAGGGCGGCATACCCCTTGCCTTTTTTAGCAAACGCGTATTTTCCCTCGACACGCACCTCGTCAAAGTAGGCCTCCGGCAGGTAGGTATGCGTGAACTGCGGCACCTTGTAAAACTCCAAAAAACCGCTGAGCTTCGGAATTTTATAAAGCTGGAGCTGGACGTTTTCATGCTGTGCGATGTGCGGTGCGCGCCCGAAGCCTGCCCAGTAGCCGGGCGTCGCGTTGACGGTTTTCGCGGACTCATGGCGCGCCGGATGCGTTGTAAAAATGACGCTGCTGCCGCCGAAATTGAGCAAGGACAGCATCTGCTGCGCACCGTAGGAGCCGGGGTGATAGTTCTGCGCGCAGGCAAGGTGACAAAACGGCGTGCGTAGGGTATAGAGGTTGGCGCGCTGTTGGGCGATGCCGTTGGGCATGGGGTTCAGCCTGCGGCTTATCACTTCAACCGAAGACCTTGTTTGAAACGCTTTTAGGTTAAGAACTTTAAAATAGTTGAAAAAGCTGCTCTCAAACAGCCCGTTTTTACGGAAATATGTCATTGTGTTATGAATGATCTCGGGGTTGGTAAAGCTCTCCATGCCGAACTGCATCATGATCTGCTCGTCAGCTTGCCCGACAAAGCCCTTGCCGGGAAGCTCGGACACATTGAGGCCCGTAGAGGACTTGATAATGCGTGTGCCCTTATCTCTGCCGATTTTCAAGAGCACCTCAGGGACGCTATAGAGATTTTTCGGATTGCCGTTTTGATCTTTAGCGTTCATCATGCAGATAAATTGGAGCAGCATATGACCGCTCGAGGTCTTGTAGTCGTCATTTAAAGCCCAAACCATGTCGGTGAGTTTGCGCACCCGATCGCCGTCACCGCCGACCATATTGTCGGCATAGGCGCGCGCGCTCGGGGCGGTGAAGGTAAAGTCAAACATATTGGAGGCAATATCATAGAAAAGCAAATCAAGGCAGATTTTCATCTGTTCGGCCATAACCTTGTCCTCGGGGGCGGCGAACTGAATGAAATTCGAGGCGGGACCGACGTCGAATAAGTAGTAATTTGATGAGTTAAACTCGGTGTATCCGTACCGGAAGCGGTGGTCCATCCAGTAGCCGATGCGTTTCTTCGCGCGCTCTTTATGCTCCTTGCCGGTTGCCCCGTCGTTCTTGAACGGCGTGTCCGGCCATTTTTGACCCGCGAGATATTCGCTGACGGCATACAGGAGCTGGTGGTTTTCCGACCAGTAGCAGGCGGAGTCATTGCCCGGTTCGGTCATCCAGTACTTCTCGCCGAGAAACGTTTCGCAGAGAAGGCTGTATCCGTGCGGGGAAAGAGCCTTAAGCTCCTCTTCATGCGTATAGAGCAGACGCATTGCCGACTGCATACGGAAATCCGCGCAGTCGTACCGTCCGTCAACGTAGCGTTTAAAGGGCAGTACAGCGTTGACGATATAGGTGTCGTCAATGACGACACCGTTCTTTTTGGCAAGCTCCGACTGCTCGAGATAGAGCAGCAGCTCATGGATAAGGTTCGACCCCTCGTCCGAATCGGGCTTCTCGGGAGGGTATCCGATGGACAGATTTTTATAAATATCCGCGGCGGCGCAAGCGCTGAGCACCGTTGCGGCAGCTGCCGCGGCAGTTTTAACCTTCATGGTTTTATTCCTTCACTTTCATTCAATGTGCTTTGACGCTGACATCATAGCACAAAGCGCGGACAGTGTAAAGCCGTTCTTGCCAGTTGAACCAAATCGTGATACAATCTTTTCTAAGGAGGCTGCGTTATGAAATTTTTTGTGTTATCGGATACTCACTACATATCGCCCCGTACGCTCGAAAATGAGGGGAGAGATATGATTCGGGATGGTCATCACCGGCATCTTGCGCTCAGTACGAAAATGACCCTTGAAGCCATACGGCAGGTCGGCGAGGATACCGAAATCGACACCGTTCTCATTACCGGCGATCTGACTAATGCCGGCGACCGTTTCAGTCACGAGGAATTTGTCGGGATTTTACGCGATCTTCAGAAAAAGGGCAAGCGCGTGCTGGTCACGACCGCAACGCACGACACGCAGTTTTTGCGCGGTTACGTCAAAGGGGTAAAAAACCGCGAGCCGCAATACAGGGAAGCGCCGTGGCGCAACCCGGCGTTTTCGCCCGACGATTATACCGCCGAAGCTTACCGTAAGCTTGCCGTCGACGAAACGCAGTTTTCGGACGAACAAATCGTTCCGCGCTTTTTCGAGGCGTGCAGTCCGCAGGAGCTTTGGGAGATGTACTATGATTTCGGCAGGAAGGACGCCTTTACGGAAAACGTCGAGAGCCATTCATACTGCTGTGCGCTCGACGACAAAACGTGGGTCATCATGCTTAACGATAACTTCAGAAACGTCGAGGCGACGGACAACGTCAGCTGCACCTATCCGCCGTCATGCTTCCGCTGGATACGGGACATCGTCAAACGCGCCAAAGCCGAGGGCGTCTATGTGTTTGCCTGTACGCACCACCCGCTCATGCCGCCCGTGCCCGGCTACAAGCTCGGCGCGACATACCGGAATATGCGGTTGCCTATGGTCGGCCACGCTTTGGCCGATTGCGGTATCGAGCTTGTACTGTCGGGTCATTCGCACTTCTGTGACGTCGGCTTTATGCGGTCCGACCGCGGTAACCTGCTCTGCGATATCACCACGCCCTCGACCAGAAGCTTCCCGCCGCAGTACCGCAAGATTGACCTACAAGGACAAAACGGTCATATCAAAACCGAATGTATCGAAATCAAAACCATTCCGGACTATGACTTCGGCGATGAAAAAACCGTCAAGGATTTTCTGCGCGAAGAATTTGTCCGCGAGTACCGCGAAAAGGTTGACCGGCTCGGCGCTCCGGGCAAGGCGATTCACGCACTCAGGGTAAAGCACGTCTATCCGCTTTGCCGCTGTGCCTCGAAGCTGACTGCCGCCGAATACGAGCACATAAAGGAACGCAAGATATTTGATATTATTATGGATTTGGTGCTCAATATGCAGTCAGGCGACGGGCAGTATACCCCCGATACACCGGAATTTAAGACGGTGATGGGGCTTGCCGCCGTCGCAGACAGCGTCATCGACACCCAGCCGTTTTTAGACGTCCGTAAAAAAATGCTGCTCGGCTACAGTTGTAAAGAAATTATCGAGCCGATGCTTTTCAATAACTATATCCCCGACGGCAATAACGATTTTAATTTCAGGGAGGAGCCTTTACCCAGTCAAAAGATTCCGCTCTATAAAAGCCACGCGGGTGAACTCCTTTTAGCGGCTGTTTGGCTTATGCTCGCCGCCGCCTCTCCGGCAATCACCGCCGCCGGGCTTGCCGCAATCCCGCTCCTCTCGGTCAAAAAGCGGCTGAGCATCAAAAACAACCCGCACAAACCGCTTGACAGGTATTGAATAAAAAAATATGAAAGAAGGCCGTTCGCATGAAAGCATTTCTAAAGCAGAAAGCGTTTCTCATAACAGTTTGCATACTTTTGGGGATGTCTGTCATCGCTCTCACCGCCGCCTGTCTTTCTCTGCGGCAGAATATGGTCATGCCCTCACGCAGCGTATCCATTCTGTGGGATGACTGCGGTTTTAGTGATTTTGAGGTGATTGACGGGAAGGTGTTCCTGTACTGCTCGGTATCGCTTACAAATCACAGCGATGATGTACAGTATGTAGAGCTTCTCGCCGATGATGAGGAGGACGTTTTCACCGGGCTGCTCACACAGAGCTCACTTTTAGCGTACAGCAAGGTTAATGAAAATTATGAGCCGCTGATAATTACACTAAAATCCCATCAGGTGCTGTATGATATTAGTGCGGTTTTTATCGGTGACTACGCCGGTAAAGAACAGAAAATGGATCGGCTGATTCCGGCATTTAATGTTATCCATGTGAGCGGCGCACCCGCGTAGGGAAAGGATTATCGCCGAAAAAACCTAAAAGCTTTTACCGCCTTCCAACCAACTATACCGGAACACAGACATATTCGGAAGAGAAAACCATGACGTACGACCAGTCGATTATTTTCCTTATGAATACGCTGATTACGCTTATCAAAACCCTATTCAGCTTCTTGAATTTCTAACTTTACCTCCATAGAACAGCGGCGTCCCGGTGAGTGCCGGGGCGCCGTTGTTTTAGCGTTTCAAATGTTCACTAAATCTGATAATAAATAATCACGGAATCATCAGTGGTTGTTATAGCGTTATCGCCTGTTTCATTGAGTAGCCACAGGTTAATCACCAAATAATTGCCGCTAATGATGTCATTTTTATTCATTAGACGAATACTACCGTTGTCATAAATATACCAAACCTTCCCCGAATTATTATCGGCAACGGAAAAGCCTTTAGAATCTGTCAATCCCGACCGAGAATCAAGCAGGTAACGTTTGGCTTTTGCATTGTTTTTGTTAATTACAGAGAAATCTAAAATTGAAATAATTTTTTTCAGTTCGGAAATCGGTATTCCTTTCATAGCGGCCTGATTTTTTCTAAATTCACCGATAAAACAATAATCCTTATTAGGCGGTTCCTGATTTGCTAAAGAATTTACATAAAATGAACGTCCGTTTTCGGTAGTACCTTCGAAATAAATGTTATTCGTCGTTTTGTCTGAATTGATAAAAATGTTGAAATTATTAACGATAAAGTTTCCCTCGGCGTTTTTGCGGCTTGTTATATACCCTTCCGCATTGTTAAGTATTGTCAGAACATCGTTGCTGTAGATGTCGATGTTTTTATAAATAACCCCGTCAAAATAGCCGTTTGCACTAAGTGTAATATAGCCGGATATAAGAATTAAAACAACAAACAACGAGCTGAGAACAACGAATTTGCGTTTCCCCTTTTTGTTTATTTTTAATTGTTTAACGATGTTTTTTTCAGTTGCTTCAACGATTTCTTCTTTGGGCATTCTTTTGGATTCAAGTAACTCGCTGACGGTAACATCTAACACTTCGGATATTTTTTCAAGCATTTCAATATCGGGATAATTTTTGCCCGTTTCCCAGCGTGAAACCGCCTTGTCCGTAAGACTTAATAAATCAGCAAGCTGCTTTTGCGTCAACCCTTTTTCCTTGCGCAAAACAGAAATAAATTCGCCGAAATTCACAGTGTTCATTCGCTCGCCTCCTGCTGTAAGTATACAATAAATCACACAAAAATGCACCCTATAAAAAATAGAATCGACATTCAATTTATCCGCTAAAAGTTTGACAGACAAGAAAATATCAATATAATAGTGTTTATATGGCTTTTTCAAGTTTTGGCGGTCATTTGTGCGTTAAAATCATTTCCCTCTTAGCCCTTTATTGTTCTCCTTGCAGAGTTTATATCAGAAATGAGGTCAGAGAAGATGTTTACATATTTTCACGCATATTTGCCCGAAACCTGGGATGCACAGGTTCGCGCAGGTTTTATCGACAAAAATTCGGGGATCCGCTTTTGCCAGAGCATTGATATTGATGAATCAAAGAAGTTTAACGTTCTTGCCGCCAAAGACGGCGCTCTATTTCACACGGTAAAAGCCCTGAGCTGTCCTTTATATATCGACAGGCTTCAGGGCGGCTGCTTCATTGAAAGCTATCCATATGACATGAATCTCATAAAAGAATACAGAGAAATGCTCGGCACCGGATTTTACGGATTTCAGATGCACGAATGGGCATCAAATCTGCGCAGCGACATACTTAAGCTTACGCAAAACGGCTGCCCCGAATGGACCCAAAGTGCAATCACCGATACAATTTACAGGGCGTTTCCGTTCCGGCATCTTTTTCTTGAAGCCATGACCGCAAAGGAATACGAGCAGGCGGGCAAGCCCGAAAATTTGACTGATTTTCTGGATATAACGCGCAGGCTTTTTGAAAAAAGGCAGGCATATATCGACGGGCTTCTGCTGCCGTGCGACAGCAGCTTTCAGGCGTTTCGGATGGAAATACTTCGCGAAGCCAAACGCTTTATGCCGGAAATCGGCGCACAAACTGCTGACACAAGAATACAGCTCTCCTATGCGCGCGGCATGGCAAAGGCCTACGGACTTGAATTCGGCACATATTATGAGCCTTGGGGCGGCTCGCCCTTCTCCGCTTGTAATTACCATCAAAACGGTCTGAACGAATGGGGACTCGGAGATAAAAATGACTTCCCCTTTGAAACACTCGGCGGCAACGGCGGCAGCTCAAGGTCACTTCAGCGAAGATTGCATCTGTATTCATACTTTGCCGGTGCATCGTTTATGGCAGAGGAATGGGGAATGTGCAATACCTTTTATGATTGGAACGATTTTGAGCTTACACCTTACGGAAAAGTTAAATATGAATTTCTTGAATTTGTGCGAAAATACCCGGACATCGGCAAGCTGATTACGCCCGTCGCGGTTGTGCTGCCAAAGGAGCTGCCGATTCTCGAAACCTTAAACACAGCCGACAGCAAAAGCTATCTCGGCTGCGCAGTTGAAGGCTCATTTAAGGAATTACTCGACCGTGTCCGAAAAGGCTTGAAAACGATTTTTCGTGACAGCGGCGAAATGGTGGGAACGGAAACGGACATAATGCTCAATTATAACATCCCGGACGCCGTTGACATCCTCCACGAGGATAAAATTCCCGAAAGTGAATATATGTATCTTGTCGATTTAACCGGGAATCCGTCTTTTGCAAAAGCGCACAAAAACATTATATTTCCGGATGAAGTGGCAAAAAAGCTTGACGACATTTTGCCCTGCAAAGTTCACGACGGAATTCAAAGCATGGTATCGCGCCTCAAGGACGGCAGCTGCCGCCTGATGATACTCAATAATTCCGGTGTTTCCCGAACCGTTGCCGAAGGCGAGCAGCTTCTTCACAAAGCTGACAGGAGAGTTACGGTTGAAATTCAGGACAAATCCCGTTGCCTTTCTATGCTTGACGGTGACGGCAGCATTTCGATTGACGGCGATACAGCGTATGTTTTTGTGCCGGCAGGCGGTTGGTTCTTCGGAAAATTCTGATGCCGGGCACAAATTGGGGCAATTCATTTCATGTTACTGCTGATTCTTTGAATGAAATTTAACTCACTCTTTTGAGTTGGAGCTTGAAAAGTTGCTGAATTGCGTGTTATTTAATATTGAAATGTCATAAGATTATCGGTTAAATTATATTGAAATGTCAATAATACTATGGTAGAATACGTTCAAAGCAAAGAAGCGGAGGCGGGTTTATGCTGTATCGTAAGATTGAAAAAACAATCCGAGAATATTTGGAATCCAACACAAATACAATTCTTTTGATCGACGGCGCCAGACAGGTCGGGAAAACATATATCATCCGTTATGTCGGGCAGAAGCTATTTGAGAATTTCATTGAGCTGAATATGGTTGAAGATGCTATCGGTGAACGGCTTTTCGCGGACATTAAAACGGTTGACGATTTTTATCTTCAGGTCAGTATGCTCGCCGGAAATAAAATGCATGAGAGGGACAACACGCTGATACTAATTGATGAAATTCAGGCGTATCCGCATCTGCTTACACTGCTTAAATTTTTGCAACAGGATGGTCGTTTTACCTATATCGCAAGCGGCTCGTTACTTGGCGTGACGCTTGCTGAAACTACCTCTATTCCGATGGGGAGTATTCGAAAAATACGTATGTATCCGTTGGATTTTGAGGAATTCCTCTATGCGAACGGCATGAACGAGTTTGCGGTTTCCGTATTGCGCAAAAAGTTTGAAAGCTGCGAATCGCTCGACGAATCCGGACACAACAAGTTGATGGATTTATTCCGAAAATATCTGCTGGTCGGCGGTCTTCCCGACGCGGTAAATTCGTTTGTCGCTGACAAGAATATTCAGCGGATTCGGGAAATTCAGAACGAGATTCACAGCTACTACGCCGCCGATGCATCCAAATACGATACAGAGAGAAAGCTGAAAATCCGCACAATTTACGATATGGTTTCGTCAAATTTGGAAAACAAGAAAAAGCGTGTAGTGGTTCAAAATATTGAAAATAAGCGGGGTAAAACCTTTGCCGACTACAGCGATGAATTCGAGTATCTGATCAATGCAGGAATCGCTCTGAATGTGCAGGCAATTTCAAATCCCGTTTTTCCGCTGATTGAATCCGGCAGCAAGAATCTGCTCAAGCTCTATCTTAACGATGTGGGCATCCTGACAGGTATTCTGTATGGCAACAATATCCGTGCCATTATGAATGACGAAAAGAGTATCAATCTCGGTTCTGTTTACGAGTGCGTCGTGGCAAGTGAGCTTGCGGCTCACGGTTATAAGCTGTATTACTATGATAACCGAAACCGCGGCGAGGTTGATTACCTGATTGACGATTACGACAGCCTTTCGGCGGTTCCCATCGAGGTAAAATCCGGCAAGGACTACACCATTCACAGCGCCCTAAACAGCTTCGTGTCCAATGAGGATTACCACATTGTCAAGGCGTATGTGATGTCCAACGAGCGGGAAATAAAGACGAACGGAAAAATCACCTATATTCCGATTTACTTTGTTATGTTTTTTGAGAACAGCCCGAAGGAAACGGATAGGTTGGAATTCAAGAACTGTTAATACAAATATAATGAAATCGCAGGCTTTGTCGGCGTGAAGTATCTTAGCTCGAAATGAAGTGTTTCGGCTGTGCCTCAATAGGAAGCAAAGCGCGACTTATCGTGCGAAGTTACACTTCATTAGCGTAAGCGTCTTCATTAGCAAAGCGTCTTCATGCGCCGAAAGGCGTGCTTCATATGGATATAATGAAATCGCAGGCTTAACGCCTGCGGTGAAATCTTCGTTTCGCTCAGATGAAATCCACCCCGTCTTGCGGGGCAATGAAATTAAATCCACTCTTTCGAGTGGATTTAGTGAAAAAGAACTTGCCGCGCAAGTTCTTTTTGGAGCTGGTGGTCAGAATCGAACTGACAACCTGCTCATTACGAATGAGCTGCTCTGCCATTGAGCCACACCAGCGGATATTAAATTATGAATGCATAATGCATAATGCAGAATTGATGGTGGGCTTTGCCCACACCCGATTATAATTGCTGTGCGCAGCACCCGAAATTATGCATTCAGCATTTTGCATTCAGCATTAACATGCGCAGCACCCGAAATTATGCATTCAGCATTTTGCATTCAGCATTAACATGCGCAGCACCCGAAATTATGCATTCAGCATTTTGCATTAAAACACGTTTACAGGTATTTGCCTATGAACGCGGCTACGGCTTGTGACGCGGCCTCTACGCCGTCGGCGTTTAAGTGAAGGAGATCGTCGCTGAGGTATTCGTTGAGATGCGGTTTGATAACGGCGTTAAGGTCGTTTACGGGGACGTTTTTACTTTCAAATAAAGTACGGATTGCCGCGTTATAACGATCAATTCTGTCATTGTTATCCGACGCAAAACCGATTCCGACGGGGGTTGTGGTCGCAAAGATAATCAGTGCGCCGCTCTTACGCATCTCGTTGTAAATACACTCCATGGTGCGAAGATACTCGTCGAGCTCGACAAAGGGTTCAACGCCGCCTGCCTTAAACGTGTCCCAAATGCCGTTATTCCAATGAATGATATCGGGAGACTTGATGGCCGGGTTGTTCATCCATTCCCCGATGCACCATTGCGTATATTTCGCAAAGCGACAGTTGTCGTCGGGACCCCAAAGAACAGCCTTACCTGAGAGAAGCTCGGCAACGCGCGCGTTATAGCTCATGCGGATAGAGTCGCCGATAAGCAATACCTTTTTCAAAGCGGTTACTCCTTAATCCTGACTTGCCTTTGCGCAAGAAGTATTATAATGAATGACGGGGGTTTTTGCAAGGGGTTTTATGAAATATTTCTGGCTTCTTTGATTTTTTGGACAAATTGTTTTGCCTTTTCTGTAATTTTTTGATAATCACCGGTCCCTGCACCGCCCGTCAAAGCGCCGCCCACGCCGACGGCGACTGCTCCGGCTTTGATCCACTCGCCGACGTTTTCCAAATCGACGCCGCCGGTCGGCATCATTTTAGCGTAGGGGATTGGTCCATTTATCGCTTTGATGATTTTCGGACCGAACAGCTCGCCGGGAAAGATTTTTAAAATGTCCGCGCCGGCTTCCATGGCGAGAACGGCTTCCCTTACGGACATGACGCCGGGCATGACTGCCAACCGATACCGGTTACACATCCTGACCGTTTCGGGGTCAAGATACGGGCTGACAATATAGTTGGCTCCCGCGAGCATGGCGATACGCGCGGTCGCGGCGTCCATGACCGTGCCCGCGCCGAGGAGAATCTGCTCCGGCGTATATTTTTTTGCGAGCGCCTCAATGACCTTATCGGCGTGCGGTACGGTAAAGGTCAGCTCAATCGCGGCTACGCCGCCTTCGATGCACGCGTCGGTGATGTGCTCGGCAATGTCGGGCGTATCGGCGCGAACGACCGCGACGATACCGCAATCCTGTATCTTTGTTAAGATATGTTCTTTGTCCATTTGGATTCCTGCTTTCCATTATAGAATAATAAAGCTCGCCGTTCTCAGACGTCAGATGTCAGATTTAAAGGAACCTGCGGTTGGCTAATCTTAAATCAGCGGATGACGCGCGCGGACGCGCCGCCGATGATTGCTTCGACTTCTTTTTTGCTCGCCATCGAGGTGTCGCCCGGAGTGGTCATTGCCAGCGCTCCGTGGGCGACGCCGTAATCGACGCTCCTTTGCGGGTCGCCGGTCGTCATCAGCCCGTAAATCAGCCCGGAGGCGAACGAGTCGCCGCCGCCGACGCGGTCGAAGATCTCGAGATTTTGCAGGGATAAACCGTTATATATTTTGCCGTCGGCGTAACAAACAGCGCTCCAGTCGTTGACCGTGGCGCTTTTAACGGTGCGCAGGGTCGTGGCGATGACCTTGAAATTCGGATACGTTTTGGTGACCTCGCCGAGCATTTTGACATAGCCGTCAAGATTTAACGCTTTCAGGTTTTCGTCGTTGCCCTCAATCTCAAAGCCCAGAGCGGCGGTGAAATCCTCCTCGTTGCCGATCATGACGTCGATATACGGCGCGATGGCTTTGTTTATTTCACGTGCCTTTTCAAGACCGCCGATGCTCTTCCAGAGCGACGGACGGTAGTTCAAATCATAGGAAACGACGGTGCCGTATTTTTTGGCAGCCTGTACCGCGGTGATGACCGTTTCGGCGGCGCTTTGTGACAGGGCGGCGAAAATGCCGCCGGTATGGAGCCACCGCACGCCGAGGGTACCAAAGATATAATCCCAGTCGAAATCCTTTGGTGCCAGCTTTGAGGCGGCGGTGTTGCCGCGGTCGGAAACGCCGACCGCGCCGCGAAGTCCGAAACCGCGCTCGGTGAAGTTTAAGCCGTTGCGGACGTCCCTGCCGATGCCGTCGAAGGGCATCCATTTGATGAACTCCGTATCGACGCCGCCCTGTAAGATGAAATCTTCAATCAGGCGCCCGATCTCGTTGTCGGCAAAGGCGGTCAGCACGCCGGTTTTCAGCCCAAAGCAGCGCCTTAAGCCTCTGGCGACGTTATACTCGCCGCCTCCCTCCCACGCCTTGAACTCGCGGGCGGTTTTGATCCGGACATCGCCCGGGTCAAGGCGCAGCATGACCTCGCCTAAAGCGAGCATATCGTAAACGCAGTCCTTTTGATCCCTGATATTCAGAAGCATAGCATCATCTCCGTGTTTATTTTAACACAAAACGGACAGATTGCAAGGAGTAATATTTGTTGTCAAATCAACAAGGGATGGCTTGCAGATTTTTCGTAAAAGTGCTATCATTATACTATAAAATACTATCCGGAAGGGGATTTTTATGGAATACACCATGACCATTGCAGGACTCCGGCGGCATTTGCCGCTCTGCAAGCTCAACGAAAGTCTGTATATCGCGGCGTTCGTTATTTTCGGCGACGCTCCGCTGACCGTCGCGTGCGCTGCGGAATTGATAAAACGTGTACCCGATTACGACTACGTTATCACCGCCGAGGCAAAGGGGATACCCCTTGCCCACGAGATGGCGCGCCAGCGCGGTGACGAAACGTATTTCGTCGCCCGCAAGGTTCCGAAGCTCTATATGACCGGTGTCTTTGAGGTAACGGTGCGCTCCATAACGACCGCACGTGAGCAGAAGCTGTACCTCGACACCGCCGAGGCGGCGAAAATGAAGGGCAAGCGTATTCTGATTGTTGACGACGTCATCTCGACGGGCGAATCGCTGAAGGCGGTCGAAACGCTTGTCGAAAAAGCGGGCGGCATCATCGCCGGACGGGCTGCTGTTTTAGCCGAGGGAGATGCGCGGAGCAGGGACGATATTATCTATTTGGAAAACCTGCCGTTGTTCACTCCCGACGGAAAAGCGTTATATTAATTTTTTTAAAACACTTGAATAAAACTACCCTTTGTTGTATAATTACTAAAATTACACAATGGGTAGTTTTTTAATTTTTTAAGGAGGATTATTCCATGCAAGCATTGACGACCAATAAAACGATTTTAGATTGGCTTGAAGAACAGTATGCGCTTGTAAAGCCTGATAAAATCGTTTGGATAGACGGCTCAAAAGAGCAGATTGAGGCGCTCCGAGCCGAAGCCTGCTCGACCGGTGAGCTGACAAAGCTCAATCAAGAGCTTCTTCCCGACTGTTATCTGCACCGCACGGCGGTAAACGACGTCGCCAGAGTCGAGGACAGGACCTTTATTTGTACCCCGACGAAAGAGGGCGCCGGTCCCACCAACAACTGGAAGGACCCTGCCGAGGCGTATTCCATGCTGTACGACATCGCGCGGGACAGCTATAAGGGGCGCACCGCCTATGTCATTCCCTATTCAATGGGTCCGATAGGTTCCCCATTCTCAAAGGCCGGTATCGAGCTGACCGATTCACTTTATGTCGTACACAATATGGTGATTATGACCAGGACCGGCAAGGCTGTTCTCGATTTTCTCGGCGACAGCAATGATTGGGTACGCGGACTTCACTGCCGCTGTAAAATCGAGGAGGAGAACCGCTATATCTGTCACTTCCCGCAGGATAACACGATTATCTCCGTGAACTCCGGTTACGGCGGAAACGTGCTGCTCGGCAAAAAATGCTTCGCGCTGCGCATCGCCTCCTATCAAGGTTATAAGGAGAAGTGGCAGGCAGAGCATATGCTGATCCTCGGCGTGGAAAACCCGCAGGGTGAGGTAAAATATATTTGCGCAGCTTTCCCGTCGATGTGCGGAAAAACGAACCTTGCCATGCTGATTCCGCCCGAGACCTATCAGGAAAAGGGCTACAAGGTCTGGTGTGTCGGCGACGACATCGCGTGGATCAGGAAGGGTAAGGACGGCCGCCTGTATGCCATCAACCCCGAAAACGGCTTCTTCGGCGTCGCGCCCGGCACCAATATGAAGTCCAACCCGAACGCTTTGGCAGCGACCAAAAAGGGTACGATTTTTACTAACGTCGCCTATGATAAGAAAAACGGCACCGTCTGGTGGGAGGGGCTTGACAAGAATCCGCCCGAGGACGCTCTCGACTGGAAGGGCAACCCCTGGAACGGCCATGTAAGCACCGAGAAGGGTGCCCAGCCCAACAGCCGCTTTACATCCCCGGCAGTCAACTGTCCGTGTATCAGCAGCGAGTTTGAAAATCCGCAGGGCGTGCCGATTTCCGCCTTTGTTTTCGGCGGCCGCCGTGAAAAGCTGACGCCGCTCGTCTATCAGTCGAGAGATTGGAATCACGGCGTTTTTGTCGGTTCAGTGATGGCCTCCGAGACGACGGCTGCCGCCTCCGGCGCGGTTGGCGTCGTGCGCCGCGACCCGATGGCGATGCTGCCGTTCTGCGGATACCATATGGGCGACTATTTTAAACACTGGATCGATATCGGTAAGGAGCTTGACCCCCAAAAAGCGCCGAAGGTATTTAACGTCAACTGGTTCAGAAAAGACGACGAGGGGAATTTCCTGTGGCCGGGTTTCGGCGACAACCTGCGTGTGCTCGAGTGGATACTCGACCGCTGCGAAAATAAGGTAGACGCACAGAATACTCCGATCGGCAGCGTTCCCTACGCGAAGGACATCAATTTAGAGGGACTAGAGGACGAGGTGTCTGTTGAAACGCTTGAGAACATTCTAAGCGTCGATAAGTCCCTTTGGAGAGAAGAAGCCGCGGGTATTGAGGAGTTTTACGGAAAATTCGGCGATAAGCTGCCCGCCGAACTGGCCAAGGAATTTAAAACTTTAAAAAATAATATAAAATAAAGTCGCAAAAGGAGCGGATTATGGAAAACATCAGTTTGCACATAAAACCCTTTCTTCAGCGTACGCGCACATTTTATTCCGTATCCGACGGGTTGCCGTCGGATATGGTCACCTGTGCGGCTTTTGACGGCAACGGCGTCTTTTTCGCCGGTACCGACAAAGGGCTTGCCTATTTTGACGGAAAAGCGTTTCATCCCTTCCCGCTGAAAGGCGCGGGGGAGATGACGTTTTTGTACAAAAGCGCGGACGGTATGCTTTTTGCGGGCTCCGGCAATATATTATACACAATTTCCGATAAGATGGTCGTAAAGACCGCCGAATACCCCCAAAAAGTCATTGCGATGGATACTGACGGCGCGGGCAACCTTTGGCTGCTCACGCCGGACGCTTTATATATCCGCGAAAAGGGCGAAAAGGAGCTGCGTTTTTATTCCGAAGTATTGGAGGGGTACGCGACGGGGTTTTGCGTATTCGGTGACAAGCGCCTATACGCCGCCAATCCGGTCGCCCTCATGGGGCTGTTCGGCAAACGGCCGCGTTGGGGCCCGATCGTCCCCGATACCAGCGATATGCCGGTCAATTGTATTCAGGCATTAGCCGCCGACGGGTACGGTCATCTGTGGCTGGGCACCGAAGAGGGGCTTTGTATCTATGACGCCAACAACACTTGGCTGACACATAAGGAAATTGAGGGGTTGCCGCAGGGCGACATTAAAAAAATACTCCTTTCTAAAAGCGGCGCGCGCTATATCGGCACCACTATCGGTCTGTATGTTATGAACGGGCTCAAGACGACTTTTTTGGGTGCCAAACGCTGGCTGCCCGCGCCCGAGGTGACGGCGATTGCCCTTAAAGACGACGACAGTGAGCTGTGGGTCGGCACCGAAAAGGGGCTTTCGCGTATTAAACAGGAAATGTATACGCTTGAAAAGAAAGCGGCGCACTATCAGGAGATTACTGAGAAGTACCATGTCCGGGACGCGGGATACGTAACGATTCGCTGTCTGGATAAGTACGGTGACATCGCGTCCGGCGGTGTCGAGATTTCCGACAACGACGGCTTGTGGACAGCCCTGTACTGTGCATCCCAGGCGCTGCGCTACGGCGCGACCAAATCAAAGGATGCGCTGGAGATCGCGCGGCGGTCGGTAAAGGCGCTGCTCAAGCTCCTTTCTGTGACGGGCGTTGAGGGCTTCCCCGCCAGAGCGTACAGGCGTCCGGGTGAAACGGGTTTCGGCGACGGCGACCCCGAGTGGCATCTTTCCGAGGATGAGCACGGCGCTCTCGAGTGGAAGGGGGAAACCTCGAGCGATGAGACGACGGGGCACTTCTTCGGTTTGAGCTTCTATTATGACCTATGTGCCGATAAAAAAGAGAAAAAGGAAATTGCCGCGGCGGTATCCGCCATTGTCACGCATGTCCTCGCCCACGACTACACTCTGTGTGACGCCGACAATCTGCCGACGACTTGGGCACGTTGGGGCCCGTACGAGCTTAACCGTGACAATCGGTTTTACTGGGAGAAGTGCGTCAACTCTTTAGAGCTAATCTCCATGCTAAGAATCGCGTATTATATGACCGGTGAAAAGCGGTTCAAGGATGAATACGACAAACTTGTCACGCGGGAGCATTACGCGCTCAACGTTTTCCAATACAAGATTCCCGATGCCAACACAAGCCACATCGATGATGAATTAAGCTTTTTAGCAATTGTCCCGTTGTTGAAATATGAGGACGACCCGGCGCTGCGCATGTTCTATCTGAACGGGCTGAGGCATTCATATGAAACCCAGAGAGCCGAGCGCTGTCCGCTCTGGAACGTCATATACGGAGCGATAACCGGCACATTCTGCGATATTGAAAACGCGGCGCGCAGTATGCAGGAGCTGCCGCTTGACCTTATCCATTGGGAGGTTAAGAACAGTATCCGTCCCGGTCTTGTCTGGGACAGCGGTCAGGAGTTATTCGGCGGACCCCGCCAGCTTAAGAATCCGCTGCCGTATGACGAGAACCCGATATGCAAATACGATAAGAATGTCTTTGTTCCCGACGGGGGTAACGGAATGAGTGCCGAGGACGGCACGGTCTTTTTACTGCCGTACTGGTTTGCGCGGTATTACGGATTGATTATTGAAGACTGAAAGAGGAAAAAATATGTTCAATGATGGTATGTTCGCACTGATGCTCACCCCGTTCTCAGAAGACAGAACGATTGATTACAACGCCTATGAGGGTTACTGCGACTGGCAGGTATCACAGGGCGCACCGCATCTTTTCAGCGTGTGCGGCAGCTCTGAAATGTCGCAGCTTACGCTTGAGGAGCGCCTGAAACTGGCGACGCTCACCGTAAAGCACAAAGGAAGCGCGACGGTCGTCGCAACAGGAAATATGGAGACGTCGATGGACGAGCAGATCGACGAGGTCAAGAGGATGTCCGCAACCGGCGTGGACGGTCTTGTTTTCGTCACCAAAGGTTACGGTAACGACGAGGAGAAGTTTTTTGCCTATATCACCGAGTTGTTAAGGTATACCGAGCTGCCTGTTTTTCTCTATGAATTTCCGGGCTATCCGAACAACAAGATCAGCGGTACGGTTTACGGGCGGCTTGTGGAAACGGGACGGGTAGTGGGCATCAAGGATACGACCTGTACGCTCGAGGGCATCAAGGACAAGATTGACCATCAGGGCGGCAGTGTTATCCATCAAGCTAATATGTCGTATCTGTTTGATGCCTTCAAGCTTGGCGCGCGCGGCGTCATGGCGACGCCGACCACCTGCGGCATCGCGTTCTTTATGCGCTTCTGGGACGCTTTTATGAGCGGTGACATAGTGCTTGCCGAAAAACGCGCTCAGGAGATCATTCTGCTCGACAACGCCATCGACAGCGGTTTCAATGCGACCGCTAAGGAGCTGTGTAATCTGCAGGGTGCCGCCATGAACTGGTATACGCGGGGAACGCATAACTTGAGCCCGGCTAGGCTGACATCGCTAAAGATGTTCCATGACTGGTGCGTGGCGAACGGACTGATGAAGTAAAAAAAGCCGCCGGAGGGCGGCTTTTTTAATGAAGAATGAAGAATGAAGAATGATGAATGAAGAATGTCGGGCGGGTCAAAGCCCCGCACCCCATTATAATTGCGTCGCAGACCCGAAATTTTGCATTATGCATTATGCATTAAATAAAGTATCATTCTTTGACCAACGCCACCGCCACAGCCGTAATGTCGTCGTCTTTTTTTCCGCCCGAGGCTGCCTTGGCGTCTGCCGCGATTTCTTGGACAAACGCGGCAATTTCTCCTCCCTTAAAGCTTTTGACTTTTTCGCCGATATTGGTAAGGCTGTCCTCGCCGATGCCGTCGGTGGTTAAAAGGACGACGTCGCCTTTATCAAGCATACCCTTTGTACAGACGGTCTCGCATTCGCGCAGAATGCCGAGCGGCAATGAGGGCAGCTCGATTTTTACGAGCTTGCCGTGTCTTTTCAGAAGCGTCGCGGCTGCGCCGGATTTATAGAATGACGCCTGCCCGCTGTAGAGATCGATCATGGCGATATCGAGCGTGACGCTCATCTCCTCGCCGGATTTGACGATGAGGGCGGCGTTGATTGCCCGAAGGCTGGCTTCGACGCCGAATCCGGCTTTAATCAGATTTTCACAGAGGGAAACTGTCAGCGACGCGCAGACAGCCGCTTTCGCTCCGGTGCCCATGCCGTCGCTGACGACGGCATAGAAAAAGCCTTTTTCATCGGTAAAGCAGGAGAAGGCGTCTCCGCAGACGCGTTCTCCCTCGGCAGTGAACTGAGCGCTGCCCGTCACGGCACGATAGAGCGGCCTTTCCCTGAAGGCGATATGGACGGTATCCTTAAAAATGCCGGTTACAGGCATGTCCATTTTCCGCTGTAGGGCAATTTCGACCGCCTGCCGAAGCTTTGCCCGGCTCACCCGCTGATCGGTTTGTCCGATATGAATATCCGCGCTGATTCGGTCATATTTATCAATCGGACAGCAGACGTCAAGCACTTTGATCCCCATGCTTTCGAGGGCGGCGGTGATACGCTGCGCGGCGCCGATGTCGAATACCGTTTTTTCGCCCAGCTCCTCCGAGAGAGAGGTCAGCATATACGAAATACCCGAAAACTGGTCGGATATGACGTTTCGGATCTGCGAGACCCGGCTCTGTGCCTTTTGATTGGCGGTATATTCACGGTAAAACCGGTTAAAGCTGTCACACAGGGCGTTGATACGAATGCACCGTGAGGCAAAATGCGGAGGCAGCGTTGCGAATGTCGCGGTACCGCCGTCCCTCAGATGGAGCACAATATCGTTAAAGGCACCGACGGTGGTGTCATAGCTTTGCTCAAAACAGACATCCTTCAGTCCGCAGGTGTCGCAGACCTCACAGCGGATACAGGCGTACATGCTCGTCATACCCGTGCTTTCGCCGATTTTCAGCGTATCCGATACCTTGTTCAGCGATTCGGCGATATCACCCGTAATTTGGGCGGCGTTGTGCAGACGCCATACAATGTCGTTTTTTACACTGTCAAGCACGGGGGAAACCGCTCCCGGAGCCAGCATTTCTTCGATCTTCCGGGCAAATTTGCCGGGTATGAGCAAAAAGATGACCGTTGCCGCCGCCGCCTCCGCGACAACTGCAACGGCAGAGGCGTTTTCGGCGTTCATGACGGCGATGACGGCGTTGGCGATCAGAAAAGCAGTGGCGGTGCCGATTCTGCCAAGCTGTGAAAAGACGCCGCCGAGAAGTCCGCCGAACGCGTACCCGGCGAGAATTAAGCTGCTGTCGCCGCCTAAGCTCAGCGCCATGCCGGTGCAGACTCCGACAATGGCTCCCCCGGCTTCGTGCGTATAGCGTGCGCAGATGAGCACGAGCAGTACCGCGAGGATCCTGACCGGCACGAATACCCCGAAACGGATCGTCCCAAGTGCCGAGAGAAGCAGCGCCGCGGTGATCATCAGCGCCGACAAATCCCTGGAACTCAAAAATCTGAAGCTTTTAAACGGAAGGACCGTTGAGGCTGTCCGCGCGATAAAGTATGCTCCGCAGGCGCCGGCAGCCGCCTCGGTCAAATACCGCAAAGCCGCGGCAATTGTAAGAGAATCCGAAAAAGCGAGTGCCATTCCCGTTACGAGCAGTGTCACAAAGGCAATCGCGGGAGCAAAGACCTTGGAGCTTACGATGTCCTTCATGTTTTTCAGTGTACCGATGAGTACGCCGCAGGCAAGGAGCGAGGCGATATACCGCAGCGAATACAGCGACTCCTGCGTCAAAAGATACCCGAGTGAGGCACCTAAAATACTCGCCGGCATATACGTGACGTCCGCCGCCGCTACACAGCTGACACCGAACGGCGCGAAATAGCCCTCTTTGCCTCCTAAAGAGAACACAAACGACAGCGCGAATACCGCGCTCTGCCTGACCGCAAGCTTTCCAAGCTCGGAAAAATCGGAATTTTTTTTCTCCTGCTGCAACGGTTTTGAAGCATATGTTTTTTCCATAGAGAGTGCTCCTTAGCATTTAGTGTAAATATCGGACGATTAATCAGATGGTTCTCTGCCTATAATTCTTTTCATAATATTACAGGACAAGCTGTGAAAAAGCGCGCGGAATACGCTGTACTTTTCAGGGGGAATTTGTTATAATTCAGTTATATTTCCCGTTTGAGGCGGTTTTGTAAGAAACCTTTAAGAATTATCCATGTATTATTGTAATTATTTTGTGGTAAAAAGATAACGGAGGGAGTTTATGTACACTGTTTTAGTATGCGACGACGACGCAGCCATCTTAAAATCCATCGACATCTATCTGAAGCTCGAGGGGTACAATACCCTTTTGGCCGAAAACGGCGTGCGGGCGCTCGAGCTTGTGCGCACAAGCGAAGTACATTGTATTATTCTCGACATCATGATGCCGGGCTTAGACGGACTGAGCGCCACGCTGAAGATGCGCGAGAAATATAATATTCCGATTATCCTGCTCTCAGCCAAGAGTGAGGATACCGACAAGATTACCGGACTTTCTTTTGGCGCTGACGACTATGTGACGAAGCCGTTCAATCCGCTTGAACTCATTGCGCGCGTCAAGAGCCAGATACGGCGGTATGTCAATCTCGGCAGCATGGAAAAAAAAGAGGGAATCATCGAAAACGGCGGACTCGTTATCGACACCGTTGCCCATGAGGTCACGCTCGACGGTGAGCCCGTCAAACTCACGGCCACCGAATACGGCATTATCGAGTATCTGATGCGCAACATCGGCTGCGTACTCTCCACAGCTCAGATTTATGAGGCGGTCTGGAACGAGCCGTCGTTTGCCGGCGACAAGACCGTTACCGTGCATATCCGGCGGATACGCGAAAAAATTGAAATCAATCCTAAGGAACCGAAATATCTGAAGGTGGTGTGGGGCATTGGATACAAGATCGAAAAACTATAAGTATTCCTATCTTGTCAAGGTTACGGCGATGGTCCTGCTGTTTTCGCTCGTCTTTTCGGCGGGCTATTCGGCATTCTGGCTGTTCCGCAGCAAGGTCATTTTTGCCGATGAAGGCAAAGAGAGCCTCGTTTCGACGCCTTCTTTCTTATACAATATCTCCAATGATATCCGCACCATCGCACAATACAGCGCTTTTTCCACGGAAATGGTGGATAACGAGGACCTCTTTGCCAAAAAAGACGATACGACGCGAATATCAATCAAGAATCTAAACAGCGACCGGGAGCTGGCGCTCGACCTTTTCGACATCATACAGGAGTTTAAAAAGCTTAATCCCAGCGAGGACACCGAAACGCAGCATGAAACGAATAGTGCCCAAAACGACGTGGTCTCCGACGTTTCCGGCACCTATCTTGAAACGAATAGAGCCCAAAATAACGCCACCACCAGCGCCTATATTGACGGCGAGAATTACAGCTCCGGGGAACTGTCTGCGAATCAGGAGAACTGGGGCACTGTCTTCTATGGTGATTATGACGCGCAGATGTATGAGGCTACCACAAATATCGATTTGAGCGTCGCGCGTAAACTTTTAAGCCGCGAGTACAAAAGCTACGACGCGTGGAACAGTAACTATCAGATTCTGCGCAATTATATTTTTCAGATTGTCAGTAATGCAGTCAGCCATGATACCATCAATACCGAATTCAATGAAAAAATTGCAGACATAAAAAATTATAACTGGATGCAATATTGCAACCGGTATTACGTTTATCAGAACCTCGTGTCGGCTATGGTCAATATACGCTTTGTCGTTGTGAATAAAAGAACAAATGCGGTCATCACGAACATTGCCAATCAGGATTTTCATCTTGACGCTTTCAAGGCGAATATCGACGACAGCCTGTTTCACATCAGCTATTCGGCGGAAAAGGGACTGCTCAACGGCGGCATTCCGGAAAACTCGGAAGCTACCGGCACAATTGTCGATCTCTTTGGGTACACCTTTGGCGCGCCGACCTCGGAAACCTTCAACAACAGCTATCTTGAAAACTACTTCGGCGACGGTTATGACGCCTATATCATGCTTCCGAACGATCTCCAGCGCGGCGATGTCTATCATTATATCTATCAAAACTATCAGGATATCAACAACCGGAAGACACTGAGTCTGCCTACTATTGTCCTGCTGATACTGCTGTCCGCCGTGCCTGTCGTTTATCTGGCGCTCGTTGCCGGACGGAAAATGGATAATTCCTTGAAGCTTGCCGCGACTGACCGCATCCCGTTTTTGTTTCATCTTCTGCTGTCTTTGGGGTTGACGGCCGGTCTGATAACATTGATTGGAATCCTCGTGTCCTTTGAATTTAACAACGTCTTTTACGATACTTCACTCTATATCATCCTGTCAGCAGTTTATTCGGCTGTTCCGGCGGCGGTGGGAATCCTGTTCGCGTTGGCTGCCCTTGTTGAGCTTGAGCTGCTACTCTCCTTTGTGCGTCTGCTCAAGGCCGGACAGTTCTACCGCAACACGCTTCTGCGATATCTTTTCAATGGGGTTAAACGGTTAATACACATTTTACTCTTCCCCTTTACTACGACGATTAAAAAGCGGATTATCTTCGGCATCATCGGGTTTATTGTTGTGAACGGACTGCTTGCCATGCTGCTGCAATCCTTGCTGGGTGCCGGCGAAGGAGATGTTGCGTTTTTCCTGTTTGTGCTGCTGTTTGCCTTTGACGCCGCCGCGCTCAGCACGGCAATCCGGTACGCCAAGGGTATCCACGCCATTTCCGGCGCGGCTGCCGAAATGAAGGCGGGCAATTATGACGTCAACTTAGACAGCAATGTCATGCCTAAGTCCTTGCGTAAGACCGCATTGGATCTGTTGACCATCCGCGACAGCATCCAGCTGGCCGTCAACGAGCGGCTCAAGGGTGAGCGCATGAAGACGGAGCTTATCACCAACGTTTCCCACGATTTGAAAACGCCGTTGACCTCAATTATCAACTATGTAGACCTGCTGAAAAAATGCGGCTCCGACGATGAGGAGGCGGGGAAATATCTTGAGGTTCTCGATGAAAAATCAAAGCGTCTTAAGCATCTCATCGAAGATCTCACCGAGGCGAGCAAGGCGTCCACCGGCAACATCAGGATCAATTCAGTACCCATCGACCTGTGCGAGCTGGCTGTTCAGGCGCTCGGCGAGCATGACGACCTGCTCAAGGAAAACGGCCTCGAGGCGGTCTTTACCACTGAGAATACACACCCCATTATTTTTGCCGACAGCCAGCACACCTGGCGTATTATCGACAATTTATTTTCAAATGTCCGCAAATACGCCCAGACCGGCACGCGCGTCTATATCGACGTCTATACCGAAAACGGGTACGGCGTTTTTTCCATGAAGAATATCAGCCGTACGCCGCTCAATATGCCCGTCAGCGAGCTGACCGAGCGCTTCGTGCGCGGCGACGCCTCCCGCACCGGAGACGGTTCGGGACTCGGACTCTCCATTGCCCAAAGTCTCTGCGAGCTTCAGCACGGCAGATTTGTCATCGCCATCGACGGCGATCTTTTCAAGGCAAGCGTCAAGCTGCCGTTGTATGAGGAAAAACCGGCATCGCTGTGAACTATTAAGTAAAAAACAAAAGCCGTCCCTTTGTCCGAGGACAAGGGGACGGCTGCTCACTTATGAAGTTGCTGCACAGTGAAGTGTTTCGCTTCGCTCAACGTGAAGTAAAGCGCGCCTAAACTTATGTGCCCGCAGGAACGCTTTATAAAGAACTGCTTAAAGTTCTTTTAGAAACTTGCTTCATGTCCGAAGGACACTTCATGCGCCGACAGGCGCGCTTCATTGAAAAAACCGCCTTTCGGCGGAGAAGTGATATTTTTGCCTTATGGCAAAAGTGATATTCCGAGCTAAGCTCGGAGTGATATTGAAGCCTGCGGCTTCAGTGATATTATATTCGCCTCTTCACTGGGCGTAAGCCCAATATCACTGGCGAAGCCAATATCACTACGAAGTAATATCACTCGCCGAAAGGCGAATATAGTTGAAAAAACCACGCCTTGGCGTGGTTTTTTCTGGCACCCCTAAGTGGAATCGAACCACTAACTGGCCCTTAGGAGCAAGGTCGATACATTTATATTGGCGCAAGGCAGCGTATCACAAAACACACCGTAACCCGCATAGTTGCAGGCTTTTTCATGTGGTGAGTGTATAACAAAGTATCATGCGGTTCAACACAAAAACACGCCGTTTTTTGCTTTCCGATTAGCAAGAAATTAGCAAAATAAAACTGAAGTTTATGATACACCCAGTGAAATATTACCATTTAAATTGATTAAGAGGCAGATTTGTGATAACGATTTCTTTACCTTGAACAGTGCCTCCTGCGTTGTGAGTTATTTTGTAATCTTCCATGTGAAACTGTTTGTATAAATTTCGGACCAAATCACAATCATCATAAGTGATAATCCAAGGATACTTTTCATCTAAATGCTTGGCAATTACTCGTTGTAAATTCAAATGATCACTTTTAGTAAAAAAGTTTGTATAAAGTTGGCTGCCCTTCACCACATAAGGAGGATCAATATTTAGAAACATCGGTGTTTTCATTTTCATTAAGTTCATCTTTATTAAATAACTTGCATCATTATTATAAAGTTTAATCTTCCTCTTAAGCTTCGCAATTGTTTCAATTTTATTTTTAATATCATCTTTATTAAATCTGCAATCAATCTTATACGTCCCTGCTTGGTCTAACCCTCCAATTGGACCGCCTTTAATAATTCCCGAAAAATTAACACGATTTAAAAATAGTGTTGCAAATCCATCGTTTAATACGCCAGCGTTCACATCGTTGTAATTTGCTTTTTGTCGTTCTCGCTCTTCAACCGTTATCGGTGTATCAGTGATCAACCGAAGAATGTTTTCAGTATCAAAAAGCACAGAATGCCAAAAGTGATAAATATGCGAATCGAAATCGTTAAGTATAGCCGAATTTATTACACCATCGCATAATAAACCAATACCTATGCCAAAACCACCTGCGAAAGGTTCAACATAAGTTCTGTTTTCATAACCATTGTTCACGATTAAATTTTTTACTTTATCGTAGATTTTTGATTTACCGCCCGGATAGCGAAGCGGCGAAAGTGATTTAGCCATATTATTCCTCACTCACCAGATTTCTATATGTCATAAATGCATTCGGAAGCCAATCAGATAAATCATACGGATTTAAATACATATGATTCTTTGAATTTTCAGGTTTCTTCCGAAGAGCAGGAACGACTTCAAAAATAATTGATGGTGTCTGTTGCGGAATACCGGTGTCTTCAGATATCAATTTTTTCAAAGGAAGAACATATTCTTGTTGTTTATCATGATCATATTCATCGGGCAATTGTCCATATTGAGCGTAGTTGAGTAATTGCAAACCCAAATTCCGGTCAAATGATTGATTATTTCTCTGGTTCCAGTAATTATCTAAACAATTTTTACATGAACGAGAACATTCGCAACCAGTGAGTATTATCCTTGCTCTTTCGAGAACTTTATCCAAAATTGACCCGATTAATGATGAATATCCAGCTCCGCTTGTAAGGTTGTCATAGAAAAACATTTCAATATGTGCATCATCACTGTTCTTAATTCTGGAACGCCAGCCTCCGCTAATTTCATTATAATCAATATCTAAGACGAGAGAGACAGCCTTTTTTAATGATTCATGTAGTGTTGTAACGGCAGCACGAAGGATAGCCTTTTCGTCTGCACTTCTATTACCCACAAGTTCAATTGGATTATAGAAAATATCCAGCATAAACATATCTGTCAAAAATTCATATCCTAAGAAAATTCCGGGAGCTACAGTTCCGTCGTGACGACAAAGATGTCTATCATGATATGGTTGTGAAAAAGAATATCTTCCGTTTCCGTTAGCGTCAGAAACTTCAGCTCCTCCACATTTAGTACATACATTAAATCCGTTTTTGCTCTTTCCCATATTAACAGTCAATACTTGTCGATCTGGCAAATTGGCATAACGCATTTTGCTTTCACCGTATTTATCCATTTTTGTATCCTCTGGCACATATGAATAATAGGGTGCTTCAGCATATGTATACTGTTCATCCTCATCTTCGAATGGTATTTCTTCTCCCTTTACTGGAGAAAAGCCCCATGGTTTCAACATTTTGTTTTTCACAATATCTGAACCACAATAGGGGCATATTGAATAATGGGCATCTTCCTGTGTCCCAAACCAGTTGCATTCAGAACAAATATATATATCTTTATAATAATCTTTATTGTTAAAATAAAACTCTGCTTGGTTAGCTTCAAAGCCACGTGGGCGGGGATTAGCGTAAATACCACCACTTTTAAAGATTTTTTTATCAATCGTTACAAATCTACCGGGTGCATACTCACTAAGTGCTACAGCTATATCACGTTCAGGTGCATACTGAATATCTCTTGGCGCATTTTTTCCTCTTTCAGACTCTTTTTCAACAAAGAATTTGACCACATTCTTTGGAAAAGAATATGACGGAATAAAGCCCTCACGATAAAACACATCAAATGCAGGCGTTTCTTTTTCATTATTAACATATTCATTACGTTTTCCCTCAGCTAAAACTAATTCGCAGATTTCATGAAAACGTGAAATGGTTACATTGGTATCTAAACCTGATGATTTTGAAAATTGTTCAGCGAACTCAATAAAGTTTTCTCCGTATGATTCGCAGAATGTGATAATACCAATATCAGCAATACCATCAAATTGGCTTCTCATATCCTGCGTGGACATAAAACCATTCAGCGCTAACATATTTACATGACGTTGTTTGATTTTCGGATTATTGCGATCTATCCATGGTTTTCGTGGAGAACCTGAAATCATTTCATCGGGATGCTGGAAATAATGACTATCATGGGTTCCGCCAGAAGCATAAGTAACGATTGTAGAAATTCCGGCGTTTTTACGTCCTGCACGACCTGCTCGTTGTTGATAATTTTCTCTCATTGGAGGGATGTTACGAAGGCCAACTGCCGTCAATGAACCAATATCAATACCGACTTCCATTGTTGTCGTGCAGCTTAACACATCGATTGCATCTTCGCCATTTTCGCCAGCGTTAATATCTTGGAAACGCATTTCATATTTTTCTGTGCGGCTCCAAGTATCACTATGAATTTCTTTATGAGAGAGTTGAGCTGTATGTTCTTCAGTATCTATGGTGTGAATGTTTTCGATTTTCTGGAGAGCATTTAAAACGGGAATCCTCCAAAAGTCAAAGCGGGATAAATCCGTTTCATCAATAACAACTAAATCTGTAGATTCAAAACAGGCTCCACAATAATCACCAATTTTAAAAGGTGATAATTTTCCGCATCTGATACAGCGATACCAAGTGAAATCTTTGCCGGCGAGTTCGATTTTTACTGCACCTAATTTTATATAATAACGATTAGCAGACGAAGAGGAGAAAAACAAGTCTCGAACTTTATCAACAATTTTAACCATCGTGGAATCATTAAAGCCAAGAAATTCTTGAATCCTTTTCAACAGACCCTTATCTAAAGATTTTGAAAAATCGAAGCTTAGACCAAAGGTCTGGTTCTTACTTCGACCAGGCAATCCTTTTCGTACATCGTCTTGAATAGTTTCGCCCAAAGCAGCACTGTCATCCATTACATCCCAAAACAATAGTACAAGTAATTGATATAATTCGTATTTGTCAATAGTTATTCCACCGTCTTCTAAATCATCCAGACAATCTTCAAGCACATTAGATAACGGTGCTAAAAAGCCCATGCCTATATCCTTAAACGACCGTGGACTTTCTGTGAAGAACGTAAGTAATTGCTCGTAGTAATCATCAGGTAGTGAACGATACTCAGATGACAATGCACCGTAATCAACCGCCCTGCCACGTCTTTCCGCCCTTAATTTTGCGGCATTAAATTTGCGCTTATCGTCAGCAAATTTTTCTTTGCTTTTTCCACTAAAGAAAACTAAACTGTTTTGAATGCAAATATCCAAAAAAGCTGGATATAAATCAGACAAGGAATGTTCTTTCCCATCAATCTCTAATAGAAGAGACGCAAGCATAACAGCCTGCCGAAAAGCATCGGCATCCGATGATTTAGAAAGATCTAAGGCGAGTTTAGCTGCATTCTGACGCGAATCGGAAAACAACAAAACCTTCTTACCTTGATTAATTAGTTCTGATTTAGGCGGTTGCAGTTCAAACTGAGCCTTTGTTAAATTATAAAAGGGTATGTTCCCCTTAGTTGATAGGTCAACTGGTTTTTTCAAAGGCATGGGCTTTTTACACTTAGGGCATACTCCAAAATTAAAGGACTGTGTTTTAGTATCAAATTTTTCACTATAAACGACGGACAAAAGAGAGTCATCGTCTTGATGAGTTAAAAAAAGCTTACCGGTTAATGGATCAAGGGAACCGATCCGGTCAGTCTTTCCTTTTTGATAATTTTTCGGCATTACATAGAGCAACATCTCTTTTAAAGAAGTTGCATCTCCACTCAAACCGCGTTGTGGGAAAACATACCAGAACGGTTGCCCCTCATTCTTTTGAATATAAACTTTAAAATAAAGTGCTCCGCATTTAATATGATTGACAAGTTCGTAGGTTCTACTGCCACATTCACATTTATCTTTAGGGATAGATATTACTTTGCCAAGAGGCAAGTTTTCGTTTTGCGAATGCTCAGCATATGTACATTTGGGATTGGAGCATGCATAAAGTCCTTGCAAACCCCGTAAGAACATATGAAGTCTAACAGGGAACAAAATGTTTCCATCTTTTGCGGCCATAGACACCAACACTAACAATGCATCAAGAGCTTTTTCTGAATTAATGCTTTTTCCAAAAACATTTTCTTTTATCTCGGTATAAGATTTCGCGCCATCACGACATATCTTGTTTAGTTTAACAAATGCCTCATATTTAGGCAAATTATCATAAAGCCATTCTTGTGCTTCCGTCTGTTTTATATCCGCTGGCAAGACAACCTTAAATACCGCAGATGCAAAATTAATAATTCGTTCAGTAATTGCATCCCCCTGTACTTGTCCGGAACCTATGGAAGCTAATTCTTCAATATCAGCTTTTATTTCTTGTTCATCGGGTATCTGTTCTTTTGTACCAAATAGAAATTCACAAGAATTAGCATTCTTTCCTGTTAATCCTTTATAAAACTCGTTAATTGCATTTTGTTCATTTTGAGGCATACTCGCAGTGGTGAGTATGAACTGTGCTCTTTCTGCCGAAATTCCTAAACGATAGAATAACCGTTCTAATAAAAGTGCAATTTCTCCTCCGGCAGAACCACGGTACATATGTGCTTCATCTAAAACAATAAGAAGTCTATTATCCGGCGAAGAATCGAGCCATTCCTTCGTTTTGTCCCAAATATTAGCTTCACGTTGTCGCATAAGCATATATTCCAACATGGAATAGTTAGTAATCAAAATATCAGGAGGACAATTCTGCATTTCAAAACGAGTTATAAATTCGGCATCATATGGCGATGGATGATGAATGTTATTTTCAAGATTTTCAATAAAAGCATGAAGTCCATCATCACCAAATCGGGCAGGATATTTGTTAATACTTTTTAAACCTTTAATATTATGTTCTTGTTTTCTTTGCGTGTCTGCATCCGCAGTTTCGTCAATCAAATAATTATCTCGGAAAGTGCCGGCCAGTTCACGGCTATTTGCCAGCTTAGGCTTTCCAGCGTAAGGTGTTCTTCCTGTATACATTCCAAAATGAGGTATGCGAGTCGCATAAGTATCTTGTGTAAAAATGTCTTTAAACTCTGTGCTGCCAATAATTTTTCTAAATCTTGCAAGTTGATCCGATACAAGAGCGTTCATCGGATAAATGATAAGCGTACGAACAGCTTCATTTTTGAAGCTGTTAGGGCTGTTTTTGGCCTCGTTAAAACATTTTGCAATAATAGGCCAAAGAAAACATTCGGTTTTACCCGACCCGGTTCCTGTAGAAACAAACAAATCTCGTCCCGCAAGAAAGTGTTCTAATGCCATAACTTGATGTTCAAACGGATCAGCAAAAACACCCAGTCCTTTGGATACCAATTTTAGAAAGGATTCTTTTATACCTTGCTCAATATGGGCAGAATTTTTGATTCCGCCTGATATTTTTTTATATGAAGCAGATGTTTCAATGTAAGGTTCACGAGCAATATTAATATATTCAGAACATAATTCACCAAGAAGATCATCGACATAGAGCAGTAAGGTTTCACTATTAGCCAAGTAATCGGATTTTATGTAGTTTTTCAACCTGTTTCTAATAGCCTGATAATATTCTTGGACACCGTTAGGATTATGCATTTGTTTGTCCTCCAATGATTTCTAATCCGATATTTTCGAGTGCAGCAATTACCGCAGGTATAAAACCAGTCTTTATTATAAAATTCACTTTATCAAAAGCGTTGTTTTCCGGCCATGCCATAAGTAACAAGAGATAATATTCACGGTTTGGCAAGTGTCCGCCAATTCGAATTTTTGAATATAGTTCATCCAGTTTTTTGATCGTAACTTTTAACGGTTTGTTATAATGCCGCTTTAAAGCGAAATACAAACGCCTAAATTCATAAGAAGTAAAGCTGTCATTTTGTTGTTCAATCGGCTCATCAGCAAATTGAATCGCATCTTCTATTTTCATTATTCGGTAAAACGGTCCTATTTCAGTTTTTCTTGCCACGGTACATTCGACTTCTGCTTTCTTGCTCCATGACATAGACGGGACATTATTTGATTGAGGATTGAAAAACTCCAGCTCATCTAAGTTAATGTCTCTCTCGTAAAAATCAATAGGGTCAAATCGTGATTGAAAGTATTCTTCAGGAGTCAAGTTATCTCTTATTAAAAAATCATTTACGGAAACCGTATAATTTGTAGAATTAGTATAAACGCCAAATCCGTTCACTTCTGATTTTGTATTAGGCAAACCGAAGAACAGCGCGGCACTACCAAGTTGAATACTTCGCCCAAAGTTAACTAAGTTGTTGTGATTTTCATCATCGGTGAGCAGATAGCCTGTTTCTTCATACACTCTGCGGACAAAGACAGGGAAATTTATTTGTTGATTATTAACTTCATCAAATCTATTTGATAAATACGGAAACAACTCTGAAAATCGCAATAAAAGATCATTAATAACTATCGTTTGATTGTGCTTAGTCGTGCCAATGCACCCATTTGATATATTTCGTGCAGTGCTCAAGCACCAATGACCTAACGCGGAATAACAAAGCCTATAAATGAAAGAATCTTCAGATTCATTATGGAAGCGTGATATATCCATATCCAATGACATTGAGATCAATAAGTCATTCATCACGCAAACCACCTCTTGAACAAATCCTTATAAAGACACCTGCCACTATTTCCAGCATATTTGTTTAATTGTTCTGAAATGTTAAACGGTGCGATTTGAAGAATATCTACACAATAGGGAAGAATATCAAAAGCCAACAAACAACACAAGCGTTGTTCGTCAGAGACAAAAACACTTTTAAACGCAGATAAAGTTTTACTGAA
>CAZEXA010000002.1:66438-69309 GCA_964516565.1 uncultured Eubacteriales bacterium | reverse complement strand
GCTGTAATCGGTGCGAATTGCAGTTTTTGTTCTTACCGCACGCGTATTTTTGTATTGGCATATAAAAAATACGGAGGGTACTACTTATGAAACAGTCTACAAAACTACTGAGTGTATTGCTTGCCGTGATTCTGCTCTTCGGAGTGGTTTCTGTCGGTGCAAACGCCGTGCTTGTAAATAATGAAATAGAATACGATTCGGTTGACAATGCGGTTTAACCCCCGAGCAGGTTGCAACTCTGATTAACGACACACTGGATAGAGACATTTTACCGAGATGCGGAATAACAGTAGATCTTTCTATCCTCGGTACTTTCTATTTTACCTCTCTCGACAGGGCATTAGATTCCCTATACACTATATTTAAAGCACCTACTATTCAAATTGTGGGTTTTCTTGGTGACCTAGGACACATTAATATCGATGCCCTCGTAGTTAACGGAAGCAGCGGTTTTTCTCCGCTGCAGCGTTCAGACGGGGATCTTCAGGTTCTGTATCAGTTCATAACGTTTCTAAGCGATAACAAGGACATTATATCCAAAATTGCTTACGGTTGTGATACTCCAAACGGAATCAATTTCGGTTTTTTAACCGCCGATATTTTCTTTGGTAAAACCACAGAAAAGCTTGCCGATATTCCCGCCATACTCCGAGGAGTTCTTTTTGACAACCTTCTTTTCGGCTCCTATGCTTATCCCGCAAGCGGGGATGCTTTGTATTATGAGACCGCTCCTATAACGGTATATCCTGAGTGGGACAATTTTACGCAAAAGCCCTTTACGAGTATGGATGCCGTGCTGAATACGGCTTTCTATAACTTTCTGACAACCCCTCAGAACATGCGCTCCGTTTATGACGACGGGGAGATGACGCGTTATTGGGACGAGGATTCGGTACTGCTTCCGGGCGTTACGACAACTGAGGTGGATCTCTCTTCGAATACGGTATTCGGAATCCTCGATAATGTAATTCAGCTTGCTTACGACACGCTCGCGACCAAGCCTCTTAACCATGACCTCAAAAAACTTCTCATGGAGGCAGCCGGCGCCGAATTTATTGAAATTACTAATCCATCTTCGGGGCTTCTTTCCGCTTTCGCGGCTGTCGAGGCGACCGGCATCAAGAACTACTTTGTCAATGCCGCGACCTTCCGGTATAATGGAAGCTGGTATTTCAGCGATTATGTCACAGAGGGCGTTGATCTAAACCACAATGGTGTTACCGATCTCGACGCCGGTGGTACTGAAATCACAGAAAGCGTTCGCAGATTCTTCAAAGCGGATTTGTCCGATGTGAATCCTTCTTTTGACCTTGTCGACTGGGAGTATGCGTTCACAGACGCCTCCTACGACTTTGCCGCGGGCTTATCCTCCTACGGGTCTCTTACGGGACAGCTTAATCACCTTCTCTATGTTTTTCTTGATACGATTCTTAACGACGGGGCAAAGGCTCAAATTGCCGCGTTCCTTGATGATGGTCAAGCTTGGTTTATAGATGGCGATAATACAAATATTGAAGAGAACATTCTCAGAATAGCGAAATTTGCTGTTTGCGCGTTCGCGGATGAAATATTCAAAGGAAATAAGGACTATGTCAATAAGTCAGGCACCGTGCGTCCGGCGTTCGTGTCCGGCGTTAAGGCGTGTGCCACTTTGGAAGACCTTTTGGCCTTCGCGGCTCTCCCGCTATTCAGGGATGAAAAGCCTAAAATCATCTTCCCTAAAGAGTTTACATCCGGGCTGCAGATTGAACAGTTTACGGCTCTTATGCTCAGAGAAGTGCTGTCAAACGTCACCCCCGCCCTAAACTTTGACAGTGAAATTTTTGATTCAAGTAAACCAAACAAAAAAGAGTTTGCCGTAAAGACAGAAGCCGAGTGGCAGGACCTCATTCTCGGGATGGGACTGAATCTTTTAATGACCTATCTTGACAATGTCACAAATATCAATGTTGACAGTACATCCGCCGCCGACATATACGCAAATTACGGCTGGCAAGGGCTTTTTGAGGAGATTGTTGACTGGGGCGTTGCCTATATCAGTACCGACGCTTCAAGCCTCTTTGCGGGGATTAATCCCACGGCGCTCGGCTCGGTAAGGGGAGTCTTTAATAACAACGCATTCACGATTCTCAGTACGGTCCTTAATACATTTCTTCCGTTCGGTTTCCTGTGCGACTGTGTCGATACGGATGGGAATCTTGATGCCAATGATTTATTCCGGACGGTATACGGAGCTGTATGCAATCTTGATATTAATGCACTAATCGGTCTCTTCGGCAGAAGCGGCCTTGCCTGTAATATTTTAAGCACTGAGAACGTAATCACACAGCTTCTTAGCCTTGTAAACAGGTTCCTCGGCCTTGTGACCGGTGATACGGCAATCCTTCAGAGCACACTGAATCTTGAGACGGCGTTTAATCAGGAAAACCTTAAACTGACCTTATCAGATTTATTTACCGCGCTAAATACAAAGAAAACGGAAATTATCATAAACATGCTTCCCATTGTCAGCGCATTGAACGCAGAATGGGGCGGTGAGCAGACTCTCGGTGCGCCAATCGTTAATCTTGGTACTACCATCGAGGCGTATAATGGCGCGATTATTAACAGTGACTTTACAATTTCCAACGGTTCCAAGGGTATCTGGAGAAGCTATGTAAATGCCTCCGGTACACGAATGCAGGATCAGCAGTATCGGTATCGGATTACAAGCGTCACCTGCAGTTCCCCCCTTGTGACCGGCATTACGCTCAGTTCCACATATGCGCTTGATTACGGCCAGTCATTAGCAGTAACTTTTAATGCGTCTAACATCCCGCCGGCGGGTACGGTTGCACGCTTTGATATCAATTATAAGGCTTACAACGGGAA
>CAZEXA010000002.1:0-66338 GCA_964516565.1 uncultured Eubacteriales bacterium | reverse complement strand
AGCGCCAATGATCTGGCGAAGCTTAAAGAGCTTACCGACAGAGAGTGCCAAAATATCAGAAGGCAGACGGAATATAAGACAGGAGACGTTTTAGCCGACAGACTTCTTGTAACGGCGGCACAGGCAACCGAAGAGCTGCGTCAGGAAACCAACTTCACCACAACAGGCGTCAATGAGAACGGCGATACCGTAACACTTGTCAACGGTACGACTGCCTGGAACACCTATGCAGACGCTCTCAATAACGCTATCCGCGCGGCTTACCAAACCTGGAATGCGAATGCGGTGTTTACCCAGAAGGAATGTTATGAGGCTCTGCGTATAGCCGCCATTGACCTTCAAGCCTGTAAGATGACCTCAGCCGAGTTGGCTGCAGAGCCGGGCGCTCCAAGCAATGACGCCGCCGTGGAAGAGATCGCCACCTCTCTTGATGACATTGATGATAACACGGGCGGGCACAAGGACTATATGCTCTATCGTTGGGATCGCTTTGAGACATGGGAAAAGAAGGCCGATACTCTTGTTACGGCTTATGAGATTGCAAATACGGACATTGATACGACAGTCTTCCCCTATGCCTCAATCGACGTTGACGACCTTTCAACACTTCTCGAAGGCGACAGCTATAAGAATTATATCGAAGCTCTTGTTGAACCTTTAGAGGAAGAAAAGATTACCATAGCAGAGGAGACCAAGTCTGACGCGGTGGCAACATACGCGGAATATGACACGCTTGAGATTAGTGATATCGAAGATATGCTTACCAAAACTTCACAGAGGCTTCTTCCCCGTGAGGGCGGCGATGCTCTGGATTATGGTTATGTCAGGATGTACCTGAACTCAGAAATCGCTTCCGCTCTTGAGATGTACGGAAACGAGGCAACAAGCGCTGTTTACACAGAGAAGAGCTGGAACAGATATCTCAGTGTTCTTGCAGACGCACAGACACAAGCCGCAAGCAGTACGGAGAATGAAGAAATCATCTGTGCTAAGGATTGCTTGGTGACAGCAGTCAACGGGCTTATTCCGATAGCCGACGGTGCCGATTATAGGGGCCTTGAGAACGCTGTCGCTTCCGCTCAGGCGGCTCTGGACAATATTGGCCTCTATATGAATGATGTGAAGAGTATCGGTAAAGTGATAGCGGCACTCGGCTACACGGCTAAAGGCGTCGATTTGTTCCCGGATGCAGCGCTCAATGTTGTAAAAACACCGTATGGTTTTGAGGATCAGGAAATAATAGACGATGCGGAATCGGCTCTTAGACTTGCTCTTTCAAACTTGAGATGCGCTGACACAACGCTTACGAATGCCAAACCCGAAGCGTCTGCAGAGCTTCAGGGCACGGGTAACAACGCGTACTTTGCCTATATTCCCAACAATCTTGAGATTGATACGCTTCATTCCTACCTGTCGCTCATTAATCCTCCCGCCGACGTTACCAACATTCAGCCAGTACTTGTCACGGGGAATGGCACTCATGCCGGAACGGGCACGGTTATCACCTACTATGGCGACAAGACAGCCGGTTTGAGTGTTGTATCCGTTCCCGTAGCTTCTTATACGGTCGTTGTCAAGGGCGATATTTCAGGCGATGCCGTTATAGACTCTGCTGACGCCATGCTGTGTAACCTTGCTCTTAACACCCATAGCGATCTTGAAGGCGCATTTCTTAAAGCAGCCCTTGCGGATCCCGCAACGGCTGCGGGCGGAGTAGTAACCATTGAGGCTTTCTCCGAAATTCTGAATATGGCTGTAGGCAAATAATCAATTATTCAATATTTACAGGGGCGGCAAAGCCGCCCCTGTAAATACTAAAGAGCATTTTAGCTCTCGGTCACGAATAAAAGAATCAGCCGTCGGGGTAGAACTCGAAAGTAAAACACGGTGATTTTAATTTTAAGGCGGAGCGGAGCTTTTCACCTTTCATCGTATATCCGCCGACGTTTACCGAAATCACATAGCCAATATTTTCATCGACCGCACTGTCATGTGACAGGATTTTTATCCATTCCTCGGGGTTATCGGAGAGCGCGATTTTATCGCCATACGCCTTTGTCAGAGCGGTGTAGACTTCGGTTGAAGTTTTTGTTTTTTGATAGCCGAAATATTCGGTATAAACATCCCCGATGCTATCAACCGGCTGTAGATAGGGGAGGTCGCCGCCCCAAATGATTTTTGAGGAGGCGGTCGTTCCGGCGCTGGCGGCTGAAAAGACGGCGTTTATGACGGTACCGTTATATGCCATGTATTTACCGAGGATTTCGCCCACAAGCGTCACGGTTTTAGAAGAGGGCGTTTTACTGTTTGAAATCCAAGCAACCCCGGAGGCTGTCCAGCTATTGGTGTTTTTATCCTTGTATTTATATTTAAGATAAGAATAAATAGCGACGGCCTGTGCCTTGCGTGCTTCGCTGTTATAGTATGTATTCATTTCCTGGTCAAGAATCCGCGCGATGCCCTGCTTCATGGAATAGACGGTGCCGTCGATACTGAGAGTTTGCGACGAAACGGCGCTGTCGGTTTTCAGCACGGCGCCGGTGTAGTAATGTGTGAGAATATGCGCATAGTCCCAGCCCATATTTTTAGCGTAATATTCGGCGCCCTCCTGACTTAAACCGACGCCGTGACCCCAGCCATAGGTGGTGAAGACAAACGTGCCGTAGAAAATATACCGGGGTTTCTCGATACCGGCGGCTATACGCAGTGCCACGCGCGCGTCATACGCAGTTACATGTCCATCGCCGTTAAAATCGCAGGCAAAGAAAAGCAAATCGTCATTGATCTCATCAAGATCGGCGGAAAACCGCAGGATCTGCCGTGCGTCAGGCTCTGTCACCTTACCGTCCAAATCCACATCGCCGAGCAGGATGATGGCTTGTTCGGCGTGGGCAAACACCTGTCCCAGCGGCAGCAATAGTGTCGTGCACAGTATACAGCAGCAAATTTTTCGTAAGATTCTCAAACGGCATTTCCTTTCGCAAAGTGAATTTCCTTTACACTACAAATTCAAAGAGGGGAGTTGTATTTTCCCGGCATTTGATATACAATACAAGTAGAAAATAGTTATCGGGTGGTGAGAACATGGGTATCGATATGTATATGCCTGTTCGGTTGATAAGCGGTGAAAACTGTGTGAAAACGGGCGGCGCGGTTTTTAAGGCGCTGGGTAAGAGCTGCCTGATTGTGACGGGCGGGCACTCGGCGGAGCAGAGCGGCGCGCTTAAGCAGGTTACGGAGGTTCTTGAGAAGGAGGGCATCCGGTACGCGGTTTTTTCGGAAATTACCGAAAATCCGAGTGTATCCTCCTGCAAAAAGGGCGGCGATAAGGCGTTCGAGCAGAGGGCTGAATTCATCGTCGGCATCGGCGGAGGTTCGCCGCTCGACGCGGCTAAGGCGGTCGCCATATTTGCCGCTAATCCGGACTATGGAGCGCTTGACATCTATCACCGGACGATTCCCGCAAAGAGACTGCCCGTCGTTTTAATCGGGACCACCGCCGGAACGGGGAGCGAGGTTACGGGGGTATCGGTGCTTACCGATGATTCGGTCAGAATGAAGCGGAGCATATCCGGCCCCGACTGCTATGCCCATACGGCCTTTCTCAATCCGCGTTTTACCGACTCCATGCCGATGAGTGTGACCGTGTCCACAGGGCTTGACGCGCTCGCCCACGCGGCGGAGGGATGGCTTGCCCCGCGGAGCACCGAACTGTCCCGTGCTTACGGCTCCCTCGCACTGCAAAGGCTGTTCAACGCTTTGTTTGAGATTTACCGCTATGATAAGCTTCCGGGGAAGAGCCAGCGCGACGAGCTGTACGAAGCGTCGATTTACGCGGGGCTTTCGCTCAACCTGACGGGCGCGGCGTTTCCGCATACGCTCGGCTATGTACTGACCGAGGATTACGGTATTCCGCACGGCAGAGCTTGTACGGCGTTTCTGCCGGCACTCATACGACGCGCCAATGTTTATTGCCGCGACCGGCTGTGGGATATGTACTACGCCATGGGTACCGATGAGGACGAGTTTATAGAAATGGTATCGGTGCTGACAAATGTCCGGGTTTCCATTCCGGAAGAAAAATGCGCTGAGTACTGTAAGCGTTGGGACGGAAAGAATAAAAATTTCATCAACTCGCCGGGCGGGTTCAACGAAAAGGACGCCTATCTCGTACTGCGGGATTTGGCGCTGTAATCGGTGGCGAGGAATAATAGTTGACGGAGCGGCTTATTCGGCAGGCATTTCTGGTCTTTTTGTGTTCTCCCGTCTTGCTTTTATTTCCGCCATCATTTCCTTGTGACCCTTTCCCGTAATGTTGTAGAAGATAATCGGAACGAGCATCAAAAGATAGCCGGCCATCGGCACCAGGGTTTCCAGTGACAGCAGCGCCAGTTTGGCGTTATGCGTCTGAGGGACAGGAATGGCGTCCTCGTGCGTGGCGTAGGCGGCAAATTCGAGAACGGCCAAAGCAATAGTCGAGGAAACGGAGTTTGTCAGCTTGCCGGTAAAGGACATGAGCGACAGCATGATTCCCTCGGAGCGTTCGCCTGTCTTCCACTCGACGTAGTCAACGGTTTCCGCCTCCATTTCTTTGCCGAAAAGATTTTTAATCTCTAAGGGGATGGTTCCGAGAAAGATAAAGAGCATACACATCATAAGGACCGGCAGGGACGGGGATTCGCCCGTGCCGAGCGCCATCAGCGGGGTTTTACAGAATACGAAGAAAAGCAGGTGCATCACTGCGGCAATCAGGCAGCAGACGATGTACATTTTTTTAAAGTCGGCTTTTTCGCCGAGCTTATGTACAAGCCACGGCACAAAGATTCCGGCGATAAAGGGCGCGGGCATGACGGCAATTTGCAGGATGGTGTAGAATTTGGCGTTTCCGACAAGATCAATGGCAAAATACATGCTCGCGGCGCTCTGTACAGTGACGAGCAGAAACGCCATGTTTGCCAGAAACAGCATGAACAGCGGCCTGTTTTTCATCAATAGACGGAAGCACTGCCCGACGGTTGGTTCTTCCTCGCTGTGAAACGCGCGTTCCCGCGTGTTGTGATATGTCGGCCTTGAAAAGAGGATGATGCCGAAAAAGGCGATGACGGCCGTCATCACATACGCGCCTTTTGTGTGTTCTTTAAAATAGGGAATTATTAAAGCAATCGGAATAATCGCGCCGGGGATTGCACCGGACACGGCGCGCACGATAGAACTGATGCCGAAGAGTTTGGTGCGCTCCACGCCGTTCGAGGTAATCGAGAACGCCAGAGCGCCCATCGGTATGTCAAACGCCGTATAGGACATATCCCAACCCACAAGCGCGATAACGGCAAAGAGCATCCGCAGCCCGTAGGGATAGGCGCTTTGGTTAAAAAACAGAGCGGCGGTAAAGAAGGCGCAGATATACGGAGCGATTTTAATATAGGGGCGCATTTTACCGTCTTTGGTGTGTGTCTTATCGACAAGCACGCCCATGATGGGGTCATTGAAAGCATCCCAAAGTCCGCACCACAGCCGGACGTTGGCAACGGCGCTTTTGTTGAGGCTCAAGAGATTTGTCAGAAAGTAGTTGACGGTACCCGCATTCATCGTGGCGGTGCTCATGCCCTGCGCGCCGCGCCCTAAGGCATAGGACAGGGTTTCCTTCCACGTCAGTACGGTTTCCTCGCCGACATCGTTCTTGATAATTTTTGAATTCAGAAATGTGTTGAGTTTTTTCATACGAATTCATACTTTCACTAAACTAAATTTCTTCATAAGGCGTTCGAAATTTTTATAGTAAATCTTATCGGCTTCGGTTTGGTCTCTTAAAAGACGGTCAAGCATTGTCATTTCTTCGGCGGGCGTCCACATCGGATAATCGGAGCCGAATACAATGCGTTCGGGTGTGAAAATGTCGATGAGCTCACGGACGCGCGTCGGAGAGAGAAACCCCTGACTGCTCGAGGTGTCCGCATAGACGCCGCACTCGGAAAGTTCCTTTGCGCAGTCGCCCCACTCCGACCAACCGCCGAAATGCGCCGCGATAACCGTCTGCTTCGGGAACGCCTTGCATAGGTTTAAAATCCGCGCGGGCTTTGAGTAGGGCTTGCGAAAATCTCCGGCGTGGATTTGTATCGGCAGACGGTTATCGAGAATTTCAAGGATAGCCATACACTCTTTGCCGTCGGCTAAAAACTCCTGAAAATCCGGGTGGAGCTTTACACCGCAAAGCCCCGCTTTAATTGCCGATTCGATTTGGTCTGGAATATCGTCGGCAAGCGGGTGGAGTGTAGCAAAGCCGTAGAAGCGGCCGGGGTAACTTTTAACGGTATCGGCGATAAAGCGATTGATGGACTCGACCTGCGCCGGGGACGTCGCCACCGAGTGGATGACGCTTTCGGTGATGCCGGCCTGTTCCTGCAGGTGTAGAAGTGTGTCAACTGTGCCGTCCCAGCGTACCTTGAGGTCATAGAAATCGGCGACGCCTTGGGAGGCGCGGATTGCGATTTTGTCCGGATAAACATGAGTATGCGCGTCAATGATTTTCATCGAAAATAAAAGCGTCCTTTCCGTAGGAACAATGTAAAAAAAGCGGGCAGCGTTCGCAGTGCGCCTTGCGCGCCGTACAGGTATCTCTCCCAAAGAGGACGATACGGTGGCAAAAGTCGTTACTCTCCTCTGGAGGCAGGAGCTTTTTCAGCTGAAGCTCCACTTTCTCGGGGTTAGTCGTATCGGTCAGCCCCAAGCGGTTGGCGATGCGGATAAGATGGGTGTCGCAGACGACTGCCGGCTTTTTGAAAACATCGCCGACAATCAAATTGGCGGTCTTTCTGCCGACGCCCGGGAGCTTTATCAGTTCCTCAATGGTATCGGGAAGATTCCCGTTGTAGACATCGCGTACCATGGTAGCCATGGCAATGATGTCTTTTGCCTTGGCGTGATAAAAGCCGCAGGAGTGTACGAGGCGCTCAAGCTCCAAAGGATCAGCGCGTGCGAAGTCGTCCGGCGATTTATATTTGAGAAAGAGCGCCGGAGTGACTTCGTTTACACGCTTATCGGTACACTGCGCTGAAAGGCGCGTTGCCACCAGTAGCTCAAATGGCGTTTTTGCCTCAAGAGAACAGAGAGCGTCCGGGTAACCTTTTTTCAGCTCTTCAATAAACCACGCGGCTTTTTGTTTTTTGGTCATCGGTTAAAAAGTAATGGTTTTACCGGTCTTGGCTGATTCATAGACGGCGTTGACGATACGCACGCTCTTAACGGCTTCAAGCGGCACAATCTGAGGGTCGCGTTTATCCCTGACCGCGGCGATGATGTCCTCAACCATCGAGGTATGACCTGTACACAGTGTCGGGTCGAGCGCGGCTGCGGCGCTGTTGCCGGAATAGTTCTTCAGCATATATTCTTCTTCGTCCTCGGGCGCGCCTTCGCGCCTCCACAGCTGGACGGTGTCGCCGTTGCACTCGATGGATCCTTTTGTGCCGTAGACCTTGATGGCGGTTACGCCGACTTCATAGGCGTTGGTCGTACTGACAAAGGTCGCGACGGCACCGGACTTGAATTTGATAAGAGAAGCGGTAAAGTCCTCGGTGTCGATTTTGTGTGCGTAAATGCCAATCTGCGAGGTGACGCTCTCGACGTCCCCCATTATCCACTGCATCAGATCAACAGTATGTACCGCCTGATTCATCAGCGAACCGCCGCCGTCCATCTCCCAGGTGCCTCTCCAGCCGCCGTCGTCGTAATATTTCTGGGTACGATACCATTTGACCTCGAAATCTCCGTAAAAAATGTTGCCGAAATCGCCTCTGGCAAGGGCCTCCATCATCGGCTTCATGTTGGCGTTGTTGCGGTTTTGGTGGACAACGCCCGCGGTCATACCGGTGCGTTTACGAGCCTCCTCAATGGAGAGCGCCGCGGCGACGGTGATATCAATGGGTTTCTCAATCAGTACATTCTTGCCTGCCTCCATGGCCTCAATGGCGAGCTTGGCGTGGTCGCCGCTGGGCACCGCGATGCTGACAATATCAATATCCGGATTTTTCAGCATTTCGGCAAAATCCGTATACGTGAGAATGTACGGATAATCCGCCTTGCACTTTTCGAGTTTTTCCGGGATGAGGTCGCAGACCGCGATAAGGTCTGCGTGTTCAGAGGCGGCTGCCGCCTTGACATGGGACCTGCCGACGCCGAGTCCGACGACTGCGTATCCGATTTTCTTTACCATATTGCTTCCTCCAATCACCTTTCGGTGTTATTTATTATTTAAGCCATCTTTTCTTGCGGAAAAAGATCGTAAGAACGATGCAGATGATCACGCTTAAAATACAGACAGACAGGTAGCCGTACCGCCAGTGAAATTCAGGCATGTCGAAGTTCATGCCATACCAACCGACAAGCAGCGTCAGCGGCATAAAGATTGAGGTGACGACAGTGAAAATCTTCATCAGCTTGTTCTGCTCGATATCGATCTGTGCCTGATATGCCTCCTGTGTGTGGCCGATGGCGTCCTTTAAGTTGACCAACGCCGCTAAAAAGCGGTTGACGCGGTTGCTGAGAATGACGAAAAACCGCAGACTTTCCTTTGATAAAAGGTTGTTGTCGTTTTCAATGAGATACTCAAAAATTGTACTGAGTTGCTGATAATAGAGCTTGAGTTCTAAGAGCGTCTTACGATAATCAATAATGCGCTTGATAAAGTTTTCGCGCCTTCCCATGATGATGGCGTCTTCGGTGTCGCTGATGCGCGTTTCCAGTGCTTCAAACATTTCCGTATCGTCTTTAAGAAGCCGGATAAAAAAATTGTAAAGCACCCGTTCGTTTGTCTCGGCGGGTTTGAAGGCGGCATTGACCTTTTCCAGCGAAGTGTAGTTTTCACAGAAAAAGAAAATATCATTACCATCGATATAAATCAATATCTGCGATGTGATATTTTCGGCGCTGCCGGTGTCAAGCCAATCAAAAGCAATGATATTAAACTTTTCAAAGCTCTCAAAGGTTTTAATTTGCCCCTCGTTGATATAATCGATGACCGCTTTGTCCATACAGTCGGCGACCTCGCCGAGTTGATTTAACAGTAAAACCTTTTGCATAAAGTAACCTTCCTATACAAACAGCGTGCAACCGCTTTTCCTGAATTGCTCAATAAGTTCCCGGGCTCGCTCTGTTGTCATCCCGTAACGAGCGCTAAGACAAGAAATGCATAAAAATTCCTCGGCACCCCGGTTGATCATTTTTTTATAGAATCCGATGTCGTCGGGGGTTAACTCCGCTTGGCACTCCATGCATACGCCCATAGATTTATCCCGCAATCGTGCAGAGATACACGGCGCAGTCATGCCCCTCGAGCGGTATCTGCATGAACTCTTTTTTGACGCCGATACATTCGCCGGTGAAGGCGTCGGTCATTTTTAAACCGAGTCCGGACGCGGCGGTCAGCCCTAAGTTATCGAAGTATAACGCCGCGTTAGTGTCACAATCATAGAAATTCACAAACATGACCGCCAGCTCATTGTTAGTAAGGAGCTTGGCAAAGGTAAGGGCCTTTTCGTTCTTTTTCGTGACGACGAACGCCGGACGCGCTTCCTCGTCCTGATTAATTCGCAGGAGTGTTTTGTTTTTGACAAGCGCGAGCATATCCGGTCGGATATTCCGCACGTCGCAACCGAGCATCAGCGGCGCGCTGAACATGCACCACAGGGCAAACTGTGTCTTATAATCGATTTCATCGCAGCCGGTGGAGCCGACGTTGCCTTTGCCGAACATGCCGACGGTCAGCATATCAATGTCGTTAAAACAGCCCGGAGCGGAATAGGCGAGGTTGTCAATCTGGCTTAAAGCAATTTCCTTGAATGAGTGGAAGTTGTCATTGATGTCGCCGGTCGAGCGGTACATATGCGCTCCCGCCGAGCGAATCCAGCGATTGACCTCGTCGCTGCCCCAGTTACAGGCGGAATAGAGAATTTCACGTCCTGATGCTTTAAGAGCCAGTCCCATCCGGCGGTAGAGCGTGGGACCGTCGGCATTTGAGGGCTTATAGCAGTAATCGTATTTCAAAAAGTCCGCACCGTACTCGGCAAAGGTCTTTGCGTCCAAAAACTCGTGGTCGAAGCTTGCCGGATAATCCGCGCAGGTGCGCGTGCCGGCGCACGAATACATACCGAATTTCAGCCCCTTACTGTGAACATAGTCGCTGACGGCCTTCATGCCGTTCGGGAACTTGATTTTATCGGGCACGATTTTGCCGGTCTTAAGGTCGCGCTCGCGCTCACTCCAGCAGTCGTCGATGACAAGATATTCGTAACCGGTTGTAAGCAACCCGGTGGCAATCATGGCGTCGGCGGTTTCCTTAATGACGCTTTCGTTAATGTTTTCACCAAAGGTATTCCAAGTATTAAAGCCCATGGGCGGCTTTTTTGACAGCATAGCGTACACCTCCTGTTTTCATTATACAATGATAACAAATTCCATTTAAAAAAACAAGGGCTCCGACGATTTTCCTGTAAAAACCGCCGGAGCATTTTGATAAGATTTTTTCTCTCTTAGGTCTTTGCTTTCGATTCGCAGTAGAGGCAGCGGTAGATGCGCTTCTCCCGGTCAGTCAGCTTAAAAATATGGGGCAGCTCACGCTCGGTCGAGGTGATGCAGCGCGGATTGTTGCAAACGATGACGTTTGTCACACGCTCGGGTAGTTCGAGATGCTTTTTGTCAATCATCACGCCGTTTTGAATATAGTTTACCGTGAGCTCCGGATCGATATAACCGAGAACGTCAAGATTCAAATCAATCAGGGAATCAATTTTGATAACGTCCTTGCGCCCGCGCTTCTTGCTTGCGGCGTTCTTGATGATGGCCACCTGGCAGTCGAGCGCCTCAAGGTTCAAAATACGATAGATGTCCATGCCCTTTCCGGCGTTGATGTGATCGATGACGATGCCGTTCTGAATCGAGTCGATAACCATGTCAGTCCACCTCCAGCAGTTTAAGTATCAAAGCCATGCGGATGTATTTGCCGTAAAGGACCTGTTTGAAGTAGCAGGCACGCGGGTCGGCATCCACGCTGACGGCGATTTCGTTGACACGCGGCAGGGGGTGCATGATGCACAAGTCCTTTTTAGCGTGTTGGAGTTTCTGCGGAGTCAGGATGTAGCTGTCCTTTAAGCGGATGTAGTCAGCCTCGTTGAAGAAGCGCTCGCGCTGGACGCGCGTCATATAGAGAATATCCAGAGAATTGATGACATCGTCAAGCGAAACGGTTTCCTTGTAGGGGACGCCGAGCTTATCAAGGACGTTTTGCTTCATGTATTCGGGAAGCTTCAGTTCCTCGGGGGAGATCAGAACAAAGCGCACGTTTTTATAGCGCGAGAGGGCGATAATCAGTGAGTGTACCGTTCGTCCGAATTTTAAGTCGCCGCAAAGACCCACGGTCAGACCTTCAAAATGTCCCTTCTCCCGATGGATTGTCAGTAAATCCGCAAGCGTCTGGGTCGGATGGTTATGCCCGCCGTCGCCGGCGTTGATGACCGGTATGCCCGCCGCGTTTGCCGCGACTAAGGGCGCGCCTTCCTTGGGGTGGCGCATGGCGATGATGTCGGCATAACAGCCGACAGTGCGCGCCGTGTCAGCCACGCTTTCACCCTTTGAGGCGGAACTGCTGTTGGCCTCCGAAAAACCGAGGCAGTTTCCGCCCAATTCGTACATGGCGGCCTCAAAGCTCAGACGTGTGCGGGTTGACGGCTCGAAAAACAGCGTGCCAAGCTTTTTGCCTTTACATTTATTGGTATAATCTGCGGGGCGGTCGATAATGTCTTCCGCCTTCGTAATCAATGCGGCGATTTCCGCAACGCTCAGATCGGCAATGTCAATTAAACTGCACATTTCAGCCCTCCTTTTTAATCCATGACTCATCCGACGGGTTGTCCCGGAACGCCAGGAGCTGACGGATATTTTCCGGGGAGATGTATCCCTCCTTAGCGGCTACTTCGGCGACGATATCGAAGGTTGTAAGGCTAATGTTCTTTACACCTGCTGCGGCAAGTTTCTCCAGTCCTTTTTTCATATTGTAAGTGAAAATCGAGGCGATACCCAGCACTTCGGCACCTGCCTCGCGCAGCGCCTCGACGACCTCGATGACGCTGCCGCCTGTTGAAATCAGATCCTCGATGACGACGGCTTTCTGTCCTTTGTCGAGGCGTCCCTCAATGCGGTTTTCGCGTCCGTGGTCCTTCGAGCTCGAACGGACATAGCCCATCGGCAGACCGAGAAGATGTGCCGTGATTGCCGCGTGGGCAATACCGGCCGTGCTCGTGCCCATCAGCACCTCACAGTCGGGATACTGCTCCCGGATTAGTTGCGCCAGACCGTTTTCCACATCCGTTCTGACCGCGTGATCGGACAGCGTCAGCCGATTGTCGCAGTAGACGGGGCTTTTGATGCCGCTTGCCCAAGTGAACGGTTCCCACGGACGGAAAAATACCGCGCCGATTTTCAGTAAATCCTTGGCGATTAGCTCCTTCATTTTTTCTCTTTCCTCTCAGTCAATGAATTCTTTCACGCATCTATCGTAGGCGGCAACCGGGTCATCAGCCGCCGTGACGGGCCTGCCGACAACAATGTAGTCCGAGCCGGTTTTTTTGGCATCGGCGGGGGTCATAATCCGCACCTGATCGCCTGTGTTCCCGTCGGCGAAGCGAATGCCCGGCGTCACGGTCAAAAACGAATTTCCGCAGAAGCTTTTGACTCCGTCGGCTTCAAGGGGCGAGCAGACCACGCCGTCAAGTCCCGCCTGTGCGGCGTTGTCCGCGTAGTGTAAAACCACCTGGTCAATCTGCCGCTCTATCAGCAGTTCTTTCCTCATGCGCTCCTCGCTCGTCGAGGTCAGCTGGGTGACGGCGATGAGCAGCGGCCGCGTGCCGTCGGGACGCGTAAGCCCCTCAAGAGCAGCCTCCATCATCGCTCTCGTTCCGGCGGCGTGTAGGTTGAGCATATCTGCTCCAAGTCCCGAAAGGACGGTCATTGTCTTTTTGACGGTGTTCGGAATATCGTGGAGCTTTAAATCGAGGAATACCTTGTGTCCGCGCGATTTGAGATCGCGGACAATTTGGGGTCCCTCGGCATAGAACAACTCCATTCCGATTTTTACAAACGGTTTTCTGTCGGTGAACAGCTCCAAAAAGCGCATAACCTCTTCTTTGCCGCTGAAATCGCAGGCGATGATAACGTCCTTACCCACAATGTGCTCCTCCTATTATGTCGGTTAATTTTTCTATGCCGTATTTCTCCATGACGGCGGGCAATGTTTCAACAATCTCCTTAGAGGCGAAAGGATCAACAAGATTCTGCGCCCCGACGCTGACCGCCGTCGCTCCCGCCAGCATCATTTCAATCACGTTTTCGGCGTTTTTGACGCCGCCCATCCCGATGATCGGGATTTTGACCGCCTCGTATACCTGATAAACCATGCGTACCGCGACCGGCAGAATGGCCGGGCCGGAAAAACCGCCCATCTTGTTGGCGATAACGGGTCTTTTAGACTTTAAGTCGATTTTCATGCCCAGCAGCGTGTTAATCAGGCTGATACCGTCCGCTCCGCCGGCTTCGCAGGCCTTAGCGATGGCGGCAATATCGGTGACGTTCGGGCTGAGCTTGATGACGACCGGCTTTGTCGTAACCTTTTTGACGGCGTTTGTGATTTCAAAGGCACTCGCCTCACTGACGCCGAAGCTCATGCCGCCGCCGTGGATATTCGGACAGCTGATGTTGACCTCGATAATGCCTACCTGCTCCTCCTTGCCAATGCGCTCGCAGCAATAGACGTATTCCTCAAGCGAAAAGCCGCTGATGTTGGCGATAACCGGCTTTTTGTAACAGGCGGCGAGCTTCGGAAGTTCCTCGGAAATCACCTTGTCGATACCGGGATTCTGCAGGCCGACGGAATTGATGATTCCCTCGGTGCATTCGGCGATTCGAGGTGTCGGGTTGCCGAAGCGCGCTTTTCGGGTGGTGCCCTTTAAGGTAATGGAGCCGAGGATGTTGATATCATATAGCTCGGAAAACTCATAACCGAAGCCGAACGTACCGCTGGCGGGGACGACGGGATTGTCCATTTTCAGACCGCATAACGTGACCGTTGTGTTTACCATATAATCTCCTCCTTGGTCAGGACGGGACCGTCGCGGCATATCCGCTTGCTGCCGTATTTTGTTTCACAGCTGCAGCCCATGCAGGCACCGAAGCCGCAGCCCATGCGCCCCTCGAAGCTGAGCTGTCCCTCTGTCGGACATGCCGCCGCGACGGCCTTCAGCATCTGTTCGGGACCGCAGGTATAAAAATAGCTGTATGTACCGATTTTGCCGAGTGCGTCGGTGACGTAGCCCTTTATTCCTTTCGAGCCGTCGGCGGTCGTCAGCGCCACCTTCACGCCGAGAGCGGCGAATTCCTCTTCATAGAATATTTCGGCGGCGCAGCCGAAGCCGAGGATAGCCTTGACGGTTTTTCCCTCGCCGACAAGCTTTTTGACAAGTCCGTAAAGCGGCGGTACGCCGACGCCTCCGCCGATGAGCAGCGGAGAGTCTCCGCTGTGGGCGGTATCATAACCGTTGCCCAACCCGACAAGAACGTCGAGCTTTTCATGCGGGCGCAGGGAGGCTAAGTACTCGGTGCCCTTGCCGACGACCTTGTAGATAATGTTGACGCCGTTTAGGTCATAGTCGCAGACCGAAATCGGCCGCCTCAAATACAAGCCGCGCACCTCAATATTAACGAATTGCCCCGGGCGCGTCAGCGCGTGTGTGTCGCCGAGCAAGCGCATTTCATAAATATCGCGGGCAATTTTTTTGTTGTAAAGGATGTTGTAAATCCCTTTGGTCATCGTTTTACCGTCCCCTTTCCCTTATTTCCGTCCAGACCGGTTTTCCGTCATACATCGTCATTTTACAGCGGCCGTACACCTTTTTTCCGAGAAACGGCGTACTTTTGCCCATCGAGAGAAAGTCGGCGCTGTTTATGATATATTCCTCGCCGAGATCAAACACGCACAGGTCGGCGCGGCCGCCGATTTTCAGTTCAGAGCCGATGCCGAACCGTTTGTTGGGGTTGTCATGCATCAGCCTGATGAGCTCTAAAAGCGTCAGTATTCCTGTTTTGACAAGACCCGTATAGCAGAGGGCAAACGAGGTTTCCAGTCCTACGACGCCCATGATGCTGTCTTTCAGTCCCCGTAATTTTTCGTCGGCGGCGTGCGGGGCGTGGTCGGTGGCGATCATGTCGATGGTGCCGTCCTTTATGCCTTCAAGGAGCGCCTCGCGGTCTGCCGCCGCACGCAGGGGCGGATTCATTTTGAAGCGGCCGTCCTCCTGTAAGTCGTTCTCATCAAGCAGCAGATAGTGCGGCGCTGTTTCGGCGGTGACGTTTAAGCCCTCTCGTTTCGCCTGCCGAATCAACGCGACGCTCTCTTTCGTTGAAACGTGGCAGATATGATAGACGCAGTCCGCCTTTTTCAGCAGCGTCAAGTCCCGCTTTATGGCACGCCACTCGCTTTCGGACGAAATACCCGCATGTCCGTGCGCGTGCGCATAGATGCCGTCATGGATATAGCCTCCGTTTACCAGCGAAATGTCCTCGCAGTGCGACACAATCGCCGTGCACAGCCGTGCGGCGGTTTTCATGGCTTTTATCATGAGCGCCTCGTCGGCGACGCCGTGCCCGTCGTCGGAAAACCCGGCGACATAGGGGAACAGCTCCTCCATAGCCGCGAGAGCTTGTCCGTTCTGACCGACGGTGATGGCGCCGTAGGGCATGACCCTGATATGCGCGGTTTTTTCAATGCGTTCAAGCTCGACCTTCAGATTCCCCATACAGTCGGGAACGGGAGAGAGGTTCGGCATGGCACAGACGGTCGTAAACCCGCCGCGTGCGGCGGCGAGCGTTCCGGTTTCAATCGTTTCTTTATAAGAAAATCCCGGCTCTCTCAGATGAACGTGAACGTCTGAAAGACCGGGAAAAATAAAACAATTATTCAAATTAAAAACGGCATCGGCACTGCTTTCGGGAATGTTGGGAGAAATATCGGCGAGGACGCCTCCCTCAATGAGCAAATCGGATTGTGAAAAAGACTGATCCAGCAAAACAGATGCGTTCTTTAACACATATTTCACTCCGACAACCCCCTTACCCTTAAGGGGTACTTTATCATAAACAAGCGGACAAGTCAATACAAATTTTCTTGAAATTTTTATTTTTTTATGGACGGGCTACGAACATCGTCCGCCCCATTTGGCGGTGAGCTGTCCGTTGTTTCTCATCGAAACGATGGTGCAACAGTTGGCGCACCCCATACAGGGAGCACTGGTCATCTCCCAGCAGTCGCGGGTGGCGTCAAGACCGCGGAAAATCGTTTTGCCGCTGCGCTCCACGGTGCGCTTAGCAAGGATGGCAGCACCCCAGGCTCCCATGACGTCAAAATACTCGGGTACCGTGACGGGAACGCCCAGCGCGCGCTCGAAGGCGCTTTGAATACCGGTATTGGCAGCTACGCCGCCCTGAAACAGAATGGGTTCCTCTATCCTTTTGCCGCCGGCAAGGTTATTGAGGTACCCGCGCACCAGCGCGTCGCAGAGTCCGGCGAGAATATCCTCGGTCTTACATCCCTCCTGCTGGCGGTGGATCATGTCCGACTCGGCGAATACCGCACATTTTCCGGCGATACGGACGGGATTTTCGGCTTTGGCGGCAAGACTGCCGATTTGTGAAACGGGGATACCCAAACGGTTGGCCTGCCTGTCGAGAAAGGAGCCCGTTCCGGCGGCGCAGACCGTATTCATATTAAAATCGGAAATAATCCCGTCCCTTAAAAAAATGAGTTTGGAGTCCTGCCCTCCGATTTCAAGAACGGTACGCACGGTATTGTCCGTCCGCAGCGCCGCGGTTCCGTGCGCCGTGATTTCATTCTTGACAGTGTCGGCAGAAAGCATCGCGGCGGCAATATGCCGCCCGCTGCCGGTCGCGCCCGCGCCGCTGATGGTAACAGCTCCGGCGTCCCCGAGCAGCAAATCATACCCTTTTTGCAGGCTTTTCATCGGAGAGCCTTCGGTTTTCAGATAAACCTTATTAAAAATGTTGTCCTCATCATCCATTAAAACAAGCTTGGTACTCACCGAGCCGACATCAGCACCTAAGTAGAATTTTTTCACCGCGCTTCGCCTCCAGTACATCACAGAATGCCTCTAATCGGGTTGTGTAACCGGTGCTTCCGGTCAGCTCGTCGAGTACGAGTGACAGCAGCGGCACGCTGTTTTTGGCGCTGATATCGTTCAGAACACTCTTGGCGACGATTTCGGGCATGCAATTCAGCGGATGAATCTGTACGATTCCGTCGGCAGAGCGTGCCCACATCGCCGCGTAGCCCACCGTTTCCCGTGCAAAACCCCCAATTGCTTTCGGAATGTACGGACGGGCATACCATTTCCAGTCTGTGCCCACGAGTGGTATTCTGTTTCTGAAGTACCGGCTTAAACTCATGGATCGCTCGCTGTATACCCCTCTGTCCGCCAGCTGCCTCTGCAAACCAAAATTGGAGCTAGAGTCTATGGTTGTATAGATGTCCCCGACAATTCCTACCGAATAGACCGCTATTCTGCTTCCGTAGAATTCCTCCGCTTTTTTCAGGGCGGCTTCGAGCAGCGCCGACAGTTCATAAAAGCTTTGCGCGTTATTTAAAAGGTAATAGACGCCGTTTTCAAACCGGTTGAACGCTTCGCGCGCTTTTTCATCGTCAATTGTCGCGCGCACGAGTGTCAGCCTGTTCTCAAGACTGTCCAGCAAAATACAGGCGCGGTACCCGGCGGGCAGCGGCGAGAGCAGCGCTTTTACCGCTTTCCCGGTGAGCCGTTCTATGAACGAAAGCGCCGCGCGCGCGCCCTCGGCACTTTTTTCAATCCGCAGCACATCCATTTTGATGCCTGCTTCTAAAAGGGCGAGGTCAATCATTTCGGAGAAGCAGCCGAACAGGCAGGGACCGTGTCCGCCTAAGAATACCGCCGTATCCGCTCCGTATTCGCGCGCCTCCAAAAAGCTGCCGAGAATCAGTTTCAAAGGCAGACAGACATCCGCCGGAGCATACTTGCTGCCGAGCATCATCGTCTTTTCGGTTGTTTTGGGCGGCTTTATGAACGGAACACCCCACTCGCGCAGCAGCACCGCGAGCAGGATGGACATGTTTCCAAGGTTTGGGAAGGTCAATATCATACGCGTACCTTCTGGTCCAGCATATCGGCAAACGCCTCAAGGCGGGTATCAAGCCCCGCCGAGGCGGTGTGGCCGTCCAGCGTGATTACCAAAAACGGCTTATTATCCGTTTCCCGTATATATTTTTTTGTCAAAGGCACAATAAAGGAGTCCGGTCCGCAGCCGAACGCGGTCAGATAGACATAACCGTCAACCGCATGGTCAAGGGCTGCCATAGCGGCAAGCCCCACAGCCTGCCTGCCGGTAATCCAGAACGGTGCGAACCGCTGTGTCTTGTCGGTAAAGTGTGAGAGCAGCTCATTCTCAAAGCTTTCGGCGGTTATCGTGTGAATGCCGAGCTTATCGAAGCGCTTTCGGATGTCTGCGTTGAGCCCGCTGTCACAGGTCAGATATTTGTGGCCGAGAAGACAGACCGACAGCGTTTTTTCCTTTGGCGGCAGACCGTACCGGACGAATTTTGAGTTCTTAAACCGCAGCGTTTCGTTTATTGCCCGCAACACCTTTTCGGGGCTGTCTCCGAGAAGTCGTCCGGTCTTGGCGAAAAACGCATTGAAATCGCGGTCAAATTCGGGGGAGATCAGTTTTATTGACGGTTTTAGGGATGATCGGAGCATAGCATTGACACCGATGACCTTCGGACAGGTGAAGCCGTCGCGGACGCATTTGATAATCTTCGGCGCAAACAGGCAGTCAATGTCCTTTCCGAGCAGCTCTTCGGCGCAGGCGTGGTAGGCCTTGATCGGCAGACACGCTTCGTCGCCGCAGCGCGAAGCGCCGGTAAAGGTGCCCTCCGACAATATACACTCGTGCCCGAGCGTCTCAAAAAAGTGCTGCCACAGGTCGCCGTATTCGTAGTAGTACAGCGCGCACGCGATTCCGATTTTCATGGTCTCACTCTCCGTCAAAGGATACGGTTATTTTTGACTGAAAACGGAAAAATCATGCAAATGAAAACGGAAAATAAAATTGATAAAATTTTTAGATTTTGTCGAAATTCAACTTGACTTTTTATAGATAAAAGACTACTATTCATTCGGCGGTGGGAATACAATGCGCAGATGGCGGATAAAGGTCAGAGGAACGGTGCAGGGCGTCGGTTTCAGGCCGTTTGTTTATCGGCTGGCGGATTCTCTGTCGCTCAGCGGATTTGTCAGAAATACGCCCGAGGGCGTATGGATTGAAATTGAGGGCAGCGCCGAGCGCTGCGCTCTCTTTTGCGACAGGCTGAAAGCAGAGGCGCCGCCGATGGCGCGAATCACGGATATTAGCTGTTCGGACTTAGCCCCGACCGGGTTCGGCGGCTTTTTGATTTTGCCGAGCGGAGAGGGCTTCTGCGAAACCTTTATTTCTCCGGACATCGGCATCTGCGATGACTGCCTTTCGGAAATCGCCGATAAAGCAGACCGCCGTTTCGGATACGCGTTTACCAACTGTACCAACTGCGGTCCGCGTTTTTCTATCATCGAGTCGGTACCGTATGACCGAGCCAATACCTCGATGAACGCGTTCGCCATGTGTGCGGACTGCCGCGAAGAATACGGCGATCCCAAGAACCGGCGTTTTCACGCCCAACCGGATGCCTGTCCTGCTTGCGGACCGAGGCTCTCCTTTATCCGGGACGGGCAATCAGTCCCCGGCGATCCGCTGCAGCTGTTTACGGAGGAAATCCTCAAAGGGCGGATTGTGGCGGTCAAGGGGCTCGGAGGCTATCATTTGGCTTGCGACGCCGAAAATGAAGCGGCTGTACAGAGACTGCGCGAAAAAAAGCTGCGTTACGAAAAGCCGCTGGCGGTTATGATGCGTAATCTTAACGAAGTGAAACGGCATTGCATGGTCAATTCGGACGAGGAGGAAGCGCTTCTGTCGCCTCAGAAGCCGATTATTCTTTTGAAAAAAAGAGAGGACAGCGGCATTGCCTATTCGGTAACGGCAGGGGATTCCCGGCTCGGCGTTATGCTTCCGTACACGCCGCTGCACGCTTTACTGCTCAGCGCATTTGACGGGCGCGGGGCAAAAGACTCAGTCAGTCTTGTGATGACGAGCGGCAATCTGTCTGACAATCCGATGGTCTATAAAGACGAGGAGGCTATAAAAAAGCTTTCCCGTGTTGCCGATGCTATGCTGACGCATGACAGGCGCATTGTACGGCGTGTCGATGACAGCGTGGGGATTGTCTCTCAAGGTAGAATGCGGCTGCTTCGCCGCGCGCGCGGGTACGCCCCCGAACCGCTGTTCCTTTCGGGCTGCCGCCAAGTGATTTTAGCAGGCGGCGCACAGCAGAAAAACACGTTTTGTCTGACAAAGGGTGAGAACGCTTTTTTAAGCGGTCATATCGGCGACCTTGACGACGAGGACACGGTACAAAGTTACGAGAGCGAGCTCAAGGCGTTTCTGGGTTTGTTTGACGCGGTTCCCGACACTTTCGTCTGCGATTTGCACCCCGATTACGTTTCCGCGGGAATCATGGAGCGTATGAGCGAGGGGCGGCCGTTGCAAAGAATTCAGCACCACCACGCGCACTTTGCCTCTGTGCTTGCCGAGCATAGGCTTAAAGCTCAGGCTATCGGGTTTTCGTTTGACGGTGCGGGTTATGGTGAAGATACTTGTATCTGGGGCGGCGAAGCGCTGTTCGGCGGCGTAGAGAAAAGCCAAAGGCTTGGGCACAACCTGTATTTCCCGCTCTTAGGCGGCGACGGAGCCGTCAGAGAACCGAAACGCTGTGCTCTGGCGACGGTTAACGCCGCGCTGGGAAAAGACGCCGCGCTGTCGCTGTTTGAGGGCGACTGGGCACCGATTCTGCTCAAGGCGGGGGAAACGGGGCTGAACGCCCCGATGACCTCCTCAATGGGACGGCTGTTTGACGCGGTGTCGGCAATTGCCGGGGTTTGCACGAAAGCGCGCTACGAGGGTCAGGCGGCTGTCGAGCTTATGCGGCAGCTTGATTTTGCGGAGAAAGGTTCCTACCATTTCGGAATTTCGGAGCAGGACGGGCAGACGCTGTTCGACTGGCGGCCGGTTATCGCCGAGGCGTTTATGGACAGACAAGCGGGTATCGGCGCGGGTGTTATCTCCCGTCGATTTCACAGCGCGGTTGTTTCTTTGATAACCGAGGCGGCGCTTCGTTTCGAAAATAGTACCGGCTGTAAAACGGTCACCCTATCCGGCGGCGTCTTTCAAAATGAAATCCTTCTCGGCGAGGCTTTTAAAAGCCTCTCGGGTCACGGGTTTACCGTATATACAAATGAGAAAGTCCCCTGCAACGACGGCGGTATTTCCTTCGGTCAGGCCGCCGCGGCGTCATACAGAACGAGGTGACAGTATGTGTTTGGCTATTCCGGGCGTGATTAAAGAGATTCAGGGCGATCAAGCGCTCGTCGATTACGGCGGCGTTTTGAGAAGCGCCGGTCTTCGTCTGTTTCCCGAAGCCGGAGTCGGCGACACGGTGCTTGTTCACGCGGGCTTTATCATCCAAAAGCTCAGTGATGACGACGGGGCGGAGCTCCAAAAGCTTATTGAGGAAACCTTGCGGGAAACGGCTGTATGAACACCGATACGCAATCTATTCTTAAGGGTATACGGGAACTCGCCGCGCCGCTCGGCACCATCCGTATTATGGAGGTATGCGGTACGCATACGAACCATATCCGGCGTTTCGGCATTCCCGCGGCGCTGCCTGAGAATATCCGGCTTGTTTCCGGGCCGGGCTGTCCGGTCTGCGTGACACCCGCTTCGACAATCAAGGCCGCGCTGTCGATTGCCGACCGGGACGGCGTTATTTTCACAAGCTTCGGCGATATGCTGCGCGTACCCTGCAAAAAAACCAGCCTCAGCACGCTTCTTGAGCGGGGACGGGATATCCGCGTGCTCGTTTCGCCGATGGATGCGCTCACGATAGCCCTCGAAAACCCGGACAGGCAAGTCGTCTGGTTCGGAATCGGTTTTGAAACGACCGCGCCGCACACCGCCGCGCTCATTGAAGCGGCAGAGCGGCAAGGCGTCAGGAATCTGAGCGTGCTGTGCGCCCACAAGACCATGCCCGAGGCGCTCCGTACACTTCTGAAGGGGCAGACCCGCATCCACGCGCTGTTGTGTCCGGGTCATGTCGCCGCGATTACCGGCGCAAAGGCGTTCCGGTTTGTCGCGGAGGAACTTGCCTTACCGGCGGCTGTCGCGGGATTTACTACGCTTGACATCCTCGGCGCGACGGCAAAGCTCGTCGGAATGGTCAAAAGCGGCGAAATCGCGTGCGTTAACATGTATCCCCGTGCGGTGACCGAGCTGGGGAATCGGTATGCGCAGGAACTGATGAACTGCGTTTTTGAGCCGGATACGGCTTTGTGGCGAGGGCTCGGGGAAATCATGGGAAGCGGACTGAGCATCGCCCGGCGGTATGAGGATTTTGACGCAATGAAGCGGTTTTACGTACCCAAAACGGAAGAGGTCGAGCCGGAAGGCTGCCTGTGTGCGGCAATTTTAAGGGGTGAGGCATCACCCGAACAGTGCCGGCGGTTCAAAAAGACCTGTACGCCGGATAGTCCCGCGGGACCCTGCATGGTGTCCTCCGAAGGCAGCTGCTTTGCCGCCTACCAATATGGAGAGCGTTTATGGACGATGTAATTTCTTTGGCTCACGGAGCCGGCGGGGAAAAGTATCGGGAGCTTGTCGCCGAGGTGTTTCTGCCCGCGTTTAAAAATGAATATATAGACCCGCTTGGCGATGCCGCCATCCTGCCCGGGGCGGAAAAAATCGCGATGACGACAGACAGCTTTGTTGTCAGACCGCTGTTTTTCCCCGGCGGGGATATCGGTTCTTTAGCGGTCAGCGGAACGGTCAATGATCTTGCCGTCAGCGGCGCGTCGCCGCGGTATTTGTCGGTCGGAATGGTCATTGAGGCGGGTTTTTCGGTTAGCACGCTGCACAGGATAGCCGAGTCAATGGCGCATACGGCAGAAAGCGCCGGGGTGCGCATCGTCACGGGCGACACCAAGGTCATCGAAAATCGGGGACTGCCTGATGGGATAACCGTCAACACCGCCGGCGTCGGCGTGTTTCCTCCTGATTGGGAAATACCGTCACAGAGGATAGCGGCAGGCGACAAAATCATCGTCAGCGGTTGTATTGCTTCGCACGGCATGGCAATCATGAATGAGAGAAACCGCCTCGGCTTCTCTCCGCCGATTGAAAGCGACGCCATGCCGCTTGCCGGAATGGTGCAGAACGTTTTGGCGGATACGGAATGTACGGTTCACGCCATGCGCGACCCGACGCGCGGCGGACTGGCGGCGGTGTTGTGTGAGTGGATGGTTCACGGATGCGATATCGTTTTGTACAACGGGGCGGTGCCTGTGCGCAAGGATGTGTCGGCCGCCTGTGCGCTTCTCGGTCTTGACCCGCTGTATATTGCCAACGAGGGCGTGATTGTGTTTTGTGTGCCGTCCGGCTGCGCCGATAGGGTGCTGTCACGGCTGCATGATACGCCTCAGGGTAAAAACGCTGTTATTGCCGGAGAGGTCAGACAGGGGCGGGGAGCCGTCCTCGAGGAGACGGAGGTCGGTTCGCTCAGGGCGATCAACATGCCGCGCGGCGAACTGTTGCCGAGAATCTGCTGAATACACGTACTATTATCAACGATAATAAGGTGATAGAGGAATGAATGTGTTAATTGCGGGAATATTGATTCCGCTCGTCGGGTCGCTGCTGCTTCCCTTTCTCGGGAAGGTGAGCGCCAAGCTGCGCGACAGAACGGCGTTTGTACTCGTCGCGGCGGCGTTTGTCTGCGCGGCGGCGGCGCTGCCGGGCGCCTTGAGCGGCAATCCGGTTACGGCACGCTTTGCGCTGCCTCTGGGCTTAAGTTTCGGTGTGCTCGGAGATCCGCTCGCGGTTTTTATGGCGATGACGGCGACGCTTGTCAGCATGGTTATCGTTCTGTACTCCTATGGATATATTAAGGATTATCCGAATCAGAACGAGTATTATATGATGGTATGCCTGTTTATCGGGGCAATGATGGGTATTGTCTATTCAACGAACCTCATCGCCATATACACTTTCTGGGAGCTGTCAACGCTCTGCTGCTGGCGGCTGATCGGCTTTTACCGTGTGGAGATTACAATCACAAAGGCAAACAAGACCTTTATCGTGACCGTCCTCGGCGCGCTCTTTATGCTGATAGGATTTATCGGCATTTACGGGCAGACCGGCACGTTTGAGCTGTCCGCCATGAAGGGTGTCACGGTTCCGTCATGGAGTGTTGTCTGTATTCTGTGCGGCATCCTTTCGAAGTCGGCGACATTCCCGCTCCACAGCTGGCTGCCCGACGCGGGCATCGCGCCGTCGCCTGTCACGTCGCTGCTTCACGCCGCCGTGCTTGTCAAGATCGGCGTCTACGCCTACGCCCGTCTGTTCGTGCTGACTTTCAGCGTCCCCGACATGTTCAAAACCGTTGTGCCTCTCATAGCGGCCGTCAGCGCGCTTTTCACTGCGGGAGTCGCGCTGCGCCAGAACGATATGAAGCGCGTGCTCGCTTATTCGACCATCAGCCAGCTCGCTTTTATCCTGCTCGGTTTGTCGTGCGGGGCCAAAATCGGCGTCGTCGGCGGGATGATGTATATTTTAGCGCACAGCCTCGCCAAAGGCGGACTGTTTTTATGTGCCGGTATCGTCGAGCACGCTTTGCACACCAAGGATTTATCCAAGATGGGCGGGCTGATAAAGACTATGCCGCTTACCGCCGTTGCGTTTATTCTCTGTGCCCTCTCAATCATGGGGATTCCGCCGTTCTTCGGATTCTTTACAAAATTCCTGGTCATTGAGGGCATTGTCGAGGCGGGAAACATCTGGATTGCCGCCGCGTTTATCCTCAGTGCCGTTATGACGCTTTTGTATCTGACGCGGCTCTTTGTAAAAATTTTCCTCGGGGAGCAGGGCGAAGCCGCCGCACACGGTCACAGGGAGGGCACAAAAATCATGGTCGCCTCAGTCGTCATTCTCGGAGTCGCCTCTTTACTGTTCGGCTTTTTAAGTTTTATTCCGTCGCAGCTCGCGTCGATGATAGGAGGTTGAGGAAATATGCTTAACGGTTTCGGTAATTTTCTCAGCGGCGGCGCGAACCTGCTGACCTGTATGGTCGTGTTGCCCGTATTCATAGGCGGCTTACTCTGGCTTGAAAGAAAAAACAGGACTGTGTGTGCGGTCATCGCGCTTCTGTATGCGGTGCTCAATCTGCTGTTTGCCGGGGGTCTTTTTACCCACGCGGAGTTTTATGTTAAGCTGCCCTTTGCGCCGGCGGGCTTTTCGCTTTCGTTTAACGTCAGTGACTATTCCTCGTTTTTTGTCCTGTTCGCTGCGTGCGTGACGGTGCTTATCGTCATCTATACCCTCGTCTGGCTCAAAAAAGCGTCGTACGGCGGGCTGTATCTGTTGTATTTATTCATCAGCGTCGGGCTGCTCAACGGCGCGCTGCTCTCGGACAACCTCGGCTTTATGCTCTTTTTCTGGGAGGGGTTGCTTTGTACCCTGCTGGGCATTCTGCTGATTGGGCATACCAATAAACCAAAGACGGCAATCAAAGCCTTGACGGTGTCCGGTATTGCTGATTTGCTGCTTATGCTCGGCATCATTGTCACAGGTCATCAGGCGGGGACGTTTAACGTCAGCGAGATGAGCACACAGTCAATTACGGGAATCGGTGCTGCGGGCTTTATTCTGTTGATCCTCGGCGCGTTCGGCAAGAGCGGCGTCCTGCCGTTTCACAGCTGGCTCCCGAATGCTGCTGACGACGCGCCGACTGTATTTATGGTTGCTTTTCCGAGTGCCTTTGAAAAAATTATCGGTATGTTTTTAGCCGCGCGCGCCGTATTTGAAATTTACCGTCTCGAGCCGGGGAGCGCAATGAGTATCGCGCTGATGTCGCTCGGGGCGCTGACCATTCTCGTCGGGGCCATGATGGCGCTCGTCCAGACGGATATGAAACGCATCCTTGTCTATCACACCATCAGCCAACTCGGTTATATGGTGCTTGGCGTCGGCACGGGGTTGACCGTCGGGCTTGTGGGCGCTGTGTTCCATATGATGAACCATGTTACCTATAAGACGGGGTTGTTTATGGTGACCGGTTCCATTGAAAAACAGACAGGCACAACCGATCTCAGGAAACTTTCGGGATTAAAAAAGACGATGCCCGGCGCGGCTCTTTGTTTCCTCATTTTCGCACTGTCCTACATTGGTTTTCCCGGCTTGAACGGCTTTTTCTCCAAGGAGCTGATTTTTGATGCCGCTCTTGAAAGCGCACCGGTATTTTATGTTATCGCGGCGCTCGGCTCGTTTTTGACGGCGCTGTCGTTTTTCAGAACGGGACGCTCACTGTTTTACGGCGAGCATAGAGAGCCGCAGGGCGAAAAACTCTCCGAGCGTGAAAAAATGGGGTTGCTCGCACCCGCCGGCGTTTTTGCTGTCGTCTGTGTACTCTTTGGACTGGGGAACTTTTTACCGCTTGATAAAATGGTCGGACCGGCGCTCGGCGTGAGCGAGTCCTTTTCAGGACTTCCGAAATCGGCAATGCTCGTCATCATTTCGGTTGTCGTTCTGCTTGCCGCCTACGCCGACCATGCGTTCGGTTATAAGAAATCCGGCAGCGCACTTTGCGCGGTTGATCACATCACGGGGCTGCCCGGACTAAAACAGCTCATGAGCACCGCAAAGAAGGGGCTTCTTGACCCCTATAACTGGCTTCTGAATATCACCGACATCTTTTCTAAGGGCTGTACCGCACTGGAGCACGGGGTGTCGTGGGTCTATGACATCGCAATACCCGGAGCCGTCGGCGGCGTCGGGACGGTGCTGCACCGCTTTGACAACGGCCGCTTGTCAAGGTATCTTTGGCTGGTGGTCGGAGGTGTGGCGCTGATCTTCGCGGTCTTTTTAATCGTCCTTGCCAAGATGTAAGAATGCTGATTTGAGGTAACGATATGAACTATTTAGATTTTTGCTCCGGGATTTTCGTTCTCGTGCCCTTTGCCGCCCTGTTTGTCAATAATATCTTCCCCAAAAAGCTAATGGAGCGGTATTTTTGGCTGCTCAGCGGCGTAGTGGCCGTTTTGCAGATGCTGGCGGCGGTTCTCGCGTTCTTTGTTTTCGACGCACAAAACATAACCCGTTACGATTTTAGTCTGTTTCTCACGCTGGGGAGCACCGGGAAAGCACTGTTCCGCCTGACGCCGGTTTCGCTTTTGTTCCTGTTCTGTATCGGCATGGTTTCATTTGTGTCGGTTATGATTGCCAAGAAAACGATTGATATGAAAAAAAGCACCTACGTCAATCTGCTGATGACCTTAATCATCGGCATGAACGGTATGGTGCTCGTCAAGGATTTGTTTTCGCTGTATGTCTTTCTTGACGTCATCGGCATTTCAAGTTTTGTCATGATTGCGATGTTCCGTTCCCGTAAGGCGCTCGAAGGCTCTATCAAATATTTGATTATTTCGGAGCTGGCTACCGTGTTTATTTTGACGGGTCTTGCTTTCATATTTTTTAAGACCGGCAGTCTTTCCTATGACCAGATCGGCGGTGCCCTGCTTAAAGGGGCGGTTGACCCGCAGAAGATAATGGTCTACGCGGCGCTGGTGCTGATGATTGCCGGATTCTCCGTCAAAGCCGGTGTTGTGCCGTTTCACAGCTGGCTGCCCGACGCCCACCAGAGCGCCGATACGGCCATCTCGGTGCTGCTGTCCGGAATTGTCATCAAGACTGCGGGTATTTACGGACTGGTTGTCTTGACACGGCTGTTTCCCAATGCCTTGGTCGTACAGGTTTCGCTGATGGTCATCGGACTGCTCTCGATTGTCGTCGGGGCGCTGCTCGCTCTTCGGCAGGACCATTTTAAAAGAATCGTCGCCTATTCGAGCGTCAGCCAGATGGGCTATATCCTGCTCGGACTCTCTACGGGTACGACGCTCGGGCTTATCGGTGCAGTCGTCCATGTGTTCAGCCACGCCGTTTTCAAATCGACGCTGTTTACGAACGCCGCCGCCGTCCACGAGCAGACCGGTACGCTTCAAATCGACGAGCTCGGAGGGCTACAGAGCCGGATGCCGGTCACCGCGTTTTCCTCAATCATCGCCTTCTTATCGACAGCCGGTATCCCGCCGTTTATCGGCTTTTGGAGCAAGCTGATGATTATTTTGGCGCTCTGGCTTGCGGGGTATCCCGTTTTGGCGGGCTGCGCCCTGTGCGCGAGCATTTTTACGGGGGCGTATCTGTTGAGGCTTCAGAAGAAGGTCTTTTTCGGAAAGACGCCAGAAGGGTTACAGACCGTTAAGGAAATCAAGGGCAGCGTCTGCACCGTGGAGGTTCTTTTAACGATTGTCACGAGCGCCGCCGGGATACTTTTCCCGCTCGCGCTTGTGTACCTTCAGCACAAGGGTTATCTGTAAAGTGAGTAATGAGGTGAGCGTATGGAAATCATAGTGTATATCAGTCTGGCGTTTTTAATGGCGTCCTGCGTGGCGGCGGTCATGTCGCGCAGCCTGCTCAGGTCTGCCATTTGGCTGGCGTTTGCCAGCGCCGTGCTCGGGGTAATCATGTACGCGCTGGGGGCAGTTTGGGCGGCGGTCATTGAGGTGTCTGCCTGCTCGGGACTCGTCACCATCATCTTCATCAGCGCCATCAGCCTGTCGAACATGAAGCGCAATGAGGTTCATAAGATGTATGATGATCACAAGCGGATGCGGCTGCTGCCTCTGGCGTTGATTGTTCTGGGGCTGGGTCTTGTCGTGCTGGCGCTGGTCAACGACTTTACCATTAAAAGCGAGGCCGTTAAAGTCGCCGAGGACTTCCGTGAAATCTTTTGGAATACAAGGCAAGCCGATATTTTCGGACAGGTCATCACCATTCTCATCGGCGGCATCTCTATCTTCGTCCTCTTTCGGGACGAGGAGACAAAGCCGATTGACAGTCATCATCAGGGGTAAGGAGGAAAGCATATGGAATTTTTTAATATGGAAACGGTTATGCTTTTTGTGGGCGTGCTGATGATAGCCGCGGGTTGTTGGTGTATGATTCGCACCTACCATCTGCTGAAAATTATCATCGGCATCGAGATCGCCATCAAGGCCGCCACGATGTTCATCATCCTCGCCGGTTATATGAACGGCCACCTAGGGCTGGCGCAGGCGTATGTGGTGACGGTCATCGTTATTGAGGTCGTCGCGGCGGTCATCTTCGCGGGAGTGACGGTCGGGCTGTATAAAAAATACGGGAATATGGACATCCGCAACCTGACCCAGCTGAAAGGATAACGATATGGATAGTGTACTGTATTCTCCGCCCATTCTTTTCGGTTTGATGCTTTTCTCGCTGATCTTATTCTCCAAAACCCTAGAAAAGCTCGGTGCAAAAGGACATGCCGGCGAACATACCCTTGAATCCTACGCCTGCGGTCAGCGCAGCGTTGAAAACTACGTCAACCCCGATTACAGTCAGTATTTTTCGTTTGCGTTTATCTTTTCGGTCATTCATATTCTGATATTGGTCGTGGCGACGTCTCCGAAAAATATTCAAGTAATGCCGGCCATTTACGTCGTTTCCGGAATACTCGCGATTCTGATCGCGCTCAAGAGGTGATTTTAGTGGGAGCTGTAAAAAAAGCGATTCTTAAGGGGACTTTAAAGTCCCCGTGGGTCATCCATTTCAACGCCGGAGCCTGCAACGGCTGCGACATTGAGGTTATCGACGCGTTGACCCCGCGGTACGACCTTGAGCGCGTCGGGATTCTCAAGCAGGGCAGTCCGCGTCATGCCGACGTCCTCGTCTGTACGGGTGCCGTGACGCTCCAGACGCGTGAGCGCCTTATTCAGATTTATCAGCAGATGTCAGACCCGAAATTTGTCATCGCCGTAGGCACTTGCGCGTGTACAGGCGGCATCTTTAAGGATTGCTACTGTGTGACCGGAGGCATCGACACCGTCATTCCCGTAGATGTCTATGTACCGGGCTGCGCGGTGCGTCCCGAAACCATCCTCAACGCGGTTGACAAACTGCTTTCGAGTCTTGAGGAAGACAAGAGTAAAAAGAATGACAAAGGAGGCGGGAGCGATGAGTCGTGAGGAAGACGTCATTAAACGGCTGGAAAAGAAATATCCGTTTTTAGCCGAAAAACTGACAAGTCCCAAAGAGAAACGCATCGTCAGCGCGTCTCTTACGAGAGAAGAGTTTGAGAAGGTCATCCCCTTTGTAAACAGCGAACTGGGCTATACCCGCGCCAGTCATGTCGTCGGTACCGACGACGGCGACACCTTCGGTCTGTTATATATTTTTGCTGACGAGGACAGCAATCTGCTCTCTTTACGCGAGAGTGTACCGCGTGATAAACCCCAGGCAAAAAGCATCGCCGCGTTGTATCCTTCCATCGTCCTGCATGAGCGTGAGCTCATTGATCTGTTCGGCATCGAGCTTTCGGATATGCCGGAGGGTCCGCGCTATCCGCTGCCCGACGGTTGGCCGGACGGGAACTTTCCGCTACGCAAGGACTGGAATCCGGCGCTGTTCAACAAGAATACGCTGACGTATGATAAGCCCGTAAGCGAGGAGGCGGAACAAAATGAGTGACAACAGGATAACCATACCAATAGGTCCGCAGCATCCGTCGCTCGAGGAGCCGGGCAGCTTTGATATCACGCTTGAGGGCGAAAAGGTCATCAACGCCGTCATTGGTGTCGGCTATAACCACCGCGGCCTTGAAAAAACCTGCGAAAACAGAAGCTATACACAGGCGCTTTATATTATCGAACGCGTTTGCGGTATCTGCTCACACGCACACGGCAGTCTGTTCTGTATGGGCGTGGAGGAGCTTGCCGGTGTTTCTATACCGGCACGCGCCGAGTATATCCGCGTCGTCGTCGCCGAGCTTGAGCGTTTGCACAGCCATCTTCTGTGGCTGGGCATCGCGTGTCATGAAATCGGTTTCGACACGGTGTTTATGTATGCGTGGCGCGACCGCGAGAAGGTGCTTGATTTACTGGCGACGCTCGGCGGCAACCGCGTCAACTACGGAATCAATACCCTCGGCGGCGTGCGGCGTGACATTACCCCCGACGACAAGGCGGATATTCTTAAAACCGTCGCTGAGCTTGAAGAGGAGCTCAAGCACTATTTAGACCTCGCCCTGACCGAGTCAACGCTGATTTCCCGCCTGAAGGGCGTCGGCAAGCTTACCGCCGAGGAAGTCAGAAGCTTTGGCGCGGTCGGACCGGTTGCCAGAGCGGCAGGCGTCGTCAACGACGTGCGCGTGGTCGAGCCATACGGTGCGTATAAGGAGATAAAAGTCAAGGCCGTCACCGATAATAACGCCGATGTCTACGGCAGAACGGCTGTCCGTATTTTTGAAATGGTGGAGAGTCTGAACACCATCAGGGTTTGCCTTGACAATATACCCGACACTCCCTTGACTGTCAAAATGCCGCGTCGTATCCCGGCCGGTGAGGTCATCGTGCGCGTCGAGGCGCCTCGCGGAGAGGACGTCCACTTCATTCGCTCAAACGGTACGGAGATTCCGGAGAGAGTGCGCGTGCGCGCTCCCACCGAGGCCAATTGGCACGGTATGAAGCATATGCTTGAGGGCGGTTACCTTGCCGACGTCCCGATTACGATTGCCGCTATAGACCCGTGTTATTCGTGTACCGACCGCGCCATTACGCTGTTCTCAAAAGAAAACACGCGCGTCACCGACTGGGCGGCTCTCAGACAGTACGGCATCGACTGGTATAAGAGCCGCGGCGCCGACCTGACGACATTGAAATTTTGAGGGTTACTATGAGAATTTTGGAAATGCTCTTAAAAACGTTTGTTTTTCCCGGCTTTTTATTTCTGTCGCTCTACAGCTTCGCCCTCGAGTTTCTCGACCGCAAGATGTACGCGCGTATGCAGAGCCGCGTGGGTCCCCCGTGGTATCAACCGCTTGCCGACTTTTTAAAGCTTGTCGGCAAGAGTGCCCTGATTCCCAAGGACGCCAATCCCCGTATGTTCGCCATGATGCCGCTTGTCGCCTTAGCAGCGGTGGCGGCCGGGTTTGTATACGTTCCGCTGTTTTCGGCGCAGGCGTCATTTTCGTTTGAGGGCGACCTGATTATCATCCTCTATTTTCTGACCATCCCGCCGCTCGCGCTGTTTCTTGCCGGCTGGTACTCGCGCGACGCTTACGCCACCATCGGGGCAACCCGTATTCTGACGCAGCTCTTCGCCTATGAGGTGCCTCTTTTCGTTTCGTTGCTCGCTCCGGCGCTTCTTTCCGACACGTGGTCGCTCTCGGGAATCACCGCGTATTACGCGGCGCATCCGCTCTACGCGCTGATCAATATCCCGGCGGCGATTGTTGCGCTCATCTCGTTTCAGTGCAAGCTCGAGCGCGCGCCGTTTGATTCGCCGGAGGCTGAAACCGAGGTCGTTTCCGGCGCGCTCGTCGAATACGGCGGGCGGCTGCTCGCACTGATTCGCATGATGCAGGACTGTGAACTGGTCTTCGTCATTTCACTTTTTGCTGCCATATTCCTGCCGTTTCTGACGGGCATCCTATGGATAGATATCCTGTTGTATTTTGTAAAAACGCTGCTGACGCTGTTTCTATTGACGCTCTTGCGTGTTTCCATGGCGCGTCTGCGTATCAACAACGTCATCAGCTTTTGCTGGAAGTACTTAGCTCCTGTCGCGCTGGCGCAGGTTATTGTCAATTTGCTGATTCGAGGTGTGCTATGAGCAATAAAAAAGCGACGCCCGGCAGAATCGCTCTGCAGGCGATCAAAAATCTGTTTGAGAAACCGGCTACCATTTCCTATGCCGGAAAGGGCGCGCCTCAGGTTGAAAAAAATTACCGCGGGCGTATCGTCTATGACCGCACCAATTGCATCAATTGCTCCATGTGTATGCGTGACTGCCCGACAGGTGCCATCAAGGTTGTCAACGAGGGTACCAAAGAGGACAAAAAAATGCGGGCGTTTCTCGACGTGGGCTTGTGTATCTTCTGTTGCCAGTGCGTCGATTCCTGCCCGAAAAATTGTTTATCCAACTCCCCGAGCGTTGATTTGGCGAGCCTCGAAAAAAAAGACCTGTCTATTGAATTATGATCGAGGACGTCCTGCGAAATAAACTTGCCGTCAGTAAGCATCCTGCCGTTCTCGGCGTCGGCTCGGTCTTAAAGGCCGACGATGCCGCCGGGATGATTTTGGCGGAAAAGCTTAAAAAAAGCGCTCCGGACGGAATGCTCGTCACCGCCGGGTCGACAGCTCCCGAAAACTTCACAGGGGTCATCAAGGCGTTCTCTCCGGACACGCTGTTTATCGCGGACGCCGCCGAAATGGGGCTGGCTCCGGGGGACATACGCATCATTGATACCGATGACATTGCCGGGATCTCCTTTTCCACGCATATGCTCCCGCTGTCGTTGATGCTTTCGTACCTGAAGGCCGAAATCGGCTGTGAGGTTGTCTGTATCGGAATTCAACCGCAGAGCACGGCATTCGGCGAACCGGTCTGTGCGGCGGTCGCCGCCGCCGTGGAAAACTTATACCGGCTGTTCAAAACCACTAAATAATCAATTACGGGAGGGTAAAACCCTCCCGTGTTTTATTATCCGGATTGTCACTCTTCAAGAACCGCGCTTAAGGCTCAGTTCTTGAGTTTTGCCGTCTGCCTCTGCGCCATAACCAGACCGTAATAGATGCCGCGCCGTTCCATCAGCTCCTTATGGGTGCCGGTTTCGGCGATACGCCCCTTTTCGATGACGATGAGCCGGTTGGCGTTCCTAAGAGTGGAGAGCCGGTGGGCGATGGCGATGGTGGTACGGTTTTCGGTGAGCCGACCGATGGCTTCCTGAATCTTACCCTCAGTTTCCGGGTCAAGCGAGCTTGTCGCCTCGTCGAGAATCAGAATACGGGGATTTTTGAGAATGGCGCGGGCGATAGCGACGCGCTGACGCTCGCCGCCGGACAGCGAATGTCCGTTTTCACCGACGGTTGTGTTGTAGCCGTCGGGAAGCTTCATGATGAACTCATGCGCGTTGGCTGCCTTCGCTGCGGCGATGATTTCCCCGGTCGAGGCGTCGGGGCGGGCATAGGCGATATTTTCTCCGACGCTGCCCGAAAACAGATAGGTTTCTTGGAATACTACGCCGATATTCTGGCGCAATTCATAGGGGGAGATGTCCTTAAGGTCGGTGCCGTCAATGGTAATCGTGCCGAGAGAGGGGTCGTACAGGCGCATACAGAGATTGATGAGCGTCGATTTACCCGCACCCGAGTGACCGACAAGCCCAATCATTTCACCCGGCTTGATTTTTAGGGAAATATCCCTCAGCACCGGTTCGTAGGATTTGTAACCGAACTGGACGTCGTGAAACTCCACCGTACCGCCGGCATTCAGGGGCTTCGGTTCGACGGCTTCTTTGATAACGGATTCTTCATCGAGGATTTCATAGAGCTTAATCAGGCTCGTTGAGGCTTCGGCGATACGCCGCGGCAGCGTTGACATCCAGCGCAGCGGCGTGTATAAAAAGCCGAGATAGGTATTGAACATGACAAGCTCCCCGAGCGACAGCGTTCCCTGAAGCACCATTTTGCCGCCGAACCAAAACACCAGAAATTCGCCGAGCGCCATGAAATTGCCGACCAAGGGGAAGGTGAGCGACCAGAATTTTTCGTTTGAAGAGGAGACTTTCGCCAGAGATTTTGAAACCTCGGAAAACTTGCCGATTTCCCGCTCCTCATTGCCGAAAGCCTTGACCACGCGGATACCCTTGATGATGTCGTGCAGGATGGAGGTGCCCTTTGCTTCGGCGCGCCACTGTTTTTCGTAACGCACATGGACGACGCGCCAGAAACGGTTGATGGCAAATATTCCGACGGGAACGGGAACGATGACCAGAAACGCTAACAGCCCGTTTGTTTTGAACAGCATAAAGAGCGATACGGCGAAAATAACCGTCTGGGACAGCAGGTAGCTGCCCTGCTGGTTAAAGAACTCCTTAACGACTTCGGTATCCCTCGTCACGCGTTTTATGAGGTTGCCGCTCGTCTTTTTGGAAATGGAGGAGAGCGACAGGCACTGGATTTTGTCGTAAACCATCAGGCGCAGGTCGTTGGAGAAGCGGGAACCGACCCTGTTTGAGATACGGGCACTGAACATCGAAAAAACCTTACCGACGGCGAATGTGCCGCACATTAAAAGCGCTAAGACCGCGATGCCCTTTGTGGGAGAATCAAAATACGGCGTGGCGCCGGCAGTGGGGGAGATATAGTCGTCAATGAGCTTTTGGTTGAATATCGGTACAATTGTCGAGAGCAGGTTGGCGATAATCATCAGCGTACCCGAAAAGAGGACGAGCGGCAGATACTTCTTGAAAAAGGTCATGGCGCGTGAAAAGACATACCCTTTTTTAACGCAGAACAGGCAGACGTCGAGTCCCTCGATTAAGTGCCGTCCGCAGGTCGGGCAGATGCTCTGCTCGGTCACGGCTATAGAGAGTAGCTCGCCGGTCTTGATATAATGGTTGACTACCTTACAAAATTCGCCCACGGAAACGACACAGGACATAGAGAAACGGCAGAGCGTGATATTCTGACTGCCGTCGGCAGGCGCGCCGACGGGGACAAGCTCAAGCCGCCCGCAGCCGACGTCGGTGAACTGCCGCGCCTCGGCAATTCCCTCTGCCGGGACACAGCGAGGTTCGCCGCCGTCACAGGCCGCGGTAAAATATCCGCCGCCGAACGTCAGTGCGCCGTCGCACAGGGTGTTGTCCCCGCGCAAGTCAAATTGTACCGATATTGTTTTCATATGTTAATACAGATAAGGCTCAAGCAGTTTTCGCGTCTTCTTTTTGATCTTGTCGTAGTGCGGAATCGAAAAACGGTTGCCGTCAACATCAAAAATTAAAATTTGACTTTCGGAGATCATGCGGATGTTGCGGCTGATATCCTTGACGGCAAAACTTTTATTTCTGCCGTCTATCTTCGTTTCAAAGTAAAAGCTGCCCATTTTCTCCTTGATGGACGTAATTTCAGTGATTTCCGGGCAATAGTAGCGTTTGTCAAGCTCGTCCCTCGCGGTTGCCGCAGAAGGTTCGTCGAGCTCGTCGAGCGATTTGATGATGCCCAGTTCATTGTCCTCAATGTCGGTGACGCCGATATAGGCGTAGGGCAGCCCATACGGATAGGCACGCGTCAGTTTGACGCGTCCCTTGCTTTCGCCGTTCAGGAACAGGACGACAAACCCGTTTTCGTTGCGCGACAGGCGCACCGCAGCAGGGTCTAAGCAGGTCAACAGTAAGGTGTCATCACTCATTGTTGTTTTCCTCCTCTTTGAGCATTTCTCCATCGTCGGGACTTAAGGCGATACCGATGAATTTCAGGGCTTCGGATTGCATCTTATACAGCTTGTAGTATTCGCCCTTTTTCGCCATAAGCTCACGGTATGTGCCATACTCGGCGACTTTGCCGTCGTCGATGACGGCAAGAAAATCGGCGTCGCGCAGCGTGCTGAGCCGATGGGCGATGGCAATCGTGGTGCGCCCGGTTTTGAGCGCGCTCAGTGAGTTTTGAATTTTCTGCTCGGTTTCGGTGTCCATGGCGGCGGTCGCCTCATCAAGAATCAGAATCCGCGGATTCTGGATAATGGCGCGCGCAATGGATATGCGCTGCCGTTCGCCGCCGGAGAGGTCCTGTCCGCCGGAGCCGACCCTTGTTTCATATCCGTCGGGGAGCTTCATGATGAAGTCATGCGCCGACGCCGCCTTGGCGGCGGCGATGATATCGTCATAGGAGGCGTCGGGGTTGGCGTATCGTATATTGTCGGCAACGGTGCCGATGAACAAAAATATGTCCTGCGATACGATGCCGATGCTCCGGCGCAGTTGTTTTAAGGGTAAATCCTTGACATCGACACCGTCAATGGTAATCGTGCCCTCCTTGACGTCATAGAGCCGCGCAATCAAGTTTGCGAGCGTCGTTTTGCCCGCGCCGGTCTTGCCGACAAGTCCGAGCATTTCTCCGGCGCGGACCTTGAGGTTCAGATTCTTTATAATCGGCCGCGCCGGCTCATATTCGAAGCGCAGCTCGTTTATATCAATATCGCCTTTAATCTCAGGCAGTATGACGGGGTTTTCGCGTTCAAGGACATCGGGCGTTGTGTCGATGATCTCGAACATACGCTGCGCCGAATCCGAGCAGCGCGCCCACCAGTTGAGCACCCACGAGAGAAACTCAAGGGGACTCTGGAGCATCTGCATATAGACAACGAAGGCGAGTAGGTCACCAAGCTTCATACTTCCGCTGCTGACAAGGATGCCGCCGTAACCGAGCACGAGCGCCCCGAGCAGAAAAACCGTTACTGTCAAGAGCGGAAAGACGGTCGCCTCGGCGTTGGAATAGCGGATTTCGGCATCCATGAGGCGCTTGCTGTAACCGGAAAAATCTTCAAGCTCATCCTCCTCCTTAGAGAAGGCCTTGATGATGCGGTGACCATTAATATTATCGCTGACCTTGGAGCTGAGCGAAGCGTTTTTGACCCAAACGCGGTGGTGGAGGCGCAAAAACGCTTTGGAAAATACGGGGTACAGCACGCCGACGATGACGGCAACCGCGAGCACCGCGACGGTCAAACGCGAACTGGTGACAAACATGATGATGAGCACGCCGACGACCGTCACGGAGCTGATGACCAGATACGGCAAGCCGTCGATGAAGAACCAGTAGACATTGGTGGCGTCCCTCGTGACGCGCTCCATCAGAGAGCCTGTCTGTTTATGGGTGAAAAAGCCGACCGACAGGCGCTGCATCGCCGAGAAAATCTTGACCTTGATGTCGTAAATGACCCACGGCAGCATACCGGCGAGAATATACTGATAGACAATGGTGAAAAGCTGGTTGAAGATTCTGATGGCGACAACCGATAAAACAATCGAGCCAAGCCCCGCCAGCAGTGTCTTGTAGTCGGATTGACCGGCACCGGACAGCACGTCATTGAACAGCTTCTTGGTGCCGATCTGAGGGGTGTACAGCGACAGTCCGGTACTTATGAGCATGGCGGCAACGATAAAGGCCATCTTCCATTTGTGAGGAGCAAAGAAGACGAGCAGCCGTTTGGCGGTCGAGGAGCGCCCCGAACACTTTTTACAGAAGGTTTTGCCGGGCGGTGCCGGTTTGCCGCAGACAGGACACTTTTTTTCCTCAGGGTGCTCGATCAAGGACTGATAGTCGCGCCCTTCTTTATAGGCGTTGAATACTTTAGCCAACTCGTCAAAGGGGCCGATAAGCCCCAGCGAGAAAAGCGTGACCGCATAGTCCGTGCCTTGATATGTATAGATTAACAGACCGGTGGCCAAAAACCGTTCGGTTTTCAGCGTGTCGATTTCGGAGAGCGGAATCGTATGCAGGCTCAACAGCTCCGCCTTTGCCGCAAGCTTTTTATGGCCTCTTTTCGGTTTGACTTTTTCGGAGAACGCGGCGATATATAGCCCTTTATCGTCAAAGAAAACGTAGTTTTCACAATATTCCCCGCCGGCGTTTCTATCGCTTTTTTTGCCGCAAATCAGGTCAGAGGTCGAAAGCCCCTCCGACAAAAGCCGTTCGCTAACGTCAGAGGGGAGTATAGACGCGAACTCTCCGCCGGGATTTTGCGGAGTCCGCCTGATATGCAATTTTACGAGAAGCCTTGACAAAATGTTCATAATTATATTCTTTACAAGCATAAGGGGATGGTATATACTGATTACCAATTTACCATTTAAGGAGAACGCTATCTAATGTATCATGTTTTTTAACCGAGGTCAAGGGAAACTTGTTTAGAACGCGTGGAAAAGAGCGGATTTTTAAGAATATATGCATTTTTTTAAAATTTCTCAAAAAGTGAATTGACATTCACCGTAAAATACGATACTATAACAAACAACAGGAGCGTGTAGTAAGTCATGTCAAACGTTAAATTCAAAGGCATCATGCCGGCACTTGTCACCCCTCTGACCATACAGGGCAAAGTGAATAAAGACGCCATTCGTCAGATTCTCGACTACGATTACCGGGAGGGCGCCGCAGGCTTCTATATTTGCGGGACGACCGGTGAGGGGCCGGTGCTCACTGAGACTCAGCGCCGAGAAACCGCCGAGCTTGTTATGGAATATAACAACGGACGCGGCGTCGTCATCAACCATGTGGGCGCTGCCTCACCCGAGGAGGCTATGCGTCTGGCGAATCACGCGCGTGAGGTCGGCTGCAATGCCGTGTCGTCGGTGCTGCCGAACTTTTATTTTCAGTACGGGCAGGCCGAGGTCATCGAGTATTACAAGCGCCTTTCTGAAGCAGGGCTTCCTGTTCTCGCCTACGCGCAGGGCATGATGGCGGGAACAGACGTGGTCGGTCTTATGGAAAACCTCATTGAGATTGAAAATATCATTGGAATCAAGTTTACACTGACAAACTTCTATGACATGCACCGCATCAAGCTCCTGAACGGCGGGGACATCAACGTCATTAACGGACCCGACGAAATGCTCGTATGCGGCCTTACTATGGGCGCAGACGCCGGTATCGGTTCGACCTACAACGTCATGTGCCGCGAATACTGCCGCCTTTACGACGCGTTTATTAAGGGTGACTATGAAACAGCAAGACAACAGCAGTTTAAAGTCAACAGGGTCATTGAGATCATCATCAGACACGGCGTCATCCGTACCGTAAAGCATATGCTGTCCTACGCGGGCATCGACGCGGGTGTTTCGGCATTTCCCGGAGCGCTCCTCACCGACACCGAAAAGGCGGAAATTCACCGGGAGCTTCAGGCCGTCGGGTATTTTGAGGAGTATAACCAATCCTAAACGGAGGGTACACTATGAACATTAAAAATGTTTCCAGATTCGGCATCCAGCGCAAAATCATTGCCAATATGACGACCCAGAGTTGGAACGAAATTCCGCACGTCAGCTATATCTATGAACCGGACGTGACGTTGTTTTATGAGAAATACAAGGCATTTAACGCCGCCCTGCCCGAGGGCAAGAAGATCACAATCAATACGGTCATTCTCAAAGCGATTACCGAGGCAATCAAAGCCGCCCCGCAGATGAACGCGCATCTTGAGTTTAACAGGAGTCTTGTCCGCGGAAAAATAACGCAGTATGACAACATTGACGTGTCTACCCCGTGGATTCTTCCCTCCGGTCATATGATGACCTTCAATCTTAAGGATGTCGGGAATCGCTCGCTTTTAAATCTGCATGAGTACATAACGGATACCGGACGAAAAATCAAGAACACCAACCTTGACGAAGCCATGTATTCTGTGTCTTTGCATGATACGCTGGAACATCTGAAGCACGGACATGTCATCAAGGTGTGTCTGCGTCTGCTCGGCTCAAAAACGGGGAAACACAGGGTAAAGACCCTCTCTGGCAAGGAGAAGAAAGAATACGAAAGCATCCCTGTCGGCGACAGGCTGACCCGTGACGATTTGAAGCAGGGAACCATCACGATATCGAATGTCGGCTCCATTACGCGTGATCATCCGGGGACTATCGGAATATTGATGATTATTCCGCCGCAGGTGAGCGTCATCGGCATCGGCGCGATGCGGAAAGCCCCTGTCATCGAAACGAACGCCGCAGGAGAGGACGAGATAAAAATCGCGCAGATATTGCCGCTGTGCGTTTGTTTTGACCACCGTGCACTCGATTTCGGGGAGGTAAAGCCCTTTCTTGACAGGCTTAAGGAGATTTTTGAAAATCCCGACGAGTTGCTCAAGCTGTAGTGATTTTGCACAAATATTTCTGAAAAAAGTATGAAAAACGGAGAAGTCATTGACTTCTCCGTTTTTTTGTTGCGCCCGGCGCGGGAAACTGGTATAATCAGCGAGTGTAAATCTTGGCGAATTATGTAAGGAAAACGGTAAGGGGTTTGGTTTATGGAAAAATATTTGATTATCAATGCTGACGATTTCGGAATGTGCCACGCCGCCAATCTGGCTGTATTCGATTTGCTTGAGCGGGGCTGCATCACTTCTTCAACAATAATGACTCCCTGTTCCTGGGCAAAGGAAGCCGCCAAATGGGCGGGACAACATCCCGCACACGCCATCGGCGTTCACTTGACGTTCACAAGCGAGTGGGGCTCTTACCGCTGGGCTCCGATGAACAGGCAGAACACCGATTCATTGCGTGATGCGGAGGGCTTCATGTATCATGAATCCGATGAATTTGAGGAAAAAGCCGACCTCGACGAGGTCGAGGGGGAAATTCGCTGCCAGGTCGAGAACTGCAAACGCTACGGGCTCAACCCGTCGCATCTCGACAACCACATGGGTTCGCTTTACGGCATTGAAACCGGTCGTTTTGAACTGCTCAACCTAACCTTTGATATATGTTCGGAGTACAAGCTTCCCTTCCGTTTCCCCGGAAAATTTTTGGAGGGGCAGCTTGATAACGACACACTCGAAGTCAAAATTGATCAATCGCTCATACAGTCGCTGTTTGACCGGTTTGTACAATACGCGAGCGACAAGGGCGTTGCCGTCCCCGACTATCTGATACCCGGAGAGTGGAACGGTCCGCAGAACGACAGCTATGAAAACTATCGGGAATACATATACGAACTGTATAAGACATTCCCCGACGGCGTTACCGAAACCTATATCCACCCGGCTCTCGAGTGTGACGAGCTGAAAGCGATTAGCGGCGCGTGGCACCGCCGCGTCTGGGAGCACAGGCTATTCGGCGACCCCGCATTCCAGCAGCACATCAAGGACTGCGGCATTCAGCTCATCAATTACAGGGACCTTGCCAAAATGAAAGGGTTCTAAACAAAAAGGTTTTAATCATATCCCCGACAGGTCGAAGTCGGGGATATATTCTTTTTCGGCACTTGACAGCTCCTGCATGAAGCCGTCTGTAATACCCGAATCAAACAGATAATCACAAACAGTATCGTATTCCTCTTTCGTCAGACGGCGGGAAAGCTCTTTCGGACAGTTGTCCGTCGGGGTGAATTGGCTCATCAGGCTGAACAGGACGCTTTTGTCCCGGATAAAGGCGCTTAAAAAGTCGATTACGCCCTTGGAGTTGTCGAGTTGTCCCGGCAGGACGAGGTGACGGATCAACACGCCCTTTTGCAACATACCGTCTTCGCTGTAAACACAATCCCCGGTTTGCCGGTACATCTCCCGAATGGCGGCCGAGGCGGTTTCAAAATAGTCCGGCGCACCGGAATACTCTGCGGCAAGAGCGTTGTCGCTGTACTTAAAGTCGGGCAGAAAAACGTCAATTTGCCCTTCAAGCAGGCGTAGCTCACGAAGGCTGTCGTATCCGCCGGAGTTCCATATGACGGGGATATGGGGTGTATAGAGCGTCAGCGCCTCGGCGACAGCCTCTGCGTAATGCGAGGGGGTGACGAGGTTTAAGTTGTGGACGCCCTTTTGCTCAAGCGCGGCAAATATTTCAGACAGCCGCCCGGCGGTTACGGGCTTCCCGAACCCCTCAAGGCTGATTTTCTCATTCTGGCAGTAGATGCATTTCAGATTGCATCCCGAAAAAAAGACGGTGCCCGATCCGTTTTTTCCGCTGATACACGGTTCCTCCCAGAGATGGACGCCGGCGCGGGCAAGCACGGGGAGGGAGGGCATACCGCAAAAGCCTCCGGCGTTGCCGGAGGCTTCTCTGTCTGCATTACAGTGCCGCGGACACAGACGGCAAACGCTCATTACGAGGCTGCCTTAAGGTATTTCATGGCGACCCAGCCGCCGGAGTTCTCATAGACAACGTAGCCCCAGCCGTCATGAACAGCCCAAACAGTGATTTTGGTGCCCTTCGGGATGGTGCGGATGGTGACGGTTTTGTCGGAGTCCGTCGGAGCCAAACGCATACTTAAGGGACTTGTCTGCGTATTGACGGTATACGTTCCCGTCGCGTATTGTCCCGCTGTGCCGCCCGATTGGAAGGTCGTACTCGCCGAGATGCTGACGCCGGTGTTTGTGTCGGTAGCACTCGTCGAGGCGCTCACGGAGGCGGCGACCGTCGCTGAGGATGAGGCGGTGTTTGTCGAGGTTGTAGAAGCGTAGGTACCGTCCCCGGCAGGCAGTGTATAGACGCCGGTCTGGGCGGCAGTGGTGCTTGTTGTGGTGCTCGATGTACCCGTGTTAATGCCGCAACCGGCGAAGACGGCACCGATGAGCACGACGGCAAGACTGAGCGCGAGAATCCTTGATTTCATGTTGTACTTCCTTTCTTCTTAAACGTTATCTGCTCCCGCCACAAAAAACGGCACGGGAAGGATAGCCTTGAAAGTGACAGGCAGCTTTTCATGGTTTGGAGGACAGATGCCGAACAGTGTTCTGACAGCTGTCAGGTGGTCAAGCTCTAAATCTGCGCCCTCGCACGGCGTGACGGACACATGATTGTTCCTGACCGTAATCCGGATATTCTCATCGCCGGCAAAGCCGTGAATCAGAAGTTTCGTGTCGGTGTCACACAGGGGACTGTAGCGTGCCTTGTAGCTCAACAGAACCTGTAGGGCGTTTTGGTAGTTGAGAACCGTCATGTTTTCGGCGGTATGTATCGAGCAGTGTTCGGCGAAATCCGAGAAAAAGCGGATAAGCGCCGTTTCGCAGGGCGGCAGGTTTAAGGAAATGTTTGCACCGGGATTGTTCTCCAGCAGCGCCAGCGCCGCGTCCTTACTGTCCGCGGGGTCTAAGAGCGTCAGATCGTCGGCGTAGGAGCCGTTGTCGCTCAGGATACAGTAGCCCTTGAATTCACCGTTTCGTGTGAAGGCGACCGGGGTGTTTTCCCATGAGGTCAAAATATCATACAGGTCTTCGCGTTTGCGGGCAAAACGGTACGTTTTTTTCCCATGGAGCGCGTGGATGTCGTCGAGCAGGCGGCTGTCGTCCTTTTTGACCGGGACAATTTCAAAAGCGCTTTCGGCTTTCATTCCGAACACATGCTGCATATTTCTCATCGAGTATGTAAAATGATAGGCTTGTCCGCCCTGCTCGTAGGAGAAATAGGCATAGCGCTGACGCTGTCCGCCCAAAAAGCCGATGTCCGCGCCCTTCTCGACCATGTCCCGCAGCGCTAAGCTCATACAGTCCTTCATGTAGCCCTTTGAGCGGCAGTCGCGCGTGACGGCGACGTTGCCGATACCTCCGCAGAAAAGCTGTCCTTCTCCGGCAGTAAGCGTACCGTAATACAGCCCGACGGCGCCCTTGATCTCCTCCCCCTCGCGCACGATGAAGTTGTGCTGCGCGGGATAGTAGTCATGCTTGTACAGTTTCGGCAGCAGTTCGTAAAAATCAAAGCCGCTGTCGCGCTCAGGTGAAAACACCGCGTTGATCATTTGTACCAGTTTTTCGTTTTCCTCCGATGTGCCTCTGCCTTTGTAAATGGTGTCACTTATCAATTTTTGTACCGTTCCCTTCTCTTTCATATCGCCATACTAACACAACATTTTTATTCTGTCAATAAAAGGAAACAGGCGTTTTAAGGGGCTTTACGACCCTTTTTGGCAAAGGGACGCAAAAGCAGCCGAGGAAAGGAAAATTTCTTAGAAATATTTTTACGAGTAAAAAAACCTTGCCGAACAGGCGGCCATATGGTATAATATTCCGAATATAGTTGAAAGTACGAAAGGGACGGTCGTCTTGGTGATTCTCGGCATCGATCCGGGCTATGCCCTCGTCGGCTGCGGCGTGGTGGAATATGTCAGAACCAACTTCAAGCTATGCGGTTACGGCGCGGTTTCCACCGAAGCCGGTACGCCCTTTCACCTGCGCCTTGAAAAGATTTACGACGATGTAAGTGAACTGCTTGTCCGTTTTAAGCCCGACGCGGTCAGCATCGAAAAACTCTTTTTCAACAGCAATCAGAAGACGGCTATTGACGTCTGCCAGGCGCGCGGCGTCTGCGTTTTGGCAGCACAGAAACAGCATGTCCCGGTTTATGAGTATACCCCCTTGCAGGTCAAGCAAAGCGTTGTCGGCTATGGCCGCGCCGAAAAGCAGCAGGTGCAGGAAATGGTGCGCATTCTGCTGAACCTGTCCGCGATTCCGAAGCCGGACGACGCCGCCGACGCCCTGGCGCTGGCTATATGTCACGCCCATTCGAGCGGCTCGCTGATGAACCGCCTTGCCCGGTAGGAAGCCTTATACCCTGTAATAACGGAGAGATTACTTATGTTTTACAGTATCTGCGGAAATATCGTCTACCGGGATGAAACTTCGGTAGCCGTTGAGTGCGGCGGCGTGGCGTTTCGCTGCTTTACCACGTACAACACCTTGCGGCAGCTCGGGGAGAAGGGCGGCACGGTCACGCTGTTCACCCACCTCAACGTGCGCGAGGACGCGCTGGAGCTTTACGGTTTTTACGATCCCGGCGAGCTTGACGCCTTTAAACTCCTGATTGGCGTTTCGGGCGTCGGTCCCAAAGCGGCGCTGGCGATTTTATCGGAATTTACACCCGACAGGCTGAGTATCGCCGTCGCCTCGGGAGACAGCAAGTCTATTACAAGAGCGCAGGGGGTAGGGCCTAAGCTTGCCCAGCGGGTCGTACTTGAGCTGAAAGATAAGCTCGGCTATTCCGGAGGGCGGGACAGCGGTATTTCGGTTGCCGCCGTGGGTGCGGTCGGTGAGATGACGAATACCCAGAGCGCCGTCGCGGCGCTGACGGAGCTGGGGTATTCGCAGAGCGAAGCGGCCGTAGCCTTAAGCAAACTTGACCCGTCGTTGAGCGTCGAGCAGCTGATCAAGGCGGCGCTTCGCGGCATGGGATGATGACATTCAGAACCAAATCGGTCTTGGATTTGTCGCTTAAGCGGCAATATAGCGGAGAAGGGAAACCAAATGGACGATTTTTACGTTGCCGATTTTGAACGTACAGTAGCTCCCGAACAGACGGGCGCGGACGCGGAAATCGAAACGACCCTGCGCCCCAAGCTCCTCACGGAGTATGTCGGACAGGAGAAGGTTAAAGATAATCTCAAGGTGTATATCGACGCCGCCCGCGGGCGCGGCGAAACACTTGACCATGTACTGCTCTACGGTCCTCCGGGGCTGGGAAAGACCACGCTTGCCGGTATCATTGCCAACGAGATGAACGTGCGTATCCGCGTGACCTCGGGACCTGCCATCGAACGGCCGGGGGATTTGGCGGCGCTGCTGACGAACCTGAACGAGGGCGATGTCCTCTTTATTGACGAGGTACACAGACTCTCGCGCAGTGTGGAGGAAGTGCTCTATCCGGCGCTTGAGGACTACGCCATCGACATTATTATCGGCAAGGGACCGTCGGCGCGCTCAATCCGGCTGGATTTGCCGCGCTTTACACTCGTCGGAGCGACGACGCGCGCCGGTCAGCTCTCGGCGCCCCTGCGTGACCGTTTCGGTGTGATTCTGCGTCTTGAGCTGTATTCTCCCGAAGAGCTGTCGCGCATAGCGAAACGCAGCGCGGGGATACTCGGAATAAACATCACCGACGCCGGAAGCCTTGAGTTGGCTTCGCGTTCAAGGGGAACGCCGCGTATAGCCAACCGCCTGTTAAAACGTGCGCGTGATTTCGCGCAGGTTGCCGGGGAGGACGCCATTACCGACAAGCTGGCAAATAAAGCGCTTGACCGTATGGAGATTGACGAGCTGGGGCTTGACCTTGTTGACAGGCTGCTTCTGCGCGCAATGATTGAAAATTATGACGGGGGACCGGTAGGCCTTGAAACCATCGCGGCAGCCATCGGTGAAGAGGCTGTCACCATCGAGGATGTCTATGAGCCGTATCTGATGCAGCTCGGATTTCTTTCGCGCACGCCGCGCGGGCGCAAGGTGACGCCGGCAGGATACCGGCATTTGGGGCTATCAGCCCCCTCATCGCCCGGCGACGATCAAATCGCCATCTCTCTTGAAGATTAACCAACAATGTCTATTAGAGTTTTAAATTGCACGAAAATGCTTTAGCGTTTTAAAAAGAACCGCTTGCGGTTCCAAAAGAACTGCTTGCAGTTCTTTGCGCAGGTTCCTTTAAATCTAACGTCTAACATCTAACATCTAACATCTAACATCTGACATCTGACATCTGAAATCTGATGTCTGAATTGGAAGGGGTATTTCATGGGTCGATTATTCGGAACGGACGGCGCTCGAGGTATCGCCAACAGCGAGCTGACCTGCGAACTGGCCGTCAGTATCGGCAGAGCCGCCGCCATGGTTCTCACAAGACACACATCAAAAAAGCCGCGTGTACTCATCGGCATGGACACCAGAGCCTCCTCGCAGATGCTCGAAGCGTCCATCAGCGCGGGACTCTGCTCGGTCGGGGCGGATGTTCTTCTTCTCAATATCGTCCCGACCCCGGCTGTCGCCTACCTCGTCAAAAAATACGGCTACGATGCGGGAATTATGATCTCGGCGTCGCACAACCCGTGTGAGTACAACGGCATCAAGATTTTTCAGGGGAGCGGCTACAAGCTTCCCGATGAGCTTGAGGAGGAAATCGAGTCGATTATCCTCGACAAGAGCGCCGTGCCGCCCATAAAAATCGGCGGAGAGGTCGGACGTATCAAGAATTCAAAGACGGCGCGTGTCGATTATATCGAATATCTGAAAAGCTGTGCGACAAGCCCCTTGGACGGTTTGAAAATCGCCTTTGACTGTGCCAACGGCAGCGCCAGCGTCATCGCTCCGGAGCTGTTCATGTCCTTAGGGATAGACTGCCTGTTTATCAGCGCCCACCCCAACGGCGTCAACATCAACGACAACTGCGGTTCGACCCATCTCCCGCGGCTGTGTGATTTCGTCGTTAGAAACGGCTGTGACGCCGGTCTCGCCTTTGACGGTGACGCCGACAGGCTTTTGGCGGTAGACGAGAACGGCGAGGTCATAAACGGCGATAAAATCATCGCTATCTGCGCCGAATATATGAAGAAAAGGGGATTGCTCAAAAAGGATACCGCCGTCGTGACGGTCATGAGTAATATGGGCTTTTTCGAGTTCTGCAAGGAAAATGACATTCTCTGTGAAAAAACAAAGGTCGGAGACAGATACGTCCTTGAGAACATGCTGCAAAACGGCTACAATCTCGGCGGTGAGCAGTCCGGACACATCATTTTCCTCGACTACGCGACAACCGGCGACGGTCAGCTCTCCGCCATAAAGCTGCTGCAGGTCATGGCTGCGACAAAGGAAAAGCTTTCCGTACTCGGGGACAGGATGAGAATATTCCCGCAGACGATGCTCAATGTCCGCGTGTCGGATTTCGGCAAGGCGCGCTTCCCGCGTGACCCTGAGATTCAGAGGGCGATTGCCGCCGCCGAGGCGGAGCTGGGTGAGGACGGGCGCGTGCTGGTCCGCGTTTCGGGAACCGAACCGCTGGTGCGCGTTATGCTTGAAGGCAGGGATGTCGATAAAATCAACAATCTCGCCGAAGAACTTGTCGAGGTCGTCAAGGAAAGGCTCCTGTAATGCGCGCTGCGGACAACTGGAAGGATTACTCGCTGATTGACTGCACCTCCGGGGAACGCCTTGAGAGGTGGGGGGACATTGTGCTTATCCGTCCCGACCCTCAGGTCATCTGGGACACGGGCAAACGCAGCCCGCTCTGGAAGAGTGCCCACGCGCGGTATGTGCGTTCGTCGTCCGGCGGAGGGAGCTGGGAGTATTATAAAAAGGTGCCCGAGGCGTGGGAAATTGCGTATCGGGATTTAACCTTTCGGGTAAAGCCTATGGGATTCAAGCACACCGGGATTTTCCCCGAGCAGGCAGTCAACTGGGATATGGTCAAAAGCATGATTGAAACCGCCGGACGCCCCGTAAGAGTGCTCAATCTCTTTGCCTATACGGGAGCCGCCACCGTATGCGCACTGAAAGCGGGTGCCGAGGTTGTTCACGTTGACGCCGCCAAGGGCATGGTCGCGTGGGCGCGGGAAAACGCCGCGCTTTCCGGCGTCGCCGACAAAAAGGTGCGCTGGATTGTCGACGATTGCCAGAAATTCGTTGCCCGCGAAAGCCGCCGCGGCAACAGATACGACATTATTCTGATGGATCCGCCGTCCTATGGGCGCGGTCCCTCAGGCGAGATATGGAAGCTTGAGGACGAGCTTTTCGGGCTTGTCAAGCTGTGCGCCGACGTACTGTCGGACAAGCCCTTGGCGTTTGTTATCAGTTCCTATACGGCGGGGCTGTCGCCCTGCGTGATGAGCGCCATACTCGACGCGGTCATCGGCGAACGGTTCGGTTCAACGGCTACTGCCGACGAGCTCGGTCTGAAAGCCGAGGCGACGGGGCTGACGTTACCGTGCGGTTCAACCGCGGTCTGGAGAAACAGTTGATGGAAAACAGAGAAGTACTTATTCAATTTGATGACGTGTCGTATGCCTATGATGAGGGGGAAGCTCCGGCGGTAAGTGATATCAATCTGTCGCTGTACAAGGGAGAATTCACCGTTGTTCTCGGTCACAACGGCTCGGGGAAATCGACGCTCGCCAAGCTGACCAACGCGCTGCTCTTGCCCACAAAAGGCGCTGTAACCGTGCGCTCAATGAGGACAAGCGACGAGTTACAGGAGATTGCCATCCGCAAGACCGTCGGCATGGTGTTTCAGAACCCCGACAACCAGATTGTTTCAACCGTCGTTGAGGACGACGTCGCCTTCGGGCCGGAGAATCTCGGCGTACCGCCGCAGGAGATTCGGCAGCGTGTCGATGAGGCGCTGAAAGCCGTCGGTATGTACGAATACCGTACTCACGAGGCGCACAAGCTGTCCGGAGGACAGAAACAGCGCGTTGCCATAGCCGGAGTCTTAGCCATGCGCACCGAATGCGTAGTATTTGACGAGCCCACTGCTATGCTCGACCCCAAGGGGCGCGCCGAGGTCTATGCGGCTATCCGCCATTTGAACGATGCGTTCGGCGTGACGGTCATCCTCATCACCCATTATATGAAAGAGGCGGTCTACGCTGACCGCGTACTCGTTATGGACGAGGGGGAAATCCGTTTAGACGGCACGCCGCGCGAGGTGTTTTCTAACGGAGATATCTTAAAGGAAATCGGGCTGGAGCTGCCAAAGCCCCTTGAGCTTTCGCAGATGCTGAGTGAGAGCGGCGCACCGCTCGGTATGTCCGTTTTGACTGAAGATGAATTTGCCGAGGCGTTCGCGGCGGTTTTGGAGAAACAGCATGGCCATTCTTGAGGTAAAAAATCTAACATATGTCTATGGCGCGGGTACCCCGTTTCAAACCGAGGCGCTGGGCGACATAAGCGTTGTATTCGAAAAGGGCGAGCTCGTGTCGGTTATCGGGCATACCGGGTCGGGAAAGAGTACGCTGCTCATGCATCTCAACGGTCTACTAAAACCCACCGCCGGAGATGTGCTGCTTGAGGGCGAAAGCATTTGGCGAAATAAAGCGAGCGTGCGTGCGGCGCGCTTTCGCGTGGGTTACTGCTTCCAGTACCCTGAGCACCAGCTGTTTGAGTCAACTGTTGAACGGGATATCGCCTTCGGTCCCAAGAATATGGGGCTGACCGCGGTTGAAATCGAGGAACGTGTACTGGAGGCCGCCGCTTTCGCAGGCGTTCAGACGCATCATTTGAAAAAATCACCGTTCGATTTATCCGGCGGTGAAAAACGGCGTGCGGCGATTGCCGGTGTCATGGCAATGCGCCCCGAGGTGCTGATTCTCGACGAGCCGACCGCCGGACTTGATCCGAGAGGTCGCCGTGAAATTGTGGATTTGGTGCGGCGTTACAACAAACAAACCGGAAGAACGGTCATCTTTGTTTCTCATAACATGGATGATGTTGCCGCCATCGCCGATCGTGTCCTTGTCATGAACGGCGGAAAAACCGTCCTGTACGACACGGTAAAAGAGGTATTTAAGCAGAGTGAACGGCTCCTTGAAATGGGGCTTGACGTCCCCGAGGTCACGCGTCTGCTTCTTAAACTAAAGGCGAAAGGTATTCCTGTCCCGACGGATATTTTCGTCGCCGAGGACGCTAAAGACGCGCTTCTTTGTGTACTTAAGGGGGCGCGCGCATGATAAAAGACATTACCATCGGTCAGTATTTTCCCGGAGAGTCCTTTGTCCACCGGCTCGACGCGCGTATTAAGCTGGTACTCGTCACAGCGGTACTCGTCTTTGTTTTCTTCTGTAAGAATTTCTATTCGCTCGGCTTGTTTGCGGCGTTTGTACTGCTGTCGTTTCTGTTGACGCGCCTGCCGATGAAGCTCATTCTCAAAAGCTTTAAGCCCCTGATTCCGATTCTGCTCGTCACCTCGGTGCTGCAGCTCTACTATATCCAAAAGGGCGACGTGCTCTTTGACCGCTGGGGCATTCAGATTACCTCGGGCGGGCTGATTATGATGACGTTTATCGTCATCCGGATTCTCGCGCTGATTCTTGTCAGCTCCCTGCTCACCTATACCACCTCCCCGACGGTGCTGACCGATGCCATTGAGAGCCTTCTTTCTCCTTTGAAGCTGTTCAAAATAGAGGTACATACCTTCGCTATGATGATGACGATAGCCCTCCGGTTCATACCGACGATTATCGAGGAAATCGAGCGCATTATGAACGCTCAAAAGGCAAGGGGCGCGAGCTTCGACACGGGCGGAATTATTAAGAGGATTAAGGCGATGTTCCCGATTTTTATCCCGTTGTTTGTGTCCTCCATAAAACGTGCCATCGAGCTTGCCGATGCCATGTCCTGCCGCTGCTACGCGGGGGGCGAAGGGCGCACGCGCATGAAGCAACCGCACATGGGGCTGAGAGACGCGGCCGCCGTTTCCTGCACAGTGCTGCTGCTTGTAGGGATCTTCGCCTTAAATGCGTATTTTACGCATGTTGTCTGAGGTGATACCGTGAGAAATCTGTTGTTTGTTCTCTCCTTTGACGGGACATGCTATCATGGCTGGCAGAGCCAGAAAAATGCCCTGAGCATTCAGGACACCGTCAGACAAGCCTTTTGGCGCGTGACGGGGGAGAGTGCGGTGCTTAGCGGCTGCAGCCGGACCGACGCGGGCGTACACGCCAAAATGTTCTGTTTTTCGGTGAAAACCGCCTCGAGCGTCCCCGCAAACCGGTTTGTATACGCGCTGAATACTTACCTGCCCTTTGATATTGTTGCGACACGCTGTATGGAAGTGCCGGAGGACTTCAACGCTCGGTTTTCCTGTGTTAAAAAGGAATACATCTATCAGATACACAACGCGCCGTTTCGCAATCCTTTTTATCAAAATCGTGCCTTTCACGAAAGCGCCCCTATCGACGAGAAGCTTTTAAACAGGGCGGCGCGGAATTTTGTCGGTATACATGATTTTACGGCGTTCTGCGGCGCGGGAAGCGATGTAAAATCAAAAGTGCGCACCGTTTACAGAAGCGAGGTTTCCCGCCGGGGCGCGCTTGTAGAGTTTTATGTGGAGGCCGACGGCTTTCTTTACAACATGGTGCGCATCATGGCAGGAACGCTGCTCTATGTTGCGCGCGGAAAAATCGGCGTACAGGATATACCGGATATCATCGGGAGCCGAGAGCGCCAACGCGCCGGAATCACCGCCCCGCCGCAGGGGCTGTATCTGAATAAGGTAACATACGAGTTTGAGCTGTAGGAAGTGAGCGTTCTTGAGTAAAAAGCGCAAAAAAAAGAAGAGTACGCTGAAAAGGATTGTCGTTATTGTCGCTGCACTGGCGGCGGCCTTTGCGGTCGTCTATGTTGTCGGAGCGTTGTTCGGCGCCATGCCTTATACGGGTATTTCGGCGCGTATACGCGCTTATGTGCTCGGGGACGACGGCGGCGAATTTCCGCTGACGGTCGATTCAGACAATCTTGTGAGCCTCGGTGCTTGCAGCGGCGGATTTTATGTCCTTTCGGATAACGACCTGAAGATGTACGATGAGGCGGGAGAACTTAAGCTTACAAAAACGCATACGTTTGCCTTACCCGCGGTGTCAGCGGGGGACGGCTGCCTGCTTGTGTTTGACAGAGGCGGCTCCGGCTATATGGCGGTTAAAAATTATAAAGTTACCGCAGAGGATAACGCCAAGGACGGCAATATTCTGACCATGCAGAGAGGAAACAACGGCGAAACGGCTGTATCCGAGCGCTGTGATGAGGCGACAAGCCGCCTGTATGTCACGGACAAACGGGGAGAGCAAATTTTTATTTTCAACTGCGCCTACGAACACATCATCTCCGTTTCGCTGTCAGACAGCGGGAAATATATCGCCGCAGCGAGCGTCGGCGCGTCAAATGGGGATGTAACATCAACGGTTCATGTTTTCGGTGTCGATTACAGCGACGAGTTGTATTCCCATACCTTTGACGGGGTGACCGTACTGTCTGTCCGCTATTTGTCGAACAAGCTTCTGTATATTTTCACGGACAGCGGAATATATACCCTTAAGGGGCTCAAAGAGCTGACCCAAATCAAAAGCTTTTATTCGTCCGAACTCGGTTACCGGTCATCTGCGGAAAACGGCGTAACGGCGCTGGCGCTGACCAAATACGGCGGAAGCAACCTCTGCGAGCTGTTTGTCACCGGTCAAAAAGGAAAGGAGCTTTGTTCGGTACAGTTAGAGCAGAGCGTGAGTGATCTTTTCACTGACGGAAAATATGTTTTCCTACTTGCCGAGGACAGTGTTTTAGTTTATAATCTAAAGGGAGCGTGTATCAGCCAAATGCCGCTCACCGTCAAAACCGAAAAGGTTTTCGGCAGCAGCCGATACGTCTACCTGTATTCCCTCGGTCAAATTAATAGGGAGTATGCCGTCAGTGATTGACGAAAAATATTTATGAAAGGAAACGATTCTTTGTGCCGTATGTTATCGACATAGCGCTGTTGGTGATATTTGTACTTATTGTCGTCCGTTCAGCCAAAAAGGGCTTTGGGAAGATTGTGCTGGATCTTGCGGCGACAGTGCTTTCATTTTTGGCGGCTTATCTTTTCAGCCGTCCGGCAGCGGAATTTCTGTATGAGAAATTTGTGCGGAAAATGATTGAAAAGTCCGTCGCCGACAAACTGACCGCGTCCTCCGCAGCTAACTCTTTAAAACAGGTACAGGAGGTCGTCTCCGGGCTGCCGGATACGCTCATTGCTTTCAGTAAGAGCATGGGCATCAGCATTGATAAATTGGTAAACTCACTGACGAAGGCCGATTTATCGGCGGGCAATATCGCGTCCAGTGTTACCGAAACGGTCATTCGTCCCGTTGCCATCGTCATGATGGCGGCTGTCTGCAGTTTGATTATTTTTATTGTCGCGAGCATTGTGCTCGGGCTTTTGACAAGGCTTATCAATAAGGTGTTTAAGCTTCCCGTCTTAAAGGGCGCCAACAAATCGCTCGGAGCGTGCTTGGGCGTTGTTAAGGGAATCGTTTTCATTCTGGTAATTTGTACCGCTCTCTATTATCTGAGCGGTATCACAAACGGCGTGGTTAAAGACGCCATCAAAGAATCACGGGTTGTCAGCCTTGTAAACGATGTTAACCCCGTCATCGGCAGATTTGACGGATAAGGGTATCTTGTGCGTGAAGAAAGGAAAGATAATATGAAGGGTCTATTTAAAAACTGCTGGACAATCCCGAACCTTTTAACGGTGATACGCATCGCTCTGGTGCCGGTCTTTGCCGTTCTGTTTTATAAAGGTTACTATATCTGGGCTGTCTCCGTGCTGCTGGTATCGGGACTGACCGATACCTTTGACGGTAAAATTGCACGCCGGTTTAATCAGATCAGCGATCTCGGCAAGGTTCTCGACCCCGTAGCGGACAAGCTGACGCAGATTACGCTCGCGGTGATGCTCTTCATCAAATTCCATGGCAGCACTCATAAAACCCTCGTCGCTTTCGCGTGGATTTTTCTGATATTCTTAATTAAGGAAGCCATCATGGTCATCGGCGGCGCGGCGCTGTTAGTCTTGAATTTACGCCCGAGTCCCGCCGAATCCTACGGAAAGCTGGCAACCTTCGTCTTTTATGCCATTATGACGATTCTCATCGCGTTTGCTCCGGATTTCGGTGCGTTCAGCCGGTATTTTGTCTTGCCCGATGTGGTTCTTGTCGTCCTTGTCGCCATATCCGCCGTTTTGACGCTCGTGGCGTTCCTCGGGTATTTGCCGGGCACCATCAAGCAGTTTGCCACAAGGCAGAACCCCGAACCGAAGCCTAAGAAAAAATAACAGGAGATACGAATGAACAGAGTGATTTGCTGTAAGTGCAAAAAACGTCCCGCCGTAATCTTTGTTTCTAAAATCGAAAACAATCAGACAACACAAGAGGGCTATTGCATGAAATGCGCCCTCGATTTGAACATCGGCCCCATCAAGCAGATGATGGCCAATATGGGCATCACCGAGGATGAGGTGGATGCCGTCAGCGAACAGTTTTCCGACATGTTCAACGGGATGGAGGGCTTTCAACCCGGGGGAGCCGGCACCATGCCGTTTTTACAGGCGCAGATGAACGATCCGGCAAAGCTCTCGCAAGAAGCCGAGGAGACCGAGGAGGGCAACCCCGAGGAAAACAGCGGCCGCCGTAAAAAAGACAAGCGTAAAAATAAAGATAGAAAGTTCCTGAACCTTTACTGCACCGACCTCACCGGCAAGGCGAGGGAGGGCAAGCTGGACACCATCGTCGGCAGGGAAAAGGAGATATACCGCGTCACGCAGATTTTGTGCAGGCGCTCCAAGAACAATCCCTGCCTCATCGGCGAGCCGGGCGTCGGCAAGACCGCCATCGCCGAAGGACTGGCGCAAAGGATTGCCTCCGGCGAAGTGCCGGCGCGTCTGTCCGATAAGGAAATCCATCTGCTGGATTTGACGGCGCTTGTCGCCGGAACGCAGTTCCGCGGTCAGTTTGAGAGCCGTATCAAGGGGCTGATTGACGAGGTTAAAGCCGAGGGCAACATCATTCTCTTTATCGACGAGGTGCACAACCTCGTCGGCACCGGCGACGCCGAGGGCTCGATGAACGCCGCGAATATATTAAAGCCCGCGCTGTCCCGGGGCGAGATTCAGGTCATCGGCGCGACGACCTTCACCGAGTACAGAAAGCACATCGAAAAGGACGCCGCTTTGGAAAGGCGCTTCCAACCTGTTAAGGTTGAGGAGCCGTCAATAGCCGACTGTTATCATATGCTGCTCGGCATCAAGAGCTATTATGAGAATTTCCACAAGGTGGCCATCTCGGACGCGCTGCTCTACAAGGCGGTCGTCCTGTCCGAGCGGTATATCAATGACCGTTTTCTGCCGGACAAGGCTATTGACTTGCTCGATGAGGCGTGTACCTGCGCCAATCTGCGCAACAAGTCCATCAGCGACTATGAAAAGCTTCTCACCGAGCTCGACGAGCTGAAAAAGGACGAGGAGGACATGATCGGCGGTGACGGCGAGATTGATTACGAAGGACTTGCCAAGCTTCGCGCCGAGATTATGAATCTCGAGGGAACGCAGAAGGATCTTAAGACCAAAGCCGCCGACAACGCCGTCACCGAGGAGGACATTGCTAAGGTCATCAACCTCTGGACGGGGATTCCCGCTCAAAAGGTCATGGAGAGCGATCTCATCCGTTTGGGCGACCTTGAGGCAAAACTGAAAAGCCGTATCATCGGACAGGACGAAGCCGTTGAGGCTGTCGCCATGGCCATCCGCCGCAGCCGCGTCCAGATTTCGCCGCAGCGCCGGCCGGCGTCGTTCATTTTTGTCGGTCCCACGGGCGTCGGCAAAACCGAGCTTGTCAAATGCCTTGCCGGCGAGCTGTTCGATACGCCCGAAACGCTTATCCGGCTCGATATGTCCGAATTTATGGAGAAGCACAGCGTATCGCGCCTCATCGGCTCACCGCCCGGTTACGTCGGTTATGACGAGGCCGGCCAACTCACCGAAAAGGTGCGTCGGAAGCCGTATTCGGTCCTTTTATTCGATGAAATCGAAAAGGCGCATCCCGACGTGCTCAACATCCTGCTGCAAATTCTTGACGAGGGTAAAACCAGCGACGCCCAGGGGCGTACCGTCAGCTTTGAGAACACCGTGATTATCATGACCTCCAACGCCGGCAGCGAACGGAAAGAGAGCGCGCTTGGCTTCAACAAATCAAAGGCCGACGTTACGAAGGACAAGACCATGAAGGCGCTCAGAGACTTTTTGCGCCCGGAGTTTTTGGGCAGGGTCGATGAAATCGTCATGTTCAACGAGCTGTCGGTAGACGACTATGAAAAAATCGCGGGACTGCTTCTTGATGAGCTGCGCGGACCGCTCAGCGAGAAAGGCATTACGCTTGTCGTGGGCGAGGGCGTAACGCGCCTGATCGCCGAAAAGAGCGACGGCGGGAGCCGCGGCGCGCGCGACCTGCGGCGGACGCTGCGTAAGGACGTTGAGGACAAAATTGCCGGCATCATTATCGCGAGCACCGAAAGGCCGGTTGAAAAAATCACGCTGACCGTTGTGGACGGTGCCATCGAAGTAACCGGCTGAAGCAAATAAGCTTAATAATGTCGTTTTTAAGCACAAAAGAGCTTGATGACGTAGAAGTGAGAGACGAGTAAATTGAAAGGCAAATGGCTTAACGGTCATTTGTCTTTGCTTTTTTCAAGACTTGTTCTGTTGAAATTAGTGCAATTTCTATAAATATACCGCTTGACACATATTATAAATTGCGGTAAATTATAACAAATGTTTCCTTTTATTTTTAAATTACAACTTTTTATGTAAATACGTATAGAAAAAGTAGTCAACTTGCAGTAAAAATCATAGTCCTGATAGTGTAATCTATTACATTCAATTAGAATATCCATCCTAAAAAACCGCCGGAGGAAGCGGCGGAGGACGCCGCTTCCTCTCAGAAGGAATTAAAAGTGAAAAAAATCAAGATTCTTATTACAATCATCCTGTTAATTTTTTGTTTTATATTAAACAGCGAGTTGTATCAAAGCCATTTAACGGGTTTTACAGCTGAGTATTCTTATGTTAATGTTACACTTCAAGAAGAAAACCGCGAGAATTTTTTTACATATATTCATGAGCTCAGCCGTTCAACAAAAAAACCGTTTTTTTTTATTAACCAAACCTGCGATATGCTTGGCGAAACTCATCTGGATATTTATTGTACCGAAAACGCCTATATTGAATTAACCGAGAAACGTCAATTAACACAAGGGGTTTTTAAGGGTGCATTATCCGGTGCAACAAGTGTTTCGTTTCATGATCTTAATACCGCCGCCCCGATAATGGAAAAAATTAAGCTTTATATCGGCGGCAAAAACTATGAGCTTATTGAAATATATAAAAAAATAAACCAAAGATTTTCAACGGGATATTTTCATCAGGATGATAATAAAGGAGAATTCCTTTTTTCGGCAGGCCTTTGGGCTCTGTTGGGCGTTTTTTATCTTTATATTTCCGCTTTGGACCTGCAATTCAGGAAAAAAGAGATTTTCTTAAAAATATCCCTGGGTATGCCAAAACGCAGGGTTATATTAGAAAACGCGATTATCGACGCTCTTGTTTTATCTTTGACGGCTGTTGTTATGAGAGCTGTTTTTAAGCTTTACTTTTTTACTGATTTTAATCTTTTTGCAATGATTTTAACTTTGGCTTTAATAATCATCCTTAATTTCGTTATTTATTTATCTCTTTACAGAATCAATTACAAAAAGATTATATATGGCGGAAACATCGGAGAGGCTACGGTTTCAAACTGTTATCTTATAAAGGTTGCGTCAATGGTTTTAACGCTTACGCTGCTTTCTGTGAATGTCGGTTTAATAAGCGTGAATATTAAACCTTTAATAAACTATAAATCAGTGGAAAAATATGAAGCATTATGCTTTGTACATCTGTCGCAGGATAAATCTACTGAAAACGATGACTTATCGCCTTATTATAATAAGCTCCTAATAGATAGCATTAAAACAAATTCCTCTACGTTTTCAATGAACAATCCTTTTACGGGCGGAAAAAGAGATTTTATTTTAACCAATGATTTATCCGTTCTAATAAAATCAGGAGTTAAAGATTATGTGAATAACGGCGAAAGTATAATCATTTTGCCATATAACTGTAACAACGAGGAGGAAACAGAAAAATTTCTGCTGGATACATGTTCTTTTTATATCAAACTTGTAATGGGAATAAAGTCTGAAAAAATTGATTTTAAAATTCTTAACGCTTCAAAACCCTCCCGTGCGTTATACTTTGATTTAGACGATTCGGTAAACGCTAAATTAGGGTATGCCGTCGCGGATAATCCTGTTTTTATTTACTGTAACACGGAAAACATAAGCTTTGATAGTTGCGATGAGGAATTGTTAAGTTCGTCAAACGGTTTGGAAATTATGTATGAAACAGAGTTTTTGAATAACAGTCATTCTTTTCTTGAGGAAAATGAAATAAATCTTGAAGTAATTTCCGCCGAGAGTGTTTTTAATAACAATAAAACGGTTCTTACAAAAATTGTTTCTTTAAGCCTGATATTGATTATTTTGCAGCTTCTCATAGATTTTTTGTTAATATCCGCATTGATAAAAATCGAATACAATGCCAACGCTATAGAATTAGCGGTTAAAAAAATAGTGGGATACGGAATATTTTCTAAAAACAAATCTCTGATTTTCCTCAATGTGTATTCCGCTTTAATAGGTATAATGACAGCAATCATTATTTTCTTTCTTTTACAAATTTCCTTAAAACTTGTTGCCTTAGGTTGCGGCGGAATTGTTTTAATACTCGAAACCGTTATAACGGCATGGGCTATAAGTCGTTTTGAAAAGAGAAATGTTATCAAAATAATCAAAGGAGGGGCGTTATGATTGAGATCAAAGAAATAACCAAAGCATTTGATGACAAAGTCTTATTTGAAAATTACAGTCTGACCGTAAATGATGGTGAGTTTATTGTTTTTACAGGTAAAAGCGGGTGCGGCAAAAGCACGATATTAAATATAATAGGCGGCTTGGAAAAACCCGACAAGGGCTTTGTTACAGTGAATAATATTAATATATATAAAAAGAAAAATCAAAAAAAATATTTCAGTGACGGCGTGTGCTTCCTTTTTCAAAACTTTGCCCTTATCGAGGGTAAAACAGTAAGAGAAAATCTAAAAATCATACCAAAAAAATGCCGGGAAGATATAACCATAGAAGAGATTTTAACAAATGTAGACTTAAAAGACAAAATTGACACAAAGGTTTTTAAGCTTTCAGGCGGCGAACAGCAACGGGTTGCCTTAGCAAGAGTGATGCTTAAAAGATGTAGTATTATTTTAGCGGATGAACCCACCGGGTCCTTGGATATGGAAAACGCCAATATTGTTTTAAGTATGCTCCTCGAGTTGAGTAAAAAAGGTAAAACCGTAGTTCTTGTTACACATAATATGAACATTATACCTAAAAACGGGAGGGTTATTAAGTTATGATAAAGAAACTGAAAAACTTAAATGCTTGGAAAAAATTAACGATTTTAGCTGTTTTAATAATTGTAATTGCCTTAGCAGTTTGTTTACGATGGATTCTTTTTTATTATCTTCCTTACGCGGGATATTCCGACGGCTTTGAACTTGTAACAACAGCCTTTGAAACAAAACAGTATGAAAAGGATATTGGCAAAATCAACTGCGAGGTACATAGTCCTGCCTTTTTAAGCAGCGGCGGGTTTATAGCGGTTCGCTCAGGAACATTTTCTGTTACTGTAGCTTCTGAAGGTAAATTTATATATCCTGATGAACCCGATTTATCATTGTTCATATGGCCTTCTGTTTTTAAAAACCCAAAATATGGATTAATGATAGATTTTGATAAAAGGGAGATATCCGAACAATCAATAATAACATTCACAAAAAATAAGGATGGTAGTTATATTATCGAACATAGCTTTGATAATCAAGATACAATTGATGTTTTTAACGAATATGAGGGCACTATAGAAGAAATGCTTAAATGCGCGGAAGAAACATGGGACTTTGACGGAATGAACGACATCATTAATGGCTGGAAAGTAAAAACAAAATGAGAAAAGAAATAAAAGCTGAGAAAAAGCTTACAATTTTAGCTATAATAGTAATTACTAGCGCGTTTTTTATTTGTTTGTGGTGGGATATTTTTTGTCGTACGCCATATTACGGATATAGCCAAGGGGCAGAAATGAATTTTTCAGCTTCTTTAAAAATGAATTACGAAAAAAAGGTAGATGAATTCACATATAAAGTTTATCCGCCGGGGTTTTTACATAATAACGGATTTATATCACTTAACTGGGGGACATTTACCGTACAAACGGATTCCGATGGCAAAATTATACCATCAGGTACTCCTGATATATCGTTATATATATGGCCGTCTGTTTTCAAAGAGCCGACTTACGGGTTAATGATAGATAATGATGAAATATCCGAACAATCTACGATTGAATATATAAAAAACGATGATGGAAGTTATACCATAACTCACGAGTTTGAAACCAAAGAGGGTATTATGCTTTTTAACGAATACGAAGGTACTATTGAAGATATGATTGATTGTGCGGAAGCAACGTGGGATTTTAATGGATTTAGTGATATTATTTATGGATTCAAAATGCAAAATGAATAAGGGAAAGTCCTGCGCAGTATCAATAGATTATATCTCTTTCGAAAACTGGAGAAGCACAACTGAATTAAAAGGGATATAAAAAACAGTTAAAAAAATCCGAGGGTCATCGAAACGGTGAGCCTCGGATTCATTCATTTTGGGCATATTTTAGCTGAAAAAAGCGTGGTTTTTTGTGATACGGCTTTACGGCCAGTTCCGGTCGACGACCGCCTTTGCCGTGGCATACAGCAGGCGCTCGCTTTCGAGGGCGCAGTCACTGCCGCAGCGGATGCAGAGGCGGTCTGCCTCTAAGGTGAATATGCCGTCGTAACCGACATCCTTAAGCGCTTTACAGATGCTGTCCCAGTCATTTTTACCGAGTCCCGGCGGCATATGGTCGTCGCCGATGCCGTCGGTGTCCTGCACGTGCAGCGCCTTGAGTCTGTCCCCGAGAATACGAATCATACTAACAGGATTAACCGTTTCGTAACCGTCATAGTGGATGATGCTCGCGTGGCCTGTGTCAAGGCAGGCCGCAAAGAGGGGAGCACCGCAAAGATTGTTGAGGGTGTCGATATAGTCAGCCATCTCCTCGGCGGTCGTACAGGTTGTCGGGCAAATAATTTTTGTATGGCTGTCGCGTGCGAACATGTTTTCGATACAGCAGACGACCCCGTACTCCTCAAGCGTCGGCGCAAGGTCCATATACCGCTTCATATTGATCTCTTTCATCTCGCTTTTGTACGCGTCATACCGGCGCATAGCAACCATAGCCGGATGAACGATGGCGTACCGGGCACCGAGCAGGGCGGTGGCTTTAATGGCTTTTTTTTGAATCACGAGACGCTGCTCGTCATCTTCAGAATCACCGATGTAGGTTGGAAACGGCGGATGCGTTTGATCAACGGTCATACCCTTGCTGTGAATCAATGCGGCGATTTTCTGAAAAAACGCGGTAAACTCATCATCGGGAAGCGTAAAAGGCGCTTCATTGTTTTCATAGATGAACATGCTGTAATCAAGGTTTTCAAAACCGGCGTCAGCTAAAAGCTGAATGCCCTTTTCCTCGCCGAACCGGCTGACGGCGAAATCTGTTTGTGTGGCAAAACGCATGGGAACACCCCTTTTTAAAAATAGTTTGCATTGGTTAATAAAACCAGTATAGCACTCTGCATTTTATCCGTCAACGTTTATTGACTTAAGCGCACCGTCTGTGCTATACTTTTTTCGGTTCATCCAATCGGTTGTTTTTTTAGAAATTTTTAGGAGTGATATAATATGCCGGCTAAAAAGAAGATTTACTCAATTGCCGCCTCACACCTTGACACCTCGTGGCTCTGGACGCTGGAGACTTCGATTGACGAGTATATACCCAACACGCTTTTTCGCAATTTCAGGCTGTTTGAGAAATACCCCGACTATACGTTCGGGTGGGAGGGCTCCTATCGTTACGAGCTGATGGAGGAGTATTATCCCGAGGCTTTTTTAAAGCTCAAGGAATACGTTGCCGCGCGCCGCTGGGTGCCTACGGGCAGCTCCTACGAGAACGGCGATGTCAATATGCCCTCGCCTGAGGCGCTTTTCCGCAATATTTTATACGGCAGCCGTTATTTTGATGAAAAATTCGGCACGCCTTCCAACGATATTTTCCTGCCGGACTGCTTCGGCTTCGGTTATGCGCTGCCCTCGATTGCCGCACACGCGGGCTTAAAGGGCTTCTCGACCGGCAAGCTGACGTGGGGCGGTGCCTACGGCCGTCCGTTCGACATCGGCAAATGGTATGGCGTTGACGGGAACTATATCTACGCCAACATCAAGCCCTCCTCCTATTCGCGCACCGTCAAGACGATTCGCGGTGACAAAGCCGTCTATCCGAAGCTCAAGGAGAACGAACCGTTCGGTCTGCCGTTGACCGCAACCTTTTACGGCACGGGCGACAGGGGCGGCGCGCCGAGTGAAAGCTCGGTCAAGGCCGTCTGTGACGAAATCAAGACCAACGACAGCAGTGATATTGAGGTGCTTTCGGCGTCCTCCACGCAGTTGTTTGAGGACCTTGCCGCTCTGCCCGAAGAGATACAGTCCCAAATGCCGTCGTGGAACAACGAGCTGCTCCTGACCAACCACGGCGTGGGCAGCTATACGTCGCGTTCGTGCGGTACGCGCTGGAACAAAAACTGCGAGCGTCTGGCAGATTGTGCCGAGAGAAGCGCCGCGGCTGCCGCGTACCTCACCGATTATCAATATCCCGAATTCGTCTTTGATACCGCGTGGAAACGCTTTATCGCCCACCAGTTCCACGACGATATCACCGGCACGTCCTTTATGGAATGCTACCTGCGCAACTGGAACGATTATATGCTGTCCCAAAAGCAGTTTGCCAATGAGTATACCGGCGCGGTGAAAGCCGTTGCCGACAAGCTGGACACCTCGTTTGCCAAGGGAACGCCCGTCGTCGTCAGTAATACTTTGCAATTTGCGCGTACTGCCGTCGTCGATGCGGACATTGCTCTGCCCGAGGGTACAAAGCATGTCGCCGTGTATGACAAGGACGGGAAAGAGCTGCCCGCGCAGCTTCTGAAAACCGACGATACAACCCGCGTCAAATTCATCGGCACCGTGCCCGCCCTCGGCTATGCCGTGTTCGATGTGAGACCCTCCCTGTCCGCGCGTGTCGTCGAGACGCCGCTCAAGGTCGGCGGGTTTACGCTGGAAAACGACTTTGTCCGCGTGCTGCTCAACAGCTCCGGAGATATTTGTGAGATTTTTGATAAAAAGCTTCAGAAAAATATACTCAAGGACCCGATTCGTCTTGCCGTATTTGACTATAAGGGCAGCAAGGCATGGCCGGCGTGGGAGCTGACCTACAAGGAGCTTTGCGTGCCGCCTAAAGAGTACGCGAAAAACGCGAAGGTCAGCCTTCTTGAGGTCGGTCCGGCACAGGCGTCGTTTAAGGTGACGCGAAAAGCCGGGGCTTCAAGCTTTACCCAGATTGTGTCGCTTGACGCGTATTCGCCGGTCATAACGGTGAAAAGCGAGGCTGACTGGCGCAGTACGCAAAGCCTTTTGAAGGTGGAGTTTCCGCTGTCGGCAGACAATTGCCTCGCCTCGTATGATATCGGTTTGGGGGTCATTCAGCGCCAAAACAACGCGCCAAACCTCTACGAGGTGCCCGCGCAGATATGGGCGGACATCACCGACGAAAAGAATGAATTCGGCGTGGCGCTGTTCTCCGATTCCCGCTGCGGCTGGGATAAGCCCGACAACAACACCCTCCGCCTGACCGTCGTACATACGCCGTACTATTCTTACCGCTGGGAGTGCTCGCAGCACCTGATGGATTTGGGGCTCAACCGCTTTGCGTTCGCCGTCTGTCCGCACGCCGGCGCGGTTTCCGCCGACGTTCAGAACGCGGCGCAAAGCTTCAATACGCCGCTCATGCCGTTTGTGACAGACGTCCATAAGGGCGCTCTCGGCAGGGAGTATTCCTTCGGCGGCGTTTCCGACGACGGCGTCATTCTGCGCGCGGTCAAAAAAGAATATCAGGGAGACCGCATCGTCGTACGCCTGAATGAGGGCGAGGGCAAGGCGAAAAGAAATGTTCGGCTGAACCTCGGCGACGGGATTGTCAGCGCCGCAGAGCTTGACGGCTGCGAGCGGGAGCTTTGCGCCGCCAAGGTCGAAAACGGCGAGCTGGTCTTTGATATGACCCCCTACGGCATAAAGACCTTCGCGCTGACGCTGAAGAAAAAGGAAGCACCGCAGTCTGCGATGCTTCAGACGTCGCTGATGATTCCCTGTAACGCCACCATAATCACAAGCAACGCAAACAGGGCTGAGGGCGGCATCGAGGGCGGCTATTCGATTCCCGAGGAGCTGCTTCCCGGCACCATCACTTGCGGCGGCATCCATTTTGTCACGGTGCGCGACGGTGCCTACGGTCAGAACGGTCTGCTCTGCGACAACCAGACGCTCTATCTGCCCAAGGACGCGAAGAAGCTGTATCTGCTTGCCTTCTCCGCGGGCGGCGACAGGACGGTCACCTTTAAAATTGACGGCAAGCCGTATGACCTGACGATTGCCGACTGCTTTGAGCATGTGGGCAGCTGGGATATGATAGGCTTAGGACAAACCGGATTCATCAAAAAAGATACTTTCGCGTGGAACGCGACGCATACCCACAGCAAAACCGGCGACGTCACGGCAAAGCAACTCTATACCTTTGTCTATGAGCTGCCCGTAAGCGGCGCGTCCAAGGTCAATATGCCTGTCAACCGCGGTGTCGTCATACTGGCAGCGACGGTCAGTTTTGAGGACCGCGTGTTTAGGGCCGCCAAGGAGCTTTTTGACCAACTGGAAAAAAGACCGTTCGATTATCAGCTTACTCCCGACGAGGTGAAAAAAGCGCGCCCGGCACAGCTTGAGCAAGCCGCGCAACTCTTCTTAAAGCGGAGAAAGACCTTTACGGTCAATCTGCCGCAGATTAACGGCGTGTTCCAGGTTGCCGACGCCTTCGCGCTCGTGCGGCAGGGAATTCAAGCCATAAAGAAATAGTCACGATATTA
>CAZEXA010000001.1:60208-82939 GCA_964516565.1 uncultured Eubacteriales bacterium | reverse complement strand
CATATCTCGGTGTTAATGGATGGATGTCGTCCTTTATTGCCGTCGTTATGGTTACTGTGTGCCTATCAGTGACTGGTATCGGGTATTATATATCGACGATAATCGTAATGCCCATCGCCCTTGTAAATACGCTTCATGCCGATGGAATACATAAAACAATATTTTATATATTTTTTGCGATATGGGCGATTGATGTACTTATGAGATTTGGTTTCTTTATCGCACTCACGATATTAGGAAAATCCCGCGGAAGTGAATTCGGAGAAATAAAAACAAACATAATTCGGAATAGGCGGAAATCTAACGCTTCAAAAAATCTATCGTCAGCACAGGATAACGAAACGGATAAATCTTCAAAGTGGAAGCCCCCTATAGGCGATAATATAATAATTTGTGATCGCGCTGTTGATTGTAGAAGCGCCCCTATCCGCGGAGACTTTGTTAACATACTTGTCACCACGCCAAACCTCAGCGGTGATGATATCGAAACCCTTTATGAATATCAATCATATATCGAGACAATCAATGCGGCGCAGAACGAACTTGATAAAGCAAATACCGATATTGTTTCCACGTCGTTGGAACTAAAAGCACTAAAATTGGAAATTGAAAGCAAGGTCGCTTACGCAAATAAGCGCATATTACAGATTGAAAATGAGATACCGGTTAATGACATTCTTAACAGCACACACTCTAAGGATGTCAAAGACTTCCTCGAAAGATATAATTGGGCTCGGCAAGAGATGAGAAAAGCACTTGCCGAAAAATTCAAAACCGTAAGCAGGAGTTGAGAAGGTGGTAAGCACCGGAAATATATTATAGCCAACTATCAACTCGTTGCAGGTTATCGTTACCGAAAGGAGTCGCATATATGCCTAAAAATCAAACTCAACGCGCGCTGACGGTGGATTGCTGTTCAGATTTATTTAGGTCGCGTCTATGGCAAGCGAAATAAATTTTTTCGGGATTTGTGAAATACGCTTCGCGTGTAAAATACGTCTTTCCGGCGGGCGTCTTACATTTAAGCATAACACGTCCTGTTGATGATAATCTTCTTAAGGTCATCCGAAAGCTCGTTGAAATAGGCGCAATAGCCCGCGACGCGAACCATCAGGTATTTATACTTTTCGGGATGATTGTAGGCATCTATCAAAAGGTTGCGGTTGATGATATTGGGTTGGAACTGCATTCCCCCTTTGGTGAGGAAGGTTTTAAAAATGGCGGCTAAATTTTTAACACCCTTGTCACCGGGAAAAAGCGCGGAGTCCACGGTAAAGGTGACGGTCGTACCGTTGACGGCGTAATCGGTGAAATTGACCTCGGAAAGGGAATTGAGGGCGGAAAGTAAATCGCCCGATTCCATGCCGTAGTGCGGTGTGACGCTGTTGGCGAGCGGAACACCCTTCAGCCTGCCGGAGGGCAGCGCACCCATGTTTTTGCCGTATCTGTCATTGACGTTGAGCGCATAATACCCGGCGGTGTATTTGCCGTTTCTTACGGTATACGGCACGGAGTCAAGCGCGTTGTTGTAGATTTCCATAACCTTGGATACCCATTGAGAAGGCTCGGCGCAAGAATCATCGCCGAATTTGGGAACGGCAAGCAGGGCTTCCCTGATTTTCTGATTTTTATCGCCCTCGAAGTTAGCATCCAGCGCCTCTAAAATATCATACAGCGTATACAACTTTTTCCGGAATACGACCTCATCGATGGCATAGAGAGAATCCGCAGCATCGGTTATGCCGACCGCTTGAATACCGGCGGTGTTGAAATGCGCCCCGCCCTCATAGACGTCTTTTCCGGTTTTAAGACAGTTTTTGTACAGCGATGACGCGAGCGGTGTCGTAAAATTATCTTTAAGCACTCTTTCTATTTTTTGCTGATCGTCGAGAATCGCCTTTGCTAAAGCATTCAGCCGTTTCTGGAACCGCTCCAGCAGCTCATTCATATCCGCCGGCGGATTATACTCATACAGCCCTCTTTTTTTATAGCGGCGTTTCAACTGCTTTTCACGCTCTGCCGCTACGGATTCATGAATATCCTTATTACCCTTGAAAGCATAATCAAGAACCTTTGTTGACAGCTTTTCGATTTGTATTTTTTTACTGAAATTCCATAAGTCATGCTCATGCCCTTTAAGCGCCTGCAAAAGGGGCAGCGTTACATTCATGTTGGCGGAATCGGTGTTCCCGAAATGGTCATCAGACGCCACCGGCTCGACGCAGCCCACGATGGAAAAATTCCTTGCGTTTTCCAATGAGGTGTTATAGTGCTTTGTCAGAGAATCTATGTAAATATTATCACTGAAAAGCTCCGGCATGGGACAGCCGTTGATATAGATTTCCGCGAGCCTGTTCAAATATTTTTCAGGACTTTTTTCATGGATTCTGGCGCACATATTTATCGCGAGCGGCTGCAGCTCACAGGCATCAATCAGCATATAGGTGATATCGTTTGTAGCGTCGTTGCCATCCTCGTCCACGCCCCCGAAGGTCAGCGCCTGGTCTGTGGAAAGCGTTTCAAACAACTTACTGACGTTTAAAAAGCTTTCGCCGTCGTTAACCAGGATGACCTCATCCATTTTGAGAACAAAAAGGCAGAGCAACTCTTTCGCTTCGTCATAGGTGATTCTGCCCTCCTCAAAATCTTTTTTATAATACGGATAGAGAAGCCGGTCAAAACGCCCGAAGGAAACAGCGTTTTCATACGCCTCGACACAGAGAGCTATCTGTAAAAACATCATGCTTTGCAGCGCTTCATGGAAAGTGCGTGCAGGGTTTTTGGGGACATAGGCGCAAATTTCCGCCATTTTTTCAAGTTCTTTTTTACGCTCGGGCTCCATCTCCTCTGCACTTAATGCCCGAAGATGCTCCGCGTACCTCTCGGCGAACAGCTCCAACGCCTCGAGGGCTATGATGACGCCGCGGTAAAAGTTTCTGTTGTTTTCAGGGTGCTCCTTGGCCTCCCGAGCTGCCTCCTCCTTAAGCCCCGTAGTTCCAAGCGTGAGCAGGCGCTCGAAGTTGACGATAAAATGAGCGATAGCCGCCATGTTGTTGTTGAATCCCGCATTCATTTCGCCCATACGCGAAACCAACAACAGAAAATCGGATATTTTGGGGTTCACTTTCGTGATGATATTGCGTTTAATCCAGAACGGAAATATGTTTCGATAAAATTCTCGGCGTTCCTCAGCGGTACAATGAAAGGCGACGGGCTTCTGTCTGTTGACCTTGTATAGGAACGAAATATATAAAAACCCGTATTGCTCCTCCCAGACCTGCCCTGCCACTCTTTTTGAGGTGAAGTTTCCGACGAGCAGTTCATCCGGATAGACGATGGTTTTCTTGTTTTTCAGGACGTATCTCAATCGCTGTGCCCTGTGAATGGGGGTGGGCTTCTCAAAGCCGTCGTATTTTTTATAATACTCCGTTTTGAGCCTTGACACCTCAAAACAGATGGCGCGCTCACTCTCCCGAATCGCCTTTTGCACGCGCAGAACGCGGTCGGTGAACTTTGCGGCGGACGGAGCGGCTGCCAAATCATCATTGAAAGGTGTTATTCCGTACTTCGAAAAAAGAGCCACGCCGTTTTTAAGCGACGTAAGGCTCTGTTCATTCGTAATATTCAGCTGGGGCACATGAAGATTCAGGCGCTTGGCCTTGTCCTCATACATATTGTGATATTTCAGAAGCTCGATTCTGTCACAGCCTATGCTGTGCAAAAAGCGCGCGGCGGCGGCAATTTCTTCTTCGCCGTCGTTTAACCCCGGCACCATGACCATGCGGTAGCTGATGTTCGCATTTTGTGTAATCAGCTTTTTCAGATTACTATGTATCCGCTCGCTCGTCTGACCGGTGAGCTTTTTGTGTAGCGCGTCGTTTCCCACAACCTTAAAATCAACATAAAACAAATCAATATACGGCAGCACCGCTCTGATTGTTTCCCACGGCACGTTCAGTGTCGTTTCTACCGTCACCGTCAGCTTCTTTTCTTTTAAGATTTTCAAAAAGCTTTTTAACGTTGCGGCATCCTGTAAAAGGGGTTCGCCTCCTGAAAGCGTGATGCCGCCGCCCGTTTCGACATAGTAATTTTGATCTCTTAATACAATATCCGCGATTTCATCGACCGTATACACTTCGTCACCGGGGGCAGGCGAAAAATCCAGCGACTCGGGATTCTGACACCACTGACACCGAAGCGCGCAGCCTCTGAAAAATATGGTGGTGCGGATGCCGGGTCCGTCATGGACACAGGTACGCTGGATTTTTACGATATGTAGGCAACCGTCTTTGGTACAATCAACCTTTTCGGAAATAATAACCTTTCGGATATTGGCGTTAGTGTTTGGCATAAAATCATCCCTTAATAAGCAATATTTACACATATATAGTATACGCCTCTCATGGTTTCATTGTCAATATATTCCATACTAATTTTGTGTTTTAGAAATATTTGATTGTTGTTGCATTTGGAAAACAATTCAGTTATACTTTTTTGGAGGGTGCATTTTCTTTTTTTACCAGAAAGGTAACCGGTCTTATTTATTTTATAATATGGAAATATCAGATTGGAGAGGGTTGCGATGAAAAAGAGGTTTCATAATGTCTTGTGCCTGCTGCTTGCTACCGCAATGCTTCTTCCCACGGCTCACGCTTATGCTTTTTCAGAAAATGAAGCTGACTTAACCGTTTATGTTGCTTCGGATATTCATTACAGGCCGTTCGAGTCGCTCGGACCGATTGAAGAGCAGAACAACCTGCCGGGCGACAGCCTCTATGCTCATTGCAACACAAAAGGCATGCTTTCATATGAAGCGGGCGCGATAATCGATGAATTCTTAGCAAAATTCGAAGCATCGAACGCAAAATACTTGCTTATTCCGGGCGATATCAGCGAGGATGGTTTTTGGGATGAGCACCTTACTTTGGCGCAAAAGCTGCGAGAATTTCAAAACCGAACAGGGAAAAAAATATTTTTGATTCCGGGAAATCATGACATAAGAACTTCAGATTCAAGAAACCGATTGAATTTATCAGATTTTCTTGAGATTTATGCGGACATAGGATTTGATGAAACTCTGACACACCACGAAGGCAGTGCCTCCTATACCGCCGACCTTGACGGAGGCTATCGCCTGCTTGCCGTTGATGCCTGCATTTACAGAGAAGACGGCGCGACAATCAGCAACGATCTTATGGCCTGGATTGAGGAACAGGTCAAAAAGGCAAATGCCGACGGCGTAAAGCTAATCTGTATGATGCACCACAGCCTGCTTGAACACTTTGCCATTGAGCCTGTAGGCGGCAACCAGCTTTGTGTTGAGAATTACATGGATGTTGCAACACGGTTTGCCGATTGGGGCATAAAATATGTCTTTACCGGTCATGAACACGCCAACGATATTTCTACAGCCGTAACAAATAACAACAACAGAATTTTTGATATTGAAACTTGCAGCCTGATTACATACCCTTGCGCTTACAGGGTCATTGACTTTTCTAAAGCCGGTGTTGATATAAAAACAGAATACATTGACAGTATCGACACTTCACTGCTTCCTGCCGGTTACTCTGCCGAGCAGTTGTCTCTTATTCAAAACGACTTTGTTTCGTACAGCTTTGGCTGCCTGAGGGCGGGGCTGCGCAGCTTTGCTTATGATGTTAACGAGTTGACGCCGAAGGTGGCAAAATCACTTAAGATTGAGGCGGGCACAAAGGAATACGACGCAGTTTATATGGTAATGACAGTACTGGGCGAGGCATTGCGCTTGCCTATGTATGATACGAGCGGCACTGAGCAAATTGACAGCATTGATGAAATTGTCAAAGCCGCCGATCTGAAGCTTGAACAGAATAGCTACAAAGATGTGATTGACGTTGTTGCAGTGATATACGGCGGCCATTATGCCGGAGATGAAACCTTAAGCATGGATTCCCTCGAAGTAAAGCTGCTTGGTCAAGGCTTAAATGCAGCTCTTGTTTATACTATGATGAACGTGCCCGTCCGTACTGCAAATATCGTTTTAAACAGTCTTGACTTTTCTGCAGAAGGCTTTACTACAAACGAGTATATTTACACGGCCGCCGCAAAACTTGTCTATGCAAAAGGGGCTTCAAAAGCGATCATCAAGGCTTATTTTGAACCGATAGCAGGAGGACTTATCAACGATATTTCAATTCCCGATGATCTGAATGTATGCCTTGAGCCATACGGAGAAACAGGAGACTTAAGTGGTAATACTGTGGACATTACACCGATTGCAAAAATTTCCGATATCTTGATAAAGCTCTTACAGGCTGTGCTTAATTCGGTTTATTTTATGGTCGGTATGGAATAATCGCTAAAACAGATATTTCAGTCATATAGTCTGTATCACCTTAAATATCATATAGGTAATATAACCGATAACCAAAACCGCCCCGGACACCCGTCTGAGGCGTTTTCTTAACACGGAAACGGTCATTACATACACATTGACAACCATCATCGCGGCAAGATCAATCCAAAAAGCATTTGGTGCGATGATGGGATGAATGGCGGAAGAAGCGCCGAGTACGAGTAAAATATTAAATATGTTGCTGCCGATACAGTTGCCTAAAACAATATTCGGTTCTTTTTTTATTGCCGCTGTTATGCTTGTGACAAGCTCCGGCAGGCTCGTTGCCAGCGCCACGACGGTTAAACCGATGAGCGTCTGGCTCAGCCCAAACCGCTCCGCGATTTCGGAAGCGTTTTCCACTGTGAGCTTGGCACCATAAAACATTCCGACCAGCGATACAATCAATATTATCCATAACCGCACTTGACTGACGCTGTCCTCCTTCAACCGCTTTTCAGGCGTGATGCGGTTGCCGTCGCCGTCGGTGTCAATATCGCCCTCGGCGTCAATTTCAATTTTATCTGACGCCTTCATGTCGATAATAACATAAACCATGAAACCTATAAAAGCGAGTATCAGGACAAAACCCTCCAATCGTGACAGTTCTCCGTCTAAGAGAAGCATGACCGACAGAAGTATCTCAATGCCCATTAAAATCGGAAGCTCACGTTTGACAGCCTTATCGTGAACCGTAAGAGGCAGAATAAGCGCCGATAGCCCGGCGATAAGTGCGAGATTGGTAATCGAGCTGCCCACGACATCGCCGAGTGACAGCGCGTTTTCCCCGGCGAAGCCCGCCATAAGCCCTACCGAAAGCTCCGGTGCGCTCGTACCAAACGCGACGACGGTTATTCCGACGATAAACGAGGATACACCGTATCGACGCGCAATCTTTGAGGAGGAATCAACCAGCAATTCGGCACAAACAATCACCGCCGCTAATCCAAGTAACAGAAAAAATACATCCAACATTATGTCAACTCCTTTAATAACACCAACATAAAAAGCGGAGAGCCGTAAACAGCTCTCCACCCATAAGCCAAATCTTGAAAACAGTTTCCTGTCCAACCGGAATATATATTGATATTATTATACACAAATTTTCGAAAATGTCAATTTATTAAGAACTGAAATCTCTTTTATTATAAAAACGGTATGTCAGCGCCGCTAATACAGCGATTATTAGCAGCGACAGGACAGCGACGATGGCCGAAAGACCGTCGCCGGCGACGATGCGTTCATAGCTAAAAAACGAGAACGGCGACAGAATTTTAAGAAAGCTTAAATCTTCAGCAATATTTGTGATTTCAGTAACCGTAAACGCTGCGAGCAGCACACCGACTGTTAAGGAAACGGCGCTCTTCACGTTTTTGAGGGCTGCTCCGATAAACGCTCCCAAGGTCATAAAAATGGCTTGTATGAAGAAAAGGCTTACAAAAAACAGCAGGATTTCACGGGTTATGCTCTCGCCCTTGTTGTATTTGCTCACCATGACAACCGAGGAAAGCAGCGTGACTGTGTTTAATATGACGATGTTCAGGAACGCGGCGAAAAGCTTTGCGGTGATGACGGCGGTACGAGAAACAGGCCGAACCATCAGAAACTCAGAGGTTTTGTCGCGCTCCTCCTTGGCGATAATTCCGCTGCCGAGGATGGCCGCGTGAATACCTAAGGCAACCGCGATATACAGAAAGAGAAAGGCGAAGAAACCTGCCATAGTCGTCACGTTAAGCGATCCCATGCCGAACAGAGCCCGTATCGTTTTCGGCAGGGCGTTGAGCATTTCAGTACTCGCATCGCCGGCGGAAAAAGCGGTGTACTTGGCCATACCCGCAAGCACCCCGACCGCCATGCTCGCGCACCAGATAATCAGCGACCGACGGTTGGCTTTGAGCTCACGCCAAACCATATTCATAAAGGTTCCCTCCCCTTTCAGGCAACCGTTTGGATGTCTTTTTTAATATAGACGATATACGTACCGAGAATCGCCGCCGCGGCAAGGCAGCCGCCCGCTAAGAGAAACGACGGCTCATAGGCAGTGTGCTCAAAGATATAGGATGGCTCAAAATAGCGAAACGGCGACAGATACCGCTCGGCTCCTGCATCCTTGCCGACGGCAATCAGCGCACCGAGCATATAGAAGCCAAAGACAATACCGATAGACAGTCCCGGTACGCTCCGGACTTTTTTTAAGAGTACTGAGAGCACCGTGCCGAAAGTGAAAAAAATGAGTTGAATGAGTGTCAGCGTCAAACTGAGCAGAAAAAACTGTTTACGGCTGAAGGCGTTATCCGTTACTGCCTCAGCCATACCGTAAGACACGAGGTAAAAGACTAAGTCCGATAAACCTATCGCGATCAGCGCCGCCATCAGCTTCGCGGTGACAATCGTAAAGCGTGATACCGGCTTAGAGAGCAAAAAATCAGAGGTACGCTCGCGCCCCTCACGCGATAAAACGGAAAGGCCGAAATTCATCGCCTGTATGCTGCCGCACAGAAGCACAAACGAATAGACCATTGCGTAAAAACCGACGAGCGATTCGATATATTCAAGGTTGATGCCGAGCATTGCCTGTACTGTCGGCGGGTACTCATTGAGAAGCGTTTTGAAATTGTCGATATCACTCGTCATGCCGGGATAGACAGCTAAGAACATAACCGCCAAACCGCAGAGCGACAGCGTCCAGATGACCGTGCTCCGGCGCAGCGTTTTCAGTTCGCGCCAAAAAATATTCACCTTTTAGCCCTCCCCCGCATAGTAGTGGAGGAATATCTCCTCAAGATCCGGCTCTGAAACGGTGATATTCTGCAGCTCGGTTTCGGCAAGCTTTTTCATAACGGTGTTGATATTGCCGCGGTAAATAAACTTGATTTCAAGCCCGTTTATGGTGAAATCACTGACGCCGTCGATGCGCAAAAAGTCCGGTGACGGCTCTGTTCTTGTTTCAACGGTAAAGCGCTTATAGCTGTTTTCCTGCAAATCGGCGATTTTCTCCGTCGTGACAATCTGCCCGTCGCGTATCAGCGCCACGCGTCCGCACAGTCTTTGTACCTCACTCAAAATGTGCGACGAGAAGAACACGGTCGCTCCGCGCTTGTTCTCACTGCGGATCAGTTCAAAAAAACGCTGCTGCATCAGTGGATCAAGCCCGCCGGTCGGCTCGTCAAGAATAATCAGTTCCGGCTCATGGAGCAGCCCCTGCACGATGCCGACCTTTTTCTTATTGCCGAAGGAGAGGTCATCAATTCTTTTTTTCAAATCAAGTTCGAGGATATCGGCAAGTTCACTTATGCGCTTTGTGCAGTCTTTTTTATAAAAGCTTGCCGAATAGTTCAGAAGGTCAATTACCTTCATTTTGTCGTAATAAAACACCTCTGACGGCAAATAGCCAACCTTGGCGCGCACCGCGGGATAGGCGGCGCAGTTTTTACCGAAAATCAGCGCCTCGCCGTTTGTCGGAGAAATAAGCCCGAGCAGCGAACGAATCGTCGTCGATTTTCCCGCACCGTTGGGTCCTATGAAACCGTAAATTTCGCCCTCTTCTACGGTAAGGTTCACGTCGATAACGCCGCGCGCCTTGCCGTAACTCTTTGTCAGATGCTTTGTTTCTATGACGAACATGGGAATCCCCTCTTTTCTTATTCTGAAAAACCCTCAAGACTAAGAAGTCCGGCATTTCTATACCATGCGACAACCTGCGCAAAGTCGTACGGCGGCTCGCCGCAAAGATAATGGTTGACAAGCGTCTTCCCGTCAGTATCGTATTCTATCAGTAAAAGCGTCTGCTCTCCCGTTAACGGTACCTCCCCGACGGTCACCGTTGAAAAGCGCGGTATGACCACGGTACCTTCGGCGGCAAGGGTGCCGCTTTTTACATCCGTTACCCTGTAGGCAGCGGTCTTTTCAACCGGCGTTTCGTTGGCGGCGCAGAGCACCGGCAAACCGGCAGGGGTTTTTGAATCGCGCATTAACACGCAGACAGGTTCCTGACAGCGCTTGATGACGAAGTAAGCCAATTTTTTGATGAAGTAATAATCGACGACGGCGTCGGAGAACTGCGGCCAGCCGTCAAGCAGGTTCCACCAGATGATGCCGGTGCGCTCCCATTTTCCACAGCGGAAGCGCTCAATGAAATACTTAAACGCCTCGGCCTGCGAAATCTGGGATGCCAGCGCGAAATCTGTGAGACCATCGGGAACGCTTTCGCCGAAAAGCACCTTGAGATGACTTGCCATCAGCGGAATACGATAGGCGTAGCTGCTCTCTTTTGACAGTTCCGGCGACGATGCGTGGACAATCCACGCCGGATTACCTTGCCACGGCCAGAGGTTCTCAGGGGCGATAAAACGACGTACCGATACGGGCGAATTACAGCCGTGATAACCGGTTTCACTGGCAAAACGGCAGACGGCGTTTTTATAAAAATTCTGTTTATAATATTGACGGGGGCCCCATAAATGATCCTCGGGAATACGCGACACCTTATTGTCTTCATACGCCTTTTGCGACACATAGGGCGACGAAGGCAGATACACACGGCATGGGTCACAGCGTTCTATGACGCGCGGCAGCACCTCTCGCGTGACAATATAGGTATTCGGATTGCGGTGACCGGTCATCGCCTGATCGACCTCATTGTCCCCCGCCCAAAGAAACAGCGAGGAGTGACGCCTGTACTTTTTGACGACCGCCTCCGCCTCACGCGTAAGGGCATCGCAAAACTCCTCATTCTGCGGATATACCGCACAGCCCATCATGAAATCCTGCCATATGGCAATACCGTTTTGGTCGCAAAAATCAAACAGCGACTCGTCCTGATAATTACCGCCGCCCCATATCCGAATCATATTGCAGCCGCTGTCATAAAGGAGCGCGCACGCCTTTTGCATCCGCTCTTTCTCTCTTGAAGGGAACGCGTCCAAAGGCACCCAGTTGGTTCCCATAACGAAAAAGTCCTCGCCGTTGACCTTAAAACGGAAATCGCCGTTGCCGTCATCGTCAATATAGTCGGTTTTAATAAGCTCGACGGTACGCAGGCCGTGGTCAAATTCTTTTGTATCACAAACCTTGCCGCCGCGCAGAAGCCGAACGGTCACATGGTAGAGCATCGGCTCACCCATCGGACGCGGCCACCACAGATAAGGGTTGTCTACATATATTCCGAAGCTTCCTTCGGTATGCCACAGCGTTTCGGAGCGATAAAAGGTGCTGTCGCCGCAAACGCCTTTGATCTCCAGCGTGTACGCATTAACAAAATCGCCCGCGACGTCAACAGAATAGTAGAATGTCTGCGCAGCGGCATCTGTCATATAGCGCGCATACATAAAACTGTCGTTGATTCTGTCCTTCTTGTCACGGCAAAGGTATACGCTTCTCCACAATCCGCCCGACACAATACGCGGTAAAATATCCCAGCCGAACATTCCCGCCGCTTTGCGGACGGCAACCGAGCCGTAATTGTATTTGAGCGCACAAGTAACCCCGGCGTCAAATTTATGTTTTCTCGCCTCCAAAACGGTCGGGGCGATATGGACGACAAGCTCGTTTTTCCCCTTGACAAGCCCTTTGGCGGCAAATGTATGCTCAATGAGCATATTGTCGCTGTGCCCTATCCGTTTACCGTTGAGATAATAAGTCGCAAAGGTATCCACGCCCTCAAACAGCAAGTATTCGCCGGACGGCTCGCGTTCGCGGTCCATTTCAAAATCAACGACATACCACAAATGGCGGTTTTCGTACTTTTGTGCCTCAAGGGTGTTAACATCGAAAAATAGGTCGGGGCAGCGCCCCGTCTTTGTCAGAGCAAGCTCAAAGTTACCGGGTACCGTGGCGAAAATCCGCGGAAAACCGGTGCCGTCAAGCTTCTCGGCGGTACATAGCTCGTCGGCAATATCCCAGCAATCCTTGTTTTCAATGGCGTATAGCCGCCATATTCCGTCAAGACAGCGTTTTTCCTCAAACTGTTCCATAACATACCTTCTTATAAATCACATTATAGACATCTGTTAATAAAATGCAAGAAAAAGTTGGCGAAAAAAGCCGTCCTATCACCGGCACCCGCAACAGAACGGTAAAAACATTGTGTTCTTGTTTATTAAAATAGGTTTTCATCGTAAACGGCGCGACTGCCGCCGATGAATTTCGGACGTGTACGCGCCGCAGATACCCTCGCCTCACCGATGGCATTTATCTGAATTTTGAGCGGTACGGCAACTTTTTTCAGATGCATACCAATCAGCGTACCGCCGATATCCAGTCCGGCGTCGGCTTCGATGCTTTCAAGAGCAACCGGTTCGGAAAACGCTTTGTATGCCGCTGTGGCGAACGCGCCGCCGGCCTTGAGCTGCGGAACAACATTGACGATTGAATCGTTCTTTACCGCTTCGCGTTCAATAATGATTGCGCGGTTAAGGTGCTCGCAGCACTGCGCGGCTATGAAAATACCGCGCGGCGACAATGCCTCGAAAATCCCGTCGAATACGGCTTTACCCGTTTCGGCGCTCGAATGGCTGCCGAAGGCAAAGCCCTGCACCTCACTGGAAGAACAGCCGATGACGACGATATCGCCCTTCTTCAGTTTCGCAAGCTCTATAAGCTCACAGGCGGCCTGTTTTGCCTGATTTCTGATGGTTTCCATGGTCACACCCCCACATTAAAATACTTAAGAATGACGCCGGTTTTCGTCAGAGCTTCATAGAGAAGAACGGCGGCAACGATTCCGACAAAACCCTGAAGCAAATTTCCCGGTACACTCGCCGCCGCGGCGGCGATTTCTAAACGAAAGATTAAAAGCGCATAAACAAAATAGCCGAATAACATGAACAATTCCCCGAAAGCGGCACCGGTCAGCCGTCCGAGACGTTTATATTTTCGAAAAATAAACAGTTTTAAGGGCAAAACCGCACACAGCGCAACCGCGCCCTTAATAATAAAGGTCGCCGGGGCATAGACGCTGTAACCTCCAAAAATATCGGCGAGCGCACAGCCGATTGCTGCGGCGAAAAAGCCGTAGAACGGTCCGAGCAGCCAGCCGGAAAGCAGAACAAAACAGTCGCCGAGATTGATATACCCGTTCATGGGAGCAGGAATCTGCACGATGAGCGTTGAGGCGCAGGTAAGTGCCGCAAGCAGTGCCGTAAAAATCAGACGCTGTAATTTTTCGCGCATACGTTTCCCCTCTTGATTTTTTTATTATATGTATTATAATGATATTTGGACTTATTGTTATAACCATTTCAAGATTATTTATTAATATCAGATGGGGAGCATTATGCTGACATATAATTTGGAACGCACTTCCTTGAAAAGTCTATATGAACTGCTTTACGAGCATATTCGTGCGGACATACACAGCGGCGTCTTAACGCGCGGTGAACGGCTGCCGTCGAAAAGGACGCTCGCACAGCACCTGCGGATCAGCGTTATTACCGTCGAAAACGCCTACGCGCAGCTCATTGACGAAGGATATGTGACCTCTATCCAGAAGCGCGGTTACTATGTCGCTGCCTTTGACGCGCCCTCTTCCTATCAAAAGACGGCTTCCTATGTGGGAGAGCCATTATCGTCTGCTGCACTGTTTATGGACTTTTCGGACCGCGGCACCGATGCAGATGGCTTTCCTTTTTCGGTTTGGGCAAAAATTATGCGCGGCGTTCTTCAGGAAAAAGACAAAAAACTGCTTGAACCACTCGCGCATAACGGCATTTTTGAGCTGCGCGCGTCTATCGCCGCCCACCTTACTCGTTTTCGCGGTCTTACGGCCGATCCTGCACAGATTGTCATCGGCGCGGGAACGGAATATCTCTACAATATTCTTGTGCAGCTACTCGGGCGCGATAAATACTATGCTATTGAAAATCCCGGACACAAAAAAATCTCAAAAATCTACGCGCTCAACGGCGTTGTCAGCATCCCCGTTCCCGTAGACGCCGAAGGCTTATCTGTCAAAGCCCTGAAATCTACCGCAGCTGAGGTCGTGCATATTTCCCCGGCGCATAACTTCCCCACCGGAACCGTCATGTCCGCCGGTCGTCGTCAGAGCCTGCTCGCCTGGGCAAACGAACAGGACGGGCGGTATATCTTAGAGGACGATTACGACAGCGAGTTCCGTTTTTCCGGTCTTCCCATTCCCTCTCTGTTTTCCGTAGACAACGCCCAGAAAGTCATATATATCAACACCTTTTCGCGTACCATCGCGCCGTCCATTCGTATCAGCTATATGGTGCTTCCCCCGCATCTTATGGAGGCCTATGCGCAAAAGCTCGATTTTTACGCCTGTACCGTCCCGGCGTTTGAGCAGTACGCTTTGGCACGCTTTATCAGCGACGGTTCGTTTGAAAAGCATATCAACCGCATGAAAAAACGGTACCGCCAAAAACGCGACGCCGTCGTCGCCGCCATCAAGGATTCCCCCTTGTCGCCATTTGTCACCATCGGCGAGGAAAAGGCAGGACTGCATTTTTTATTGAAATTCAATACGGATTTATCCGATGAAACCGTTCGGCAAAAAGCGGAAAGCGCGGGCGTCGGGCTTTCCTTCCTTTCCGACTTCACCTTTAAGCCCGACGATGCGTATGCACATTGTGCGGTGATACACTTCGCGGGTATTGAAACATCGAAATTACCGGAAACACTAAAGCGCGTTTCTTCAATATTTACCGTGAACAGTTGACATTTTTTTCTAAACTGATTATAGTATATCAAAGTTATTACTGAAACGGAGGTATTATTATGGGCGTTCATCTCAATGAGAACAAGGAGATTGTGGAAACCATCCGCACCGGTTTAAAACAAAAAAACGGCTACTGTCCGTGCCGTCTTGAACAGAACGAAGACAACAAATGTATGTGCAAAGAGTTCCGCGATCAGGTTGCAGACCCCGCATTTAAGGGCTACTGCCATTGTATGCTCTATTATAAGGATTGACGGATACATAGCCGCACACGCGGTTTCTACACGGCTTTTTAAGGGACGGTGCAGCCATGCTAAATGGTTGCACCGTACTTTATTAAAAGTATGTTTTCTAACATTAATTAGAAAATATCCTCGTTTGTCAACAAAAAACACATATCATTCTGACTGTCGTCAGGGCAACCATTAATTTTTATGTATATTATCAACAGGCATTTTTTGACAAGAAAATCTTTCGTTTTTTCGTATAAATTCCCTTACCTTACGAACAATAAAAACAACCAATCCGTAAGTAAGGGAGAATTATCATATATGAAAGCAACAGGAATTGTCAGAAGAATCGACGACCTCGGGCGCGTCGTCATCCCCAAGGAGATTCGGCGAACGCTGAGAATCCGCGAGGGCGACCCATTAGAAATCTTTACCGAGAGCGATGGCGGCGTCATATTCAAAAAGTATTCGCCGATGAACGAGCTTTCGGAGTTTTCGGGACAGTATTCAGATGTTTTGAGCCGTGCAGCGGGAATGCCCGTGCTCATCAGCGACCGCGACCATATCATTTCCTCCGCGGGTATTCCGAAAAAAGAGGTCTTTGAGCGCCGCGTATCGCCGGAGTTGGAAGAAATCATGGAAAGCCGTACCAATTATATCGCCTCGGCAAACGTGACGCCCATCAAACCTTTTGAGGGAGCGCAGAACACCGCCAGTGTCGTCTTTCCGATTATCGGAGGCGGCGACGTGTCCGGCTCAGTTATACTGCTCCAGCGCGAACAGGGCAGCTTTGCCACCCAAACGGAAATTAAGCTTGCTCAGGTCGCCGCCAGTTTTCTCGGAAAACAAATGGAAGAATAAAAAGAATCGCAAAAAGGACGTCTAAAGGGCGTCCTTTTCGGTTAAGGGGGCGGTTACGTCCTTTTCGCAGTTATACGGTTTACATTCCCATAGCCATGTGGTATACTTTCCTCAGAACGGAGTTGACGCACATGGCACAAATGAAATCCAAGGAAATTATCCTGCGGATATTGAACCACGACAACCCGCCGCGCATCGGCTTTCATTTTAACAATTTCAGGCATACCGACTTCTCCTATGTGGCGAGCCGTGTGTATATTGAGGAAAAACCCAACCCCTACGACAAATGGGGTGCCTATCCCGAGCTTCTCAAAGAAACCGGCTTTTCAGGTGAGGTGCGCGCCGACCGCTTCGGCAATATTTACGGCCGCTTCAACGGCAAAACCAAGGGCGAGTGTATACGCGGCGCGCTTAAGGAATGGAGCGACTTTGACAATTATATTCTGCCCGCGTTTGACGCGTCATATGCCGACAGACTTAAAAGCATGAATCTGCATAAAGAAAAAAAGTTTGTTCTTTCGCACGGCAGCTCCCTTTTTTCCCAGCTGCGCGACGCGCGCCTGATGGCAAACGCGCTGACCGATACGGTATTGGAGCCGGAGATGGTCACAGCTTTTCTTGATCGGATCGTCGAGCATGAAATTGCCGTTATCAAAACCCTTGACGGCTGCGGTATCGACGGCGCGATGGTCGGCGATGACTGGGGCACGCAGGACCGCACCTTTATCTCCCCCGATTCTTTCCGTACGCTGTTTAAACCCGCCTACAAAAGGCTTTTCGACGCCTACCACAACGTCGGTATCAAGTGCTTTATGCACTCATGCGGCTACAACTACGGCATCATTCCCGATCTGATTGACGCGGGCGTCGACGCCTTCCAGTTTGATCAGCCCGATGCCTATCCTTCGGAGGTCTTAGCGGAGGATTTCGGTCGCAAAGTCGTGTTTCACTCACCCGTCGATATTCAAAAGGTACTGCCTACCGGAAACCGCGAGATCATCGAAAAACGCGCTTATGAAATGCTGGATATTTTCAAAAAATGCGGCGGTTCGTGGATTGCCAAGGACTATCCGAGCTACGGCGACATCGGCGTCGATCCAAAATGGGCGCGCTGGGCGGAAAACATCATTATCAAAAACGCCGCATTGTAACTATAAAAACAAGCCGCCCGGTGGGCGGCTTGTTCGATAATGTGAAACTTAACCCCAGTGAATGATAAAATCATTGCCATTTGGGAGACATATAAATGTGTTACTGTTTTTTTTATCGGCCGCTTTGAAAAAAGCGTCTGCCATTCCATCCTCATCAAGTGTAAGCATAATATTCAAAGAAAGGGAGGACGGTGCCGCTGCGTCAAGAAGCTTAAAGCCGGTCAGCCACCAGTGGCGCTCCGGGCCTCTGGTGAAATACTTCTCGTCGCCCTTATATAATTCCATTGTCATCTCGACAAGATCGTCATCGCTGATGCAATCATATTGACCTGAGGTACGGGAGGATGGTTTATAATAGATACCAACTTCGGCACCAACCGTAATCCCGTACTGCCCCTTCCAGAGCTGAACGAGCCAATCCTTGTCGTCATAGGAAAAATAAATACGTTCCGTATCAAAAATCATACCGAAAACGGGAGCCATCGCATCATAATAAACGTTGTAGCCAAAATTGCGCTGAAGCGGATTCATCACGGAATAGTAAATATCCTGTATGGGGTCGTAAGCAAAACCGGCGGCGGTCAAAATCTGCTTGGCTTTCGTCGGGTCATCGGTCATGAACATGGCCATCTGAAGCTCTTTTAACGACATCTCCGACACCGGCTTGGAAGTGGTTGTGGTGGAAGACTTTTTGGTCGTGACTGTCGTATTGGAAGTCGATTTTTTTGTCGTCGTTGTGTTCTGATGCTTTTTTGTCGTTGTATTGTAGTCAATCAGCGAAGGCAACTCTGTAGAAGAAGACGAGGGAGAACTGCCAAAATCAAAACTATAGGAAACATCCGAACCGGAAACGTTTGCGGAAGCGGCGACAGTTTCATCGCTGTAAGAAACCGTATCACCCGCTGTATCGGGCGAGCTGGTGTCCGTTGTCTTTTCATTTTTTCCGGCGCAGGCTCCCGCTGAAAGGCACAGCAATATCAGCATTAGGAGAAGTCCTAAAACCTTGCCGTTTTTTATCATTTCACTCACCTCATAAAATTTGATACATTGTGCATAATCTTTATCCTCATGGATTATATCATACATTTATTTAATTGTCACTATTTTTATTTAATTTTGCTTTATTGACATAAATTTACCGTATGTTATAATAAAAATCCTATTTTAATAAAAAAACGAAAAGGACGTAAGAACGTGGCAGGTTTTTCGCACCTGCATCTGCATACCGAATTCAGCCTGCTCGACGGCGCCTGCCGGATACGGGACGTCCTTTCGCGTGCAAGGACGCTTCATCAAACCGCCGTTGCCATCACCGACCACGGCGTGATGTACGGCGTTCAGCAGTTTTTTAAGGAAGCGAAAAAAGCCGGTGTCAAGCCGATTGTCGGCTGTGAAGTCTATGTAGCTCCGCGTTCACGGTTCGATAAAAACCACTCGCTCGACAGCGAGCGGTATCATCTGATCCTGTTGTGTAAAAATGAAACCGGTTATAGGAATCTGATGAAGCTGGTTTCCTTATCATTTACAGAAGGTTTTTATACCAAGCCGCGCGTAGACCGGGAGCTTTTAGAACGGTACGCCGACGGTCTTGTTTGCCTGTCAGGCTGTCTGTTCGGAGAGGTTCAGCGCCTCATTCTCAGCGGCGACGTCGAAGCTGCCGCCGCAGCGGCGCGCTGGCACAACACGGTATTCGGTGACGGCAATTATTATTTAGAGCTTCAGGATCACGGCACCGAAGAGGACGTAGCCGTACTTTCCGGGCTTCGCAAAATACATGAGGCGACGGGAATTCCCTACGCGGCGACAAACGATGTACACTATGTCCAGAGAGAGGACGCCGAGGTACAGAAGGTGCTTGTCTGTATCCAGACCAATAAGACGATTGACGAAGATACCGGTCTCGATTTTAAGACTGACAGCTTTTATTTGAAAAGCGCCGCCGAAATGGAAGCGCTGTTCTCCGATTATCCCGATGCGGTTACGAATACCCAGAAAATCGCGGATATGTGCCATCTGGAATTTGAATACGGCATCACTAAGTTGCCTGATTTTCAATTGACAGAAAATATTTCGCACAGCGATTATCTGAGGCAGCTGTCCATGTATAGCGCGTCGATGCATGTATCCTGAGGCAGCTTTGCTTTGAAGGTCTCGAAAATAAATTTCTCTTGGGGGTGCCCGCTGCGTACACAGAGCGGCTTTCTTACGAGCTGTCCGTCATCGACGACATGGGCTTTACCGACTATTTTCTCATCGTCGCCGATTTCATCGGCTACGCCGTTAAAAAAGGGATACCCGTCGGACCCGGGCGCGGCTCTGCCGCCGGCAGCCTCGCCGCCTACGCCTCGGGTATCACCGGCATTGATCCGGTCGCCAATGGTCTGCTCTTTGAGCGATTTCTCAATCCCGAACGCATCAGTATGCCGGATATCGACATCGACTTCTGTTATGTACGCCGTCAAGAAGTCATCGACTATGTCATAAACAAATACGGCGCTGACCGCGTCGCGCAAATCGTCACCTTCGGCACCATGGCCGCAAGAGCCGCCGTCCGCGACGTGGCGAGAGTGTTGGGACTGCCTTACACCATAAGCGACACGGTCGCTAAGCTGATTCCGCGGGAGCTGAGCATTACGCTTCAGTCAGCGCTCAAAAAAAATGCCGAGCTTTCGGCGCTGGCTAAGTCGGATGACCGCGTGAAAAAGCTGCTCAATATGGCCGCCCGGGTAGAGGGTATGCCGCGCCACGCATCCACTCACGCCGCCGGAGTCGTCATCACGAAAAACGCCGTATCGGATTTTGTGCCTCTCGCTAAAAACGACGAAGCTGTCGTTACACAGTATACGATGACCGAAATCGAGGAACTCGGTCTTTTGAAAATAGATTTTTTGGGGCTCCGTACGCTGACTGTGATAAACGACGCCGAAAAGCTTATCCGACGGCATACGCCGGACTTCACCTGTCAAAACATCCCCCTTGATTTCCCGGCGGTATATGAAGAGTTACAGAAAGGCAATACGCTTGGCGTTTTTCAGTGCGAATCGGCGGGAATGACCAATCTGATCGTCAGTTTAAAGCCGGAGCGCTTTGAGGACATTGCCGCCGCCGTCGCGCTCTACCGTCCCGGTCCGATGTTTTTTATCGACACCTATCTTGAGAACAGAAAGCATCCCGATAAGGTCAAATACAGAACGCCGCTGCTGAAAGGTATACTCGACGAAACCTGTGGCTGCATGGTTTACCAGGAACAGGTCATGCAGACATTTAGGACGCTTGCCGGATATTCCTTCGGGCGCGCAGACATCGTTCGCCGGGCAATGAGCAAAAAAAAGCACGACGTCATGGAGCGCGAACGGGAAATCTTCATACATGGTCTGACCGCCGAGGACGGCAGTGTTTTGGTTGACGGCTGCGTACGGCGCGGCATCGACGAAAAGACCGCCGATGCAGTGTTTACCGACATGATTTCCTTTGCTTCCTACGGCTTCAATAAAAGCCATACGGCTGCCTACGGTCTGATTGCTTACCGTACCGCCTATTTAAAAGTTAGCTATCCTTATGAATTTATGGCGGCGCTCCTGACAAGCTTCCTTGACGACAGCGGAAAAATATCGCTCTATATTTCCGAATGTCAGCGCCTGAAAATCCCGGTGCTGCCTCCTCACGTCAACAGCAGCTTTGAGGGTTTCACCGTCGAGAAGGACGGCATCCGCTTCGGTTTGCTCGCCGTTAAAAACCTTGGGCGCAGCTTCATTCAGAAAATCATCTCCGAACGTGCTCACAGCCGTTTTACAAACTTTGAGGACTTCTGCAGGCGCCTTTACGGACAAGATTTCAACCGCCGCGCTCTCGAAAGCATCATCAAGAGCGGCGCGCTTGACGGTTTGGGGCTCAACCGGCGGGAAATGCTTCAATCGCTCGAGACGCTTTTAAATACTCTTGAGCATGAAAAGCGACAGAATATTGACGGACAGCTGGCGCTTTTTTCCCTCACCGGCATGGAGTCCGCCCCTGAGTTCACATTTAAACGGCAACCGGAAATGCCGAAAACCGAATTCCTGAATTTTGAAAAGGAAGTGACGGGGCTCTACATTTCCGGACATCCGCTCGAGGAATACGCCGCCGTCGCCGAAGAGCTTCACTGCGCCCGGATCGCACGGTTAACTGACCCCGATGACGAACGTTTTTCCCTCCCGAACGCGGAGGAACACGCGAAGATACTCGGTATAGTAACGAGCGTTAAAAAGAAAGTCACCAAAAAGGACGAAATCATGGCGTTTGCTCGATTTGAGGATATGACCGGTTCCGCAGAGCTGCTCATTTTCCCGAAGATACTCGCCAAATATGCTCCGCTCCTCACCGAGGGCAGCATTCTCTGCATGGACGTGCGCGTATCCGTCCGCGAGGGGGAGGAACCAAAGCTGATTCCCGAAACGATAATACCGGTATTCGGTCGTTCTGCCGTTTTGCCGCAGACGGCACCGCCCCCTTCCAAGGATAGTAAAAAGAAGAGGCGTGGGTTGTATCTCAAGCTGCCGGAGCGTGACGAGAAACTGGAAAACAAGCTGAAATGCCTGATATCTATTTTTGAGGGGGATTTGCCGGTCTGGTTATACCTCCCCGAGGAAAAACAATATAACTATCTCGGTGACTCTTTAAAAACTTTTGTTAATGACCCGCTGCTTGCCGAGCTCAGACGGTTATGCGGTACCGATAATGTCATTGTATGGGAATAGATTGTTATAATTCGTCGATTTTCACAGAAAAACCGCAGAACCGAATCGAATATCTTAAAAATTACCATTGAAAACCTAAATTTTTTATGCTATATTTGGAATGTTGTCTTATTAGATATTGGAGGAATCAACATGAAAACCATCGGTGTGCTAACAAGCGGAGGAGACGCGCCGGGCATGAACGCCGCCATCAGAGCGGTTGTGAGAACAGGTTGCGAAAGCGGCATGCGCGTCATGGGTATCCGCCGCGGCTTCAAGGGTCTTATATCGGGTGATATGTATGAAATGAACCTCCGGTCGGTGTCGGACATTATCCACAGAGGCGGTACCATGCTGTACTCAGCGCGCTGTGAGGAATTTCGAACAGAAGCCGGTATTGGTAAAGCGGTGGATATCTGTCATCAGGTCGGACTTGACGGCATTGTCGTCATCGGCGGAGACGGCTCGTTCCGGGGCGCTTCGGATCTTTCCAAGCACGGTATCCCCTGTATCGGTCTTCCCGGAACCATTGACAACGATATTTCATCCTGCGACTATACTATCGGCTACGACACCGCTATGAACACCATCATGGATATGGTTGACAGAATCCGCGACACTACCGAATCGCACGATCGCTGCTCGGTCGTCGAAGTCATGGGGCGAAATTCCGGCTATCTCGCTCTCAACGCCGGACTTGCCGTCGGCGCAACCTGTGTTTTAA
>CAZEXA010000001.1:54205-60198 GCA_964516565.1 uncultured Eubacteriales bacterium | reverse complement strand
ACAGGCGACCGGCAAAGAGCATTTCGTCATCATCGTGGCCGAGGGTGTCGAGGGTATCGGCAGTGTCGGCGAGCTGGCAAAATATATTCAGGAAAGAACCGGCGTCGAAAGCCGTGCCACGATTCTCGGACACGTTCAGAGAGGCGGTTCCCCCTCTGCGCGCGACAGAGTTCTTGCCAGCCAAATGGGAAACCACGCCGTTCATATTCTTGCTGAGGGAATCGGCAACCGCGTTGTCGTGACGCGCTCCGACAAAATAATCGACCTTGATATCTATGAAGCCCTAAACATGAAAAAAACCATCGATCTCGAGCTTTACAGAATTGCCAACGAAATTTCAATTTAAAAAACTAAAACCCGCTGTTTTTGCCAGCGGGTCTGTCTGCTTGTTAAATTAAAACCAACCGTCGTCAATGTCGCCCGTTCCAATAACGACGCTGCCCTTTGTCCCCTGAACTTGCGTCGTTCTATCGGTGGTCGTTTTCCCGCTTGATTTTCTTGTGGTCGCCGTATTCCCGGAAGGTTTTCCTTTTTTCGTCGTTGCGCTCCCGGTTTTCGTCGGCGAATCGTTATCCTCGGTAACCGACGGCGTTACCGCTACGGAGCCATCAGAACCGCTGACACTGGCACCTGCTTCCGTTATGGGATTCCCCAACTCGTCGGTAAAGGTCTCGCTTTCCGTTGTGGTGGTTATCGTCGTTTCACCGTTATCTTTTGCCCCGCAGGCAGCGGCGGTTATTAAAAGCAACAGCGCTATAAACAAAGCAATTGTTTTTTTCATAAAAACATCCATCCTTTCTCCCGTGTATATTATCATAATTTCTGTTACAGCGCAACAACTTAGTGAAATTTCCAATAACATTTCTTATTCGCAACGAATAAAGATTGACAAAATTTAATATATCAGCTATTCTTAAGGTTATGAAAGAGGGTGATGAATTGGATAACATATCAGATAACGAATTCGGGCTGGTAGGACAGAGCCTGTCGTTTTCCTATTCGTCATATATCCATTCACTTATCGGTAACTATGGCTACAGACACTATGAGATTGCCCCAAACGACATTTTTTCTTTTATGCGCACCGGAAGTTTTAAGGCGATGAATATCGCCGCCCCCTATAAAAAGATTGCCTACGATCTCTCCACTGCCCTTTCTGGTTCTGCTATAAAGTCACACCACGTCAACTTGGTTACCAAGGACAGCGATGGTACTCTGAAAGGCTACAATACCGATATCGACGGATTCAGGGCGCTGTTAAAAAAGCATAAAATCAACGTTAAGGGTGAAAAAGTACTGATTCTCGGTACCGGTGCCGCCGCCAACACAGCCCGTATCGTCATGGGCGAGCTGGGCGCTGATAAAATTGTACTGGTATCGCGTCACGGTCAAAATAACTATGATAATATCAGCGTGCATTATGACAGCAATGTGTTGATCAACGCGACGCCAATCGGTATGTATCCGAACACCGGCGTATCCCCCGTCGATCTTCAGGGCTTTACTTCTTTGCGTCTTGTGATTGACTTCGTCTACAATCCGGTGCGCACTGCTCTGCTTCAACAGGCCATGGAACGGGGAATTATCGCTCTTTCCGGTTTATACTGCCTCGCGGCTCAGTCGTATACCAGCGCGCAGATTTTCCTGAATAATGATTTAGATGATACTATAGTTGATACCATTAGAAAGAAGCTTTTAACCGATAAACGCAATATCACGCTTATCGGAATGCCCGGCTCAGGAAAAGCCGCCATCGGACGCGCCCTCTCGCAGACACTGCACCGACCCTTTTTCGATCTTGATGCCGAGATCGAAAAGAACCAGTTTATGAGCGTATCGGATATTTTTCAGACGCGCGGCGAGGCTTACTACCGGGAAGCGGAACGCAACGTAACGCTGCATTGCTGCAAGGAGAGCGGCTGTATCATTTCCACAGGAGGCGGTGCCGTTCTCTCAAAAGAAAACCGCATTGCCATCCGCGAGAATTCCTTTGTCGTCTACATCGAACGCAACTATTCCGAGCTCTATACTGACGGACGCCCCGTTTCCGCTTCCATTGAAAATTTACAGAGTATGGCCGAGGTGCGCGCCCCGATTTATGAGTTGACAGCAGACACCACCATCCGTGCGCACAGCGCGGTTGACGCCAATGTCAATTTGATTATTGAGGCTTTAAACAATGAAAATCCTCGTTATTAACGGACCGAATCTGAATATGCTCGGCGTTCGTGAACCGGCGGTATACGGAAATCGAACCTATACCGATTTGTGTAATTATATCACCGACTCCGCAAATGATTTCGGTATCGAGGTCATGCTCTTTCAGTCGAATCACGAGGGAGCCATCGTCGATGAAATTCAGCTTGCCCTCGGTGTCTTTGACGCCATCGTGATTAACCCGGCAGCCTATACGCATACGAGCGTCGCCATTTTGGACGCGTTAAAGGCTGTCGCGCTTCCCGCCGTCGAGGTACACTTGTCCGATATCAATACGCGTGAGCCGTTTCGTGCCGTTTCCTATACCGCTCCCGCTTGTGAAAAGCAGATTGCCGGATACGGGTTCGAAGGATATAAAATGGCCTTGGCATATCTTTCCGGTCAAGAGCAATAAGAAACGCTCCGCCGCGCTTATAATAGTATGGTAATAACTGTTACTCCGCAAACATTGACGTGTACGGCGTAATATGTTAAGCTGTATATATATTGCAGCAAAAGCAGGTTATGAGAATGTCACTTTTTCATAAAGCGATTTCCTTTTTTCTCTCGCTCGCCGTGTTTACGGTCGGGTTTATTACCGTACAGGCGGAACCTGCCGTTAAACGTTACTACGGGGATATCGACAACAACGGTGTTGTGGACGTCACCGACGCGCGGATGGTTCTGCGTATGGCCGCGGGCATTATCGGTATGCCGAGTGAGGAAGTTTTTCTCTGTGCGGACATTGACCGCAACAACACGCTGAATTACACGGACGCCCGTCTTATTTTGCGTATGGCAGCCGACCTCGAACCGTTGGAATATATGAATTCCGGCGGTCCCGGTGATACTGCCGGTCTTCTGAATAAGTTCAATACATACCGCTCCCGATACAGTCTGACCGGATTTTCCGCGCCGGATACCCTATCGGCCGCTGCCGCGACGCTCGCCGAGGAGTATTACCAAACCGGCGACCCCGCGTTGCGCCTTGACCGTTCCTATTGGTTCACAGCGGTAACCGATGCCGGACTCTCTCCCCTCTTTGCCGACGCCGCCTTTTATCAAGGAGCTAAAAGCAGCGATGCGGCCTACTCCGTTTTCTCCGGGAACGCGAAAACACTGAAAAACTTGAAGTACGACAGCTTTAACACCATCGGGATCGGCTGCTATGAGGCCCCCGACGGGTATTACTACTGGTGCGTCATATTCGCAAATATTACATAATTTTCGGAGGACTTATATGGGGTTGGGGGAAAAGCTGAAAAACGTAGTCGGTATCGAAGGCGGTACCAAGGAATATTTAAAGCCTATTGTCGGATATACCTCCGCCAATATTATGCTCGGCGGTGCCGGTTATCCCCTTAACCTCTATCATCTCCAGTTTCTTACCTTTGTCGAAGGACTCGGCACCAAAACAGCCGGCACCATTTCGCTGATCAGCGGTCTGGTTGATGCGTTTGCCGATCCTGTAATGGGCTACATTACCGACCATACACGCTCGCGCTTTGGCAGACACCGCCGCTATCTGTTGTGGGCTATTGCGCCTTTTGCGCTCTCTTATATCATGAAATGGTATTCCTTTGGTATTTCCGCGACCGGAAATACGAGGAATATCTTTCTTTTTTATTTGCTGGCAAGCATTCTTTACAGCGCCTCCTACACCATGGGGAACATCCCCCACACCGCCATGCTTCCCAGCGTCGCCCCGCAGTATTTTTTACGCACGCAGTTTTCAATTATTTCCTATATAATGAACTCGGTCGGCCAGATTTCTTCCTTTATTTTTACGGCGCTGGCTCTGAGCGGGTTCAATATCAAAGTAGCTCTCGGCGCGCTGCCTGACCCGTCACCTGCCGACCGGCCGCATTATATGATGGTCGGCATCATCTTGTCAGTCTGGTTTTCGCTGCCGCTGGTCTACACCTTCTTTCACACCTATGAGCCGTCGTCCGTAGGCGATACCTTCTCCGTGTCCCACAGAAGCATCATAGCCGACTATGCCGGCGTGTTTAAAAATAAGGCGTTCCGGCAGTACTTTATCATTAGTCTGTTCTTCATGATCAGTCGCGGGCTTTACGGCTATACCGATCAGTATTTCATGATAAGCGTCGCCGATAAATATAAGTTTTTCAATTCGCTCAACATCATTTCAGGCTTTGCCGAGGCGAGCGGTTCGCCTCTCAACTTCCTGCTCGTCCGCTATAAAGGCAAGCAATTCTGCGGAAAGCTGCTCGGCCCGATGATGGTCATCGGACTGTTTCTCAATATTTTTATCACCCCGACGACACCGTCAAAGATTACCATGCTTATCATGGTCGTTTCCTCCGTGCTGTATAATTTCGGATTCTCCGGTCCGGGCTTTGTCGCCACAACAATCCAGCCGGACGTTATTGACGTTGACGAGATGATTACCGGAGAAAACCGCGAGGGCGTCGTTTCGACGTTCCGCTCCTTTTTTGCCAAAACCATCGGCAGTGTGATGTCTTACGCCGTCGGCGCATCACTCGAGACGTTCGGTTACGATACCCAGAAGAAGGAGCCGCGCTATCAAACCGCGAAATCCCTCTTCGGACTGCGCCTGAACTTCATCATTTTACCCGCTGTATTCGCGTTTTTTACCGTGCTGTCTGTCTATCGCTACAAAATGACCAAGAACGATCACGCCTGTATCAAGGAGCTTATCCGCGAAAAGCGCGAAACGGGCGAGTGTACGGTCAGCGAGGAGCAGAAACACCGGCTTGAGGAGATCGCCGGTCACAAATGGGAAGATATGTGGATCGGGAAACCGGTACCCGTTCCCGTAAAATAGAGGACATTAACGGGACGTCACCATAAAAACAACGTAAGGAGAACTATATGAAAAGGGTTTTTGCTTTTCTTTTGTCACTCGCCTTAGTTTTTCCGCTTGCCACACCTGCACACGGGCAGTCAGATGCCTCCTGTTCTGTCATTTTAACTTCCGACACCCATTTTACTTCCGCCGCGGCGTTCGGTCCTATAGAACAATCCGGGGACCCGGACAATCTGCACGGACACGCGACCATTCAGGGGCAGATGAACGCCGAATCCGAAGCGATCATGAACGCCTTTTTAGAGATTTGCGCTGACGCGCCGCAGGATACCGTTCTTATAGCCGGCGATTTAACCGGCGGCAAACGAACCGATCATATGGCGCTTGCCGCGAAATTCAAAGCCTTTGAGGCGCAGACCGGAAAACGGATTTTTGTCATCTGCGGGAATCACGACATCAGCGATACGGACGGCGAAACGCGAATTTTACTTAACGATTTTAAAGAAATCTACGCCGATTTCGGCTATAGTGAGGCACTCACGGTCCAGGCGTCCTCTGCCTCATACACCGCGCGGCTCGATGAAAATTACCGCCTGATGGCAATTGACAGCTGTATATACGGCGACGACGAGGGGGCTATTAACGCCGATATTCTCACCTGGATCAAAGAACAGGCGGCACTGGCGGATGCGGACGGCGTACAGCTCGTCGCCATGATGCACCACAGCCTGCTTCCCCATACGCCCATCCAATCGATAATTGACGGCTACCGGGAGCTTGCCGCCACCTTTGCCGACCTTGGTATAGGGGTTGTTTTTACCGGACACCTCCATGCCAACGATATTTCGGGAACCGTCAGCACTGCGGGCAATACCGTCTACGACGTCATGATCGGTTCGCTGATAACCGCCCCGAACGCTTACAGGACAGCCGTGTTTTCCGAAACCTCCGCCGACATAAAAACCGCGTATATTACCAAAATCGACACCGCAGACCTTCCGCAGGG
>CAZEXA010000001.1:49800-54195 GCA_964516565.1 uncultured Eubacteriales bacterium | reverse complement strand
TATACCGACGCCCAGCTATCGCTGATTGGAGAGGATTTTCCCGCCTATGCCCACGGCTTTTTTGTAAAGGGTATCGACCGTTGGATTGACCGCTATATCGGCTCGGCGGCTAAAATAGCCCGTCCTCTCGGCATTGAAGAAGGTACGGACGCTTATGATACGCTCGATAAAATTATGAAGTCTGTCGGCGCTTCCCTTCATATGCCGCTATACAATTCAGATAAAACGCCCGGCAGCCTTGACTCGATGGAGGAGATTGCCGCATCGGTCGGAAAATCAATCCCCGCGAGCGATTACGAATACGCGTATCAGCTTGCAGCCGATATTCTCGGGGGTTTTTATGCCGGTGATGAGACTCTTGACGCGAATTCGCCGGAAATCACGCTCCTGTATGCCGTTCTGAGGGCGGCGCTCGCCAACGCTCTCGGTACAATTCTCACCGAAAACGTCATACCGGACGGGCTGGACGAGCTTCTCAAGGAGCTTGGTATGACCGCGCCGGATGAAACCCTGAACGAACACCTTGTATCCGAAGCGGCAAAACTGACATTTATGAGCACCACCGCCGACGCGGTCATTGTCTCCTGTCTGGCTCCGTTCATCGACGGTATCGTCGGAGATGCCTATGCCCCCGCCGATCTCAATGTCCTTCTCGAACCGCAAAAAAGCACAATCCTTCCTTCGGACAACACCGTACCGCCGAACGAATTGATGGCTATTCTCATCTACCTTCTTAAAATAGTAAATTATCTTACGGCATACGCGGTTCTCTAAGCACATCGGAGGCTTTTATATATGAGAAAAGACTTTGAACAGTTTTACGGCATGATGCCGATTCTGCCGACACCCGTTGATGAAAACGGCGATGTTGACCAGGAGGACATCGCCTCGCTCGTAAACTACTGTCTGAACGCCGGATGCAAGGCTGTCGGCCACTTAGCCGGAGCCTCGGAATACCAGTATTGCGCACGCGAGGACAGGGAAATTATCATTAAAACAACCGTCGAGGCCGTCGCCGGGCGCGTCCCGGTCTTCATCGGCGCCGCTGCCAACACCGTCAAGGACACGGTCTACAACATCCGTCTTGCCGAAACACTCGGAGCGGATATGATCATGCTCTGCTCTCCGCCGGTCGGCCGTGCCTCAGGGAGCGAAATTTTTGAGTATTACGAAGAAGCCTGCGCAACCACCACGCTTCCGGTCATCGTGCAGGATACAGGCAATTCCGCGGGCGTTTTCACCCCGGAGTATCTTGTAAAGCTCTATGAAAATATTGAGAATATCGGCTACGTCAAAGCCGAAGGCGGCTACTGGCAGGAAAAGCTTTACAGGCTGATGCAGATTGCCCCCGAAGGCCTTCAGGTCATCGGCGGCGCGGCAGGCAAAAATATGCCCCTGATGCTAAGGCTCGGCGTGACCGCCTATATGGCCGGCACAGAAGCGCAGGAGATTCATAACGCTGTCGTACAGACCTATCTGTCCGGCAATGAAGACAAGGCTCTCCACATGTATTACACCACTCTGCTCCCCTATCTTGAGCTGTACACGGCGACCTCGTATCACAAGAGCTTAAAGCATATGCTGAAAAGACGCGGCATTATAAAAAACGACCTGCTCCTGTTCCCCGGACGGGAAACCGAACAGATCAGCGATTTTGTTCTTTCTGAGCTTGACAATATTTTAGACAGAATCGCGGCGGGCGGGATATAACCTACTTCAGCAACGTGTGTATTCGTTTTTGAAAGCGTTTTGTATACAGCAGCGTCAGCTTTGCCAGCAAAAAATCGAACAGCACAAAAACGATGTTGCCCAAACCCAACAGAATATATACCGTGTATTTACCGAATTCATTGAACTCCTCGGCAGGCATACCGAACAGCTTTAGCAGCACAAAATACGCTGCCGTTACGGCGGCGTTAAAAAGTAAAAATTTAAACACAACCTCGAGCGCCTTCGGCAGGCGTTCGAGGTATTCTTTCAGTATGGGGTAATAGCCGAAAAAAGCGGCATACATCAGTGCGGCTTCTTTATCGACGACGACAAGAAACGAGAGTACGCATACCGCCGCATAGATTCCCGCCGCCCAAAAGCGTCCCAGCTCCCGTACCGCGGCAATCATCAAAACACCTGCCGCAATCGGCAGGATATAGGTAAAAAACGGCAACACCGCGGTCAGAAACATCGCGGCGACAGAAAGCGCGGTCAAGATACCGGCGACGGCTGTTTTACCCGTTTTCTTCATGAAAGACCCGCCGCCTTGCGCAGAACCAGCCGGGCGTCCCGTACGTCTACGGTCTTTGATCCGTCATAATCATAATAATATAGGAGATTGTCGTCAAAGGGATCAAGTGTTGCGGCAACACGCAGAATTTTAATGGCATCGTCAATACCTATCCCGCCGTCACCGTTAACATCACCAACCATAAACAGCGTATTGAAATTTTTCAGCTTCGGGGTCAGCCCGTATTGTTTACAGTAATTATACGCAGCCGATCCGTTTTGGCAGGTTATCGTAAATCCCTCCGCGTGTGAAAATTCGTTGCCCGACGCCAAGGCAAAGGCATATTTGCCGATGGCGGTCACATTTGGAGGAACCGTAACGGACAGCAGGCTTTCGCAGTTGAGAAACGCGTAGACGCCGAGCGTCATACCGCCCTTTCCGAAGGTGACATTCTCAAGAGCGGCGCACTCATAAAACGCATTGTCGCCCACAGTGGTGAGCGTATTCGGAAAACTTACCGACAAAAGCGCTTCACAGCCGGAAAATGCATAGGCTTCAATGGATTTAAGGACAGGCGAAAACACAACGGTCTGAAGCGCCGTACAACCGGAAAACGTGTTTCTCGGAAGAACGGTCAAGCGCTCTCCGAGATCGGCGGATTTGAGCCCCGTGCAATTGAAAAAACAGCGTTCTCCCAGCGTGTCGGCGCTATTCAAATCGATGTTTCCAAGAGCGCGGCACTCGGAAAACGCTGCATCGCCGAGGCTTTTTACGCTCCCCCATCTGACGGAAGATAGCTTCAAACAATAGGAAAACGCGTCGTTTCCGATGGATATGACACTGTCCGGAATGACGACGCTTGTAAGCGATGATTTTTGTTTAAATGCTTGCGCGCCGATCTCGGTGACCGGATATCCGTCTATGCTTTCCGGAATAACGGCGGAGGCGGCGTTGCGGTTGTTAAAGCAGTCAATACGCACGCGTGCCCCATCCAGCACGGTATAGGAAAAATCACCGTACTGCGAAGCGCACAAAGCCGCAAAAGAAAACGAGTATGCCAAAAGGCACAGCGCCGCCACCGGCGCAATCGCACGTTTCAAACCGTTTCACTCCTGAAAAAAGTCATTGACCGAATTTATCCTTGCCGCCCCTAAGCTCTTTCTTTAATTCCGAAAGACTGAAGGCGATGGCCGCGTTCTGAATTTCGATATCGCCGAGCTTTTCGGCAAGACGTTTATCTTCCTTGGGTGAACTGTCCCTGAGTACCGTGTAGAACAGAATAAAACCGAGCGTCAGAAAAACAACGATAAGGAAGTAAATGAAAATTACCGCGGCGTTTTCAACATCTGTTCCGAGAAAGATTGCCAGCGGTATCACGGCAAACAGGATGGTGTACCCAATCGCATACAGTAAGTACCTTAAATATTTTCTCATAAAAATCTCCTTTCAAATGAGGGGATTAGGTGTTTTCCCGGGAAATACGCTGAAGACCTTCAAAGCCGATTTTTACCGCCTCAAAGGGGTGCAAATCGTAACAGTTATCCTCTTCAATCACAATATACTTAACCGCAATCTCCTTACAGGTGCGGTAGCAAGCGCCCAAATCGAGATTACCCGTGCCGACCTCTGCAAAGCGCGGCTGACCGTCGACAACGCGCATATCCTTGAAATGGCAGACATCGACGCGCCCTTTCATCTTTTTAAGATACTCGGCAGGGGTTACGCCGCCGTACTGCATCCAGTAGGTATCCGGTATGAAGGTGAGCCCCGTATCGGCGGTCTCTTCAATGAGTCTATCCATCGTCCGTCTGCCGTTGTGAACCTCAAACTCAAACGAATGGTTGTGGTATCCGAAATGGAAACCCGCTGCGCGCAGCTTTTCACTGATTGCATTGGCGCGAACAATAAATTCGTCGATTCCCTCAGCCGTTTGACGATAGATGCCGGGCATTCCGCCGATACCGATATTCGTACAGTGGAGCAACTGATGCTCCCGGATGAGATTGTCAAAATCATCCAGCAAACGATCATATGAAATATGCGTCACGCAGACGTCCATGGAGTATTTATCGACAAGCTCGGCTTTAATGTTAATGTCAAAATTGCCGATTCCCGATATCTGGATTACGCTGCAGCCGATGCTTTGCAGCATTTTCAGCGTTTCCTCAAACCCT
>CAZEXA010000001.1:0-49790 GCA_964516565.1 uncultured Eubacteriales bacterium | reverse complement strand
CCGGGGTCTGGCACTGCTCTCGCAGCGTATACAGCTGTACCCCAAGCTTGATATCCTGCATATTCACTGCCTCCAATTCAATCTGTTATAGATATTGTATCACAAGAACGCTGAAATTCAAAGGTTTTTCTGAAGAATCTTTATGAACTTTTTATTGACAAATCGCGCCTTTTTTGCTACTATAGAAGAAACGCGATGACTAAGAGGCAGTAAGACCCCCGATTTTGTACACAGAGAAGCGCATCTTTAGGCTGAAAGTGCGCCTGCAAAGGGATTGTCCGAAATTCACTTACGAGCGGTTGCGCTGAATTTTATAAGTAGGCGCAGACGGTGTTCCCCGTTATCGGAAACGAGAGTGTTTGCTCACGCAAAAATAAGGGTGGTACCGCGGAGATTGTCTTCGTCCCTGATTATCAGGGATGAAGTATTTTTTTTGTAAGGACTGAACAGTATGAAAGAACAATTGGAAGCCATTCGGAATTCCGCTGAAAAAGAGCTGGAAACGGTTTTCAGGAAGCAGGAGCTGGAGAGTCTGCGCATTCGTTTTTTAGGGAAAAAGGGCGAGTTGACCGCGATTCTCAAGCAAATGGGTGCGCTGTCGCCCGAGGAGCGCCCTGTTATGGGACAGCTTGCCAACGAGGCGCGCGCGTTTATTGAGAATCTTATCGAACAAAAAGCCGTTGCGCTCACGGCGAGCGAGCGCCAAGAGACGCTCAAATCCGAAACCATTGACGTCACCGTCCCCGGTACGCCGCGTCCGATCGGGCACCGTCACCCGCTGTCGATCGTGCTTGATGAGGTCAAGGACATTTTTTTGGGTATGGGCTTTCAGATTGCCACAGGCCCCGAGGTCGAGTGGGACTACTATAATTTTGAAGCGCTCAATATCCCCAAAGGCAGTCCGTCGCGCGACACACAGGACACCTTCTATATCACCGAATCCATGCTGCTGCGCACACAGACCTCTCCCGTGCAGATACGCGTCATGGAAACCACAAAGCCGCCTATCCGCATCATCGCTCCCGGGCGCGTCTACCGCTCCGACGCCGTCGATGCCACGCACTCTCCCCTGTTCCATCAGATTGAGGGACTGGTCGTCGATAAGGGGATTACCATGGGCGACCTCAAGGGCAATCTAATGCAGTTCGCCAAACGCCTCTACGGCGAGGATACACGGATTCGCCTGCGCCCGCACCACTTCGCGTTCACCGAGCCGTCGTGCGAAATCGATGTATCGTGCTTCCGCTGCCGTGGCAAGGGCTGTCCGATGTGCAAAAACGAGGGCTGGATTGAAATACTCGGCGCAGGCATGGTACATCCGAAGGTGCTTAGGAACGGCGGCATTGACCCCGACGTCTACAGCGGCTACGCCTTCGGCTTAGGTCTTGAGCGCCTGACGATGTTCAAGTACTCCATTGACGATTTGCGTCTTTTTTATGAGAATGACCTGAGATTCCTAAACCAGTTTTAAGGAGGAACGATAATGCTGCTGTCAGAAAAATGGCTTGCCGATTATGTAGAAACCGGTGTTGCTATAAAAGAATTTACCGATAAAATGACCCTTTCCGGCTCCAAGGTCGAAGGATATGAAACAGAAGGACACGACCTAAAAAATATTGTCGTAGGAAAATTACTGACCATAGAACGCCACCCCGATTCCGACCACCTGTGGATTTGCTCGGTAGACACCGGCGCAGAGCCGCTTCAGATTGTCACCGGCGCACAGAACTTAAAGGAAGGCGACATCGTCCCGGTCGCGCTTGACAATGCGGTCGTCAGCGGCGGAAAACAGATTAAAAAAGGCAAGCTGCGCGGTGTCGTGAGCTGCGGTATGCTCTGCTCCCTCTCCGAGCTGGGGCTTACTACACATGATTTCCCCTATGCGATTGAGGACGGTATTTTCGTCCTCGGCGATGACTGCTGCCAGACCCTCGGCATGGATATCCGTGAGGCAATCGGATTTAACGATACTATCACCGAATTCGAGATAACCCCGAACAGACCGGATTGTCTGTCCGTTATCGGTCTCGCCCGCGAGGCGGCGGCAACCTTCGATGCACCGCTAACGATGCCAAAAACGATTGTTAAAAAAATGAACGGCTTTGTCAGCGATTATCTTTCTGTAGCTATTGAGGCGCCCGATAAGTGCTATCGGTACTGCGGCGCCGTCGTGCAGAACGTGCGTGTTGCGCCCTCCCCGCTCTGGATGCGTGAACGGCTGCGCGCCTCGGGCGTGCGCCCTATCAACAACATTGTCGATATTACAAACTTTGTCATGCTTGAGCTCGGGCAGCCGATGCACGCGTTCGATCTGCGTTATGTCGATGACGCATCCATCATTGTCCGTACCGCGAAAGACGGCGAAACCATCACCACGCTCGACGGTACCGTCCGTGCGCTCGACCCCTCGATGCTCGTCATCGCCGACACCCAAAAACCCATCGCCGTTGCCGGCGTCATGGGCGGTGAGTTCAGCGGCATCATGAACGACACGACGACCATCGTCTTTGAATCGGCTTGCTTCAACGGGCTGAGCGTCCGCACGACCGCCAAAAAGCTCGGTATGCGTACAGAGGCCTCCGCGCGCTATGAAAAGGAGCTTGACCGCACACTGTGCGATTTCGCTCTCTTGCGCGCGCTCTCTCTTGTCGCGGAGCTTGACGCCGGAGATGTCGTCGGCGGTATCATCGACTGCTATCCGTCAAAGGCACAGCCCATCACGATTCCGTTCGATCCTGAGTGGGTCAACCGTTTCATCGGCATCAACGTCAGTGCAGAAAAGCAGAAATGCATTCTCGAAAAGCTTGAGTTCAAGGTCGAAAACGGACAGATTCTTGTCCCGTCCTTCCGCGGCGATATCCTCCATCAAGCCGATATATCCGAGGAGATTGCGCGTTTTTATGGCTTTGAGAATATCCCGAACCGCGACCTTTCCGGTGTCGCCGACGGCCGCCTGACAGATAAGCAGATGCTCGAAAACAGGCTTACCGCTCTGATGACGGGCTTTGGCGCGTCTGAAATACAAACCTATTCGTTCATAAGCCCTAAGGCGTATGACAAGATTCTTCTGCCCGCCGACAGTGCAAAACGCCGCTGCATCGTCATTCAGAACCCGCTCGGAGAGGACACAAGCGTCATGCGCACCACCGCGCTGCCCACCCTTCTCGACGTCCTCGCCCGCAATTACAATAACAGAAACGCCGAGGCGTTCCTCTTTGAGCTTGCCACGACATATCTGCCAAACGGCGAAAACGAGCTTCCCTTAGAGCCGCTGTCGCTTGTCGCCGGACTCTACGGCGAAAATGTTGATTTTTTTACGCTGAAAGGTGTTGCCGAGGAACTGCTCTCAGTGCTCGGCATTAAAAACGTGCGCTTTTTGGCGCTGTCCGACAATCCGTCCTATCATCCCGGACGTGCCGCCGCTATCACGGTAAACGGCGAACCCCTCGGTGTTTTGGGCGAAATTCACCCCGACGTCCTTGACAATTACGGGATTGCCGTCAAATGTTATGCGTTTGAGCTTTCCTTCGACGGGCTTTTTGCCCATACCGCCGCCGACCGCACATATAGTCCGCTGCCGAAATTCCCGGCGATGACGCGCGACCTCGCCCTTGTCTGCGACAAAAAGACTTCCGCCGGTGAGCTTGCCGAAGCGATTGAAACGGCTGTCGGCAAACAGCTTGAAAGCGTCAGGCTCTTCGACATCTATGAGGGCGCGCAGATTCCCGAAGGGAAAAAGAGCCTTGCCTTCTCTCTCGTCATGCGTTCACCCGACAGAACGCTCACCGACGAAGAAGCCGACGCCACGGTCAAGCGCGCCTTGAAAGCCCTTTCTGCACTCGGCGCTTCAATCAGATAAAAGATGTCAGATGTGCGTTAGGAAGGCTTTGCGCAAATCCTGATGCAAACTTCTATAGAGGGCTTGTTTTTTCCCGGGAAATAGTATATACTATTCTAAAATCATCGGGGGTGGGCTTTGTGACCGATAAAACAATCCAATTTTCCATCAAGGACGAACACGAGCGGGAGATGAAGCAGACGCTCGTCACCGTTTATGAGGCGCTGCGCGAAAAGGGATACAATCCCACAAGCCAGCTTGTCGGCTATCTTTTATCCGAGGATCCCACCTACATCACGACGCATAACAACGCACGCAGCTTGATTCGCCGGATCGACCGCGACGAGCTGTTACAATCCATGTTAAAAAACTATTTGGAGAAATAAGGAGTATTTCATGGCCGAAAAGGAAACAAAATTTTTAACGTATAAGGGCAAACCCCTCGTCAGAAACGGCAATTTACTATACTACGGACACATGGCGGACGATTTCGTCATCATGCTGACCATCAACAGCTTGAAAAAAATGGGCGATCTCGACATCGCCGACAGAGTCACCGTTTCCCTTATCAATACCGACCCCAACGTCCGTCCCAAGGACAAAATCGTCAAGAAGAGCGAGAAAAACGGTCTCTGGCCGGCGATAGACATCGGCGCGGTCTGGCTGGAGCGTGCTTTGGCACAGAAATAAATTAAAGCCGCTTAATAGCGGCTTTTTTTATGGAGGACTCGTTATGGACGACATTATTTACGGCGCACAGCTCTATACCTTCCGTAAGATGCTTAAAACCCCCGAGGGTGTCAAGACTGTTTTTAAAGAGCTGACGAAGTACGGCGTTAAAACCGTGCAGGTTTCCGGTCTTTGCGAGATGCCTGCCAAAGAGCTGCGCGCACTCGCCGACGACTGTGGCTTTTCCATCTGCGGCACGCACGCCCCTTTCGGGCGGCTGACAAACGACCTCGACCGCCTTGCGGAGGAACACCTGATTTACGGCTGTGACAACATCGGGCTGGGCATGATGCCGCCTAAATTTATGGTCGGCACAGACAATTTGAAAAGCTTCTGCGAGATTGCCAACACCATCTCACAGAAGCTCAAGCCCTACAACTTGAAATTCGCCTACCATAATCATGCACACGAGCTTAAAAACTCCGGCGGCAAGGTCATTCTGGATATTCTCGCCGAAGAAATCCCCGATATGCAGCTGATCCTCGACACCTACTGGGTGAAATTTGCCGGAGCCGACCCTGTCGAATACATAAAAAAATATCCCGGACGCCTGAATCTCATCCATTTAAAGGATATGCGCAAAGGTTTGCTTATGAAGCATATCGCCGATGTCGGCAGCGGCTCGCTTGACTGGAACGCCATATTGAACGCGGCGAAAGCATCCGGTACGAAATGGGCGGTCATAGAACACGACACGACCAAGGCTCCGTATAATACCATTGAAAACGGGATGAAATTCCTTGCTTCTATGTGAATGGTGTTATTAAAACACCGGTCACGATAAGCACCGTCAAAACAATCAATTGAAACACAAACAGCAGCGGCACAAAAAGCGTAAACTTTTTGTGCCTTGTTTTATGCCTGAATAGCAGCATTGCGAAAAACGCACCTACCCCGCCGAAAAACGCAAAGAACAGGAGCGTCTTTTCGCTGATACGCAAGGAAACCTTACCCGTCTTGGAGGCGAGTTTATCGTAGCCGTACAGCAGAAACGTAATACCGTTTAAAGCTAAAAGTATGTACCATGGGAGCGCATCAATAAAAGTCATATGTTTTTAAAAAATGTTGTTGTCCAAACGGTCATATCCGTTTTTTTCGTATAAAAGCCTTGTATCTTTAAGTAATCCTTTGTTGCGGTGTTTAACAGTAAAAAATGCACGCCCTCGGCTTTCAAGACTGCTTCCGCAAAGTCAAAAAGCGCCTTTCCCGTCCCCTTGTTTCTGTATGCGGGCGCGACATAGAGGTCCTCGATCTCAAAGTACCCTGCGTCCTTCGGGATGACGCAAAAACCCTCGCAAACCTCTTTCTGCCCCATCAGATAACCGACAACTGCCTCATTGTCAACCGCACACCAGATACGGTAACGTGCCAACGCTTCATAGTCGGTCGCCTTGTAACCGTAGGTAATATTCTCTGCTTCCCAGTCTTGCGAAAGCGTTATGATTTCGTCCCTGTCCCGTTCCAAAGCCTCTCTGATTGTTAATTGGTTCATTGTTTTTATCCCCTCCGGTATTGAGAAGCGGGAGCGGCTTTGCGGCCGCTCCCTAAATAGCAGTCAGTTCTACAGAAGCTTTTCCATACAGATTGATTGAGGCATACTCTTGTATTCCCCGTAGTTCGGTATTACACGGTAGCCGACATTTTTGTACAGACCCATCGCGGTGGACAGCGGCTCTCCGGTTTCAAGAATCAACTTATTAAAGCCTTTTTCGCGTGCCTTATTTTCGAGCCGCATCATAATTTTCCGGGAAATACCCCGTCCCCTGTACGCACTGCACACAAAGACGCGCTTGACCTCCGCTGTCGTACTGTCATACTGCTTAAAGCTTCCGCAACCGACGGGAAGCTCGCCGTCATAGGCAACGACAACGTCGTGAATATCGTCAAGCGCGTTCAACGGGATATACACAGCGCGGTTCTTTTCGCCGCCGACAAGCTCGTTTAAAAATACGTCAAGCTCACTGCACAGGATTAGAAAATCCGGATTTCGTCCATCGGTATATTCGTATCGCATGGTTACACCTTATAAATTAAAACCTTTTTTATTCAATAAAACAGCTTTAGAAAATTCTTCTGCATTTTTCTGTCCGTGTATCCACAGCGCAGATAAAACGCGTGCGCATCCGTCCTGAATTCGCTTGATACAAGACGCACGCCGCAGCAACCGCACTCCTTCGCCCAGTCCTCAGCGGCGCAGAGCAGCGTTTTTCCGATGCCGCGCCCGCGGTAAGCCTCGTCAACGACGATTGCCAAAATATTCTTAACCGGTTCCGAATAGGTACAATCGTAGTCGGCGGCATGGATATAACCGATTACCTCGCCGCCGATGAGAGCGACAAAAATTCGGTTATTCGGATAGGTCAGAATGAGCGAAAGACGCTCCTTTGTCAGCTCTACGGGGAAATCGTAGCCAAGACCGTTTTTATTGAGCTTGTGAATTTTCTCATAATCAGAAGGCAGACAGGAGCGGATGATTGGTTTATCTTTATCCATAAACACTCCCCTTTGATTTGCATTTTAACACATCTTATGATAAAATACAAACCGAATTCTGTGAGAGGGTGAAATTGTTGGGGAAATTTGAAAAAATGCTGATTGCGAGCGACTTCGACGGCACGCTGGCGGACGATAACGGCGAGATTCAGCCTGTCGTGCGGGAGGCGCTGGCATATTATATCGCAGAGGGCGGATACTTTACCGTATCGACCGGCCGGTCGCATATGGGATTTCACTTATATGATCCGGCGTACATCAACGCGCCCGTCCTGCTCGCCAACGGCGCTCTCAGCTACGATTATGCAAATAACAAAATTGCGTTTTTTGAGGGTATCGGCGATGAGGCCATTCCTGTCTTACGCGCGGTACGCGACCGCTTCCCGAAAGCGTCAATCGAAATGTATGCCTTCGACGCGACCTTCGCCATTCATCTGACCGATGATTCCGAGCGCCATTTCACAAGTCAGAATATCCCGTTTACGACTGTTTATGATCCGTCGGAGGCAAAGCGTCCGTGGATGAAAGCCATGATCGGTTGTCACGAGTGCAAGGAGGACGCGCCGAAAATCCAACGTTTTCTAAAAGAAAACTATGATGATCCGATATTTTTACCAACGACCGGTACGTTTATCGAAATGATGAAAAAAGGCATAGATAAAGGCAGTGGACTATTACGTTTGGCGGACTGTCTCGGGGTACCGCATAATCGGTGCTATGCCGTTGGTGACGGCTACAACGACCTCGAAATGCTGACGGCGGCGGCAGCCGGTTTCGTACCCTGTAACGGCAGCCCCGAAGCGCTCGCGGCGGCGACGCATATTATCCGTTCGAATAACGACGGCGCGGTAGCGAATGTTATTGAGATTCTTGATGATTTAATATAGAAATGTACGTTAGTGATATTTTTGCCTTAACGGCAAAAGTGATATTCCGAGCTGTGCTCGGAGTGATATTGAAGCTTTACAGCTTCAGTGATATTCTATTCGCTTTTTCACTGGGCGTAAGCCCAATATCACTGGCGTAGCCAATATCACTGCGAAGCAATATCACTCGCCGTAAGGCGAATATAGTTGAAAAAACCACGCTCACGCGTGGTTTTTTCTGGCCCGCTTGGAGGGATTCGAACCCCCGATCTTCAGAATCGGAATCTGCTGCGTTATCCGGACTGCGCCACAAGCGGATATAAACGCTTTTTAAGCGTTATTTTTTTGTTAATAGCTTTTTGGCGACATAACCGAACGCCGTTATTCCTGCGACAGCGGCTGCCCCGTAGGACGCCTTATGCATCAGGATGCTTTGGCGGTCGTTGATGCGTTTCATGATCGGACCGAGCGACTTGCTCTCCAGCCCGAACTCCTTAAAATGATATACCTTTGTTTCAATGGTACCGGTATTTTCAAAAAGCGTAATAAGGCGGACACAGGAGCGGCAGCCATCGGTATAGGCGCGAAAGCCGCTCGTCTTATTCTGCCCTAAAAGAATCCCGTCAAGATTGCCGGTAAAATCGTTCAAATGGTCATGCCCGAAAAACGCGCCTCTTATGTCCCCTATTTTTTTCCAACTGTCGAACTGCCCATCGTTATAGTACGGCGCACACGGCCCCTCGCCGAGATAGCCGTCCATTTCGCCCTTGGCAACGTAGTACTTATTGCTCCATTTATAGTCCCCGCGTACGGCGTTAAGACGTTCGCTGAGCTTCGCCTCGCGGAGCAGATCGTATTCCTCGGTGATGGGGATGTGCTGGAACAGCACGGCCGGAACGGTTCTCCCGTTCTTTTCGGCAAATTCAGCCGCCTTTTTTTCGTACCACTCAATCTGATCTTTGTGTACCCAGTCGTATTTGGAAATCTCTTTATCGGGGCAAAGGTTGTTTGAGTCAATAAACCACATAATAAACGCGTCGCGCGTACCGTCGGCGCTTTTCACGGGAAGAGCGCAGTTTAAATCGCCGGTGATATTCGGGTCGTCGTTATAGGTACAGCAGGTGTCAAACTGGTCATAAGCCTCCATAATGAGCTGCTCCTGCTTTGTATCGTGCTCGTGGTTGCCGAGAATATACCCAAACGGGATACCGGCGTCAAGTACCGGCTTCAAGATGTTTTTCAGCCCCGCCCGGTAGACAGTGTGCCCCTCGGATTCGTCGCGTCTCGTCAGCGTGTCGCCGAGATAGACGGCAAAGTCAGGCTGAAGCGCTTTAATGGCCGTTTCATGAAAAAGAATCATGTCCTCGTAACGCAGGCGGCTGTTATTGTCATCAAAAGTCATACGCTCGTGCAGGTCGCCGAAACAAATGATTTTTAGCTTTCCGTTTTCGGGGAACTTAAGGTCAGTCGCCTGTTTCATGATTACGCTCCTGTGTCAGTGTATACCGTATCCGTGGTCAACGGTCGGCACAACGTATATTTTTTCGTCGAGCTTTTCGGGAATCAGCCTTCTGATAACTTCCGCGATTTCTTCATCCCTGAACTTATATTCAGGCGGCACAACCAAGTCAAAAATAATATTCTTATAATCCGAGCCAAACACCGCCCGAAAGTCGTGTATCGACAGCTCCGGGTCAAATTCGCCGACGATCTGTTCAATTCTCTCCTTCAGCACGCTCAGCACCGGATCGTCAATAACCGTCGGGTCAAGGTGAGCGACAAGGTGAATATTGTCCTGCTCATGAAATTGGCGCTCAATCTCATCGAGCAAATCGTGAGAGGTCATGATATCCTCGCGCGCGTCAACCTCAATGTGTACCGAGGCGAAACACGCGCCGTGCCCATAGCTGTGTACCATCAAATCATGGATGCCGAGCACTTTTTCATGCGAGAGGATCTTGTCGCGGATTTGCCGATAGGTTTCCTCGCTGGGCACCTGCCCGAGCAGCGGACTGATTGTTTTTTGGACAAGCCCGAAACCGGAATACAAAATAAACAAGGACACGAGCGCACCGAAAATACCGTCAATCTCATAGCCCGTAAAATATGAAAAGAACGTTGACAGAAGAACGGCAGTGGTCGCAATAACATCGTTGCGGCTGTCGGCTGAAACGGCGATCAGCGCCTCGGAATGAATCAGTTTTCCGAGTTTTCGGTTAAAGAACGCCATCCAAAGCTTGACGAAAACGGATGCTGTGAGAATAATAACACTGGTGTAAGAAAACACAGTTTTTTCGGGATGAAGTATTTTCATCACCGACGACTTGGCAAGCATCAAGCCCACCATCATGATGAGAAACGACACGATCAAACCGGCAACATATTCATACCGGGCGTGACCGTAGGGGTGATCGCGGTCGGCAGGCTTTCCCGATAAACGAAAACCAAGCAGCGTTACAACGCTCGAAGCGGCATCCGACAGATTGTTGACCGCGTCCGCGCTGATGGCGATACTCTTTGTCAGGTACCCTGCCAATAATTTAAACGTGCTGAGCAGCAGATTGCAAAATATACCCACGGCTCCCGCCAGCTTGCCGACGGATTCCCGTCCTTTGGTCGAGACCGTATAGTCATTTCTGATGAAAAGCTTTAATAAAAGCTTGGTCATAACACTCCCCGCGTTTCCAAAGAACTATAGCATATTCTCCTCGTGAAGTCAAGAATAAATCTCTGTTACCGCCATTTCTCAGCGTAGAATTACAATTAATGTGCGCACTCGCGAAAGCTAATCGGTCCATCACACAACCCCGCTTTCAAGTATTGAAAAAGTTAGATCATCACAGTCGATTTGTGCCATGGAACCATACGGAAGTATACATTTTGGCTCGTTGTGACCAAAGCTTAGATTTGCGAGTACCGGCATATCGTCTCTGCCAAATTCCGATAACACTTTAGTAAGCGCACTGTTGTACTCTTCAAAGTATGTTTCTCCAAGCGGCTTTCCGAGAACAATTCCGTTTATACTTCCCAAAACACCTATAGCGCCAAACGAACGCAGCATATATTCATAACTCTTTGGAGACGGCTTATCTTCGCTTGTTTCAAGAAAAAGAATTGCGCCACAAAAATCATCAAAATCAGGAAAAATTGCCGTTCCGCGAAGCCAATCAAGCACTTCAAAGCATCCGCCCATTAAATGCCCGGTTGCTATACCACTACCGGATACAAGTTGATAGCTGTTGTTCTTGCGGAAAGTTCTCGCGATGTTTTTATTATCAATAATCCACGGCAGATACTCGTCTGTCCACATATCCGACGGTTCAATATTTCCGATAGGTTGAGCATCAAACAGCACTTTTCTAATCCAGTTAACGGTATATTCCGGCATGATAATATTTTCAGCAAAATCCGATAATACCGCCGGACCGTAAAAACTTGACAACCCGGCTTTATAACACATGAAGTGATTTACCGTTGTGTCAGAATAGCCCATAAATATTTTGGGGTTGTCTTGTATTACATCAAAATCAATGTATGGTAGCAACCGGATTGTTTCTTCTCCACCGATACAGGATATAACAGCTTTAATCGACGGGTCTAAAAATGCGTGCAACATATCTTCCGCTCGCTCTTTAGGATGATTGTATACATACTCCGTTCCGGCAAGCGTGTGAGGCATTTTTACGACTTCAAGTCCGAATACTTTTTCAAGACGTTCCTTTCCCTGATTATAGCGCCATAATCTCTCTTTATCACCCGCACCGCCCCAAGAAAGACTTACCGTTGCGACTTTATCACCAGGGCGTAATCTTGGGGGCTTTATCAGTTTTTTCATCTCAGCCTCTCCTTAAATCACACTTACCAACATATTTGCATTCCGACAGTGCGGATAGAACAGTATTTAAAACTGCAGATACTCCCTTACGGCTTTCTCACAAGATACAACACAATTGTCTCATTTTGAATAAGTAAATTTCCGGCATCCATGATTGCGTTTCGTATTCCCTCAAAAAACAATGATCTTTCGGGTTCTTTAAGTATGATATGTGTGCAGTGAGTACCTGTAAATGAAACATATTCATCTGCGGTGAACTTACGCTTAAAATGGTACTCTTTACATTCATAATCCGTAAAGCCGTAATTCACGACATTCTCGTATGCCAATTTACAGGTATACTCATGCTCCGGATGAAAATATTTCGAATAAACCGCCTGAATTTTGTTGTACAAATCTTCGTTAGGGGTTCTGTAGTCACCTTTTTGAAGCATCATGGCAAATGTGCCGCCGCTTTTTAGTAAATCAAAAGCCTTAGGAAAACCTACTTTTTCGGGTATCCATTGAATCGTAGCCGCTGAATATATCAAATCGAATTTTTTATTCCCGAAATCATGGGTTTCAAAATCATCGTTCACAATATGGAAATTGCTATACTTGTTGAATTTGTTTTTGCAGAACTCGGTAAGATGCTCTCCCAATTCAATAGCAAGGTAGTTACAACCGGTTTCAAGAATCGGTTCAGTAGCCTGCCCTGTGCCGGGACCGATTTCAAGAGCAGACTTTGAATCGTTGAGCGTTGCGTATTTGACTATATCCGCATATGCTTCCCTACAATAGCGTTGTCTCCACTTGTCGAACTGTTCGGGTATTAAATCAAAAACCTTTCTGAAATCTTCCGTTTGTCACACCAGCCTTCTTATTGTTTTTATGACCATAAATCAGTACGGAATAGGAACACTGTATTAATAACCCAATAAAAATTTGTCATTATCATTTAATACAAAAAGGCCTTCCGGTTTCAACTCATATACGGTATCGCAAACCTCATTCAGGTACTTCCGATCGTGCGATATGCTGATAATCGCCCCGCCGAAAGCCTTCAGCGTTTCCCGAATGACGGGACTTGACAGGGGGCTAAAATTTCTGGTCGGCTCGTCAAGCAGCAGAACGTCCGCTCCCCGGATAACCATATCTAAAAAAAGAAGCTTCGCTTTCTGCCCACCGCTTAAGGCGCCGATTTTACCGGTCATCTCCTCATGGGTGAATTTCATACTGCCCATGCAGGTGCGCGCTCTTGTAATGTCGTCCTTTGAATAATTCTCAGCGAGAAACATAAGCGGCGTTTTGGCGTAGTCGAGTTTTTCGGTATAGTCCTGCGGCATATACGCCGCTTTGACGTCGCGGCGGTCTTTGAGCTGCGACCAGATTACTTTCAGCAAGGTTGATTTACCTACACCGTTTTGACCGGTAATACCGATATGCGCGCCGCCGAGAACCGTCAGCCGGATGTTTTCCGATAGAACCTTGTCGGAGATTTTCAGCTCCTCTAAATAAAAATCCAAAACGGGCTTTGATTTGGGTATGAATATACTCTCATCAAACTTCGTCAAAATGGCGGTTTCGACCTGCGGAATCTCGAGAAAATCCTCCGTCTGCCGTTCCAGCCGCTTTTCCTGTGATTTGACAGCCTTCATCTTCTTTTTAAGCAGACGCGCCCCACCCGGGTCCTGACGGCTGATAGCCTCCTGTTCGTGGTCGACGCGGTTATAGATTTGCCGCCATTTCTTCATCTGCTCCGCGTAGTCCTCGCGCTGCTTTCTGGCTACCTGCATTTGTTTATCGAACAACGCCGTCCGTGCGGCAACATATTCATTGTAGCTCAGCCGCGCGACAGTTACGCACGGCTTGGTTTTTCTGACGAGCTGCTCGATGTGTATAATGACATTGGCGGTGTTTTCTATCAGCGTTTCGTCGTGCGACACGAAGAGCACCGGAAGTTTTGTACTCTTAATAAAACCTTCAAGCCACTCCAGCGTATTAATATCGATGTCATTGGTCGGTTCGTCGAGCAGCAGGACATCCGGTTCGCCCATCAGTATTTTTGCCAACTGTATCTTGATTTTTTCGCCGCCGGACAGCGTTTCAATTCTCTGTCCCGACATTAAAAAATCCGGCATCAAATTAAGCCATCTCAAAACGTCTTTATGACAGTAGAAGTCCCCGCCCTCAAAATAGTACGCGACAGATTGATTTAAGAGTGATTGATCCATCGTCTGCGGAAGATAACCGAGGGCTCCTTTACGAATAATATCCCCTGTATATTCGCAATAACCGTCAATCAGCCGCTCGTCGTAAATCATTTTCAGAAGCGTCGATTTGCCGTTGCCTTCCTCACCGATAACGACTGCCTTATCGCCTCTGTTCAAAGTAAAATTATAATTTTCTATGATCTGCCTGCCGTCCTTGAGCAGACGAATACTGAGATTTTTAAGTTCAAGCATAATAATAAACTCCTTTTTACGGATGCCGCCGCAAAAGGAGCAATAACCCAGTAAAACGGCGCATAAAGACCGTCCGGTTACGGAGCAAAGCAATCCCATTTCAACGACAAACCGTGTCCGGCACGCCGGACGGTAAATTTAACGTTAAAATTGAATTACTTTACAATCATTTTCGCGCCTCGTTTCGAATTGATGGTTTAAGGATAACCCATATTCGCCACTTTGTCAACCCTTTGCCGCATTAAGGTTTTCAAAACCATCTCTATATGGTATATTATAAAACACGGCGAAAAATGATAGGACAAAACGCTATTCTTTCGGATATACTGCGGTCGAGGTGATAAACATGGATAACAAAACATTCGTTGCGGGCGCTCTCGACTATATTGCGAAGGCGTACAAGGACGAAGATCTTTCCCTTGAGCGCGTTGCCGAGAAAGCGGGCTTTTCGGTTTCGTATTTCAACCGCATTTTTACCGAAAGCACAGGAAAGCCGGTCATGGAGTATGTACGTGAATACCGGCTGATTATGGCGGCTCAGCTTTTAAGAGCAAGCGATAAAAGCATTTTGGAACTTGCCCTTGACTTCGGCTACGCAAACCCCGAGAACTTTACGCGGGCGTTCAAAACACGCTACGGCGTTTCGCCGAGTGAGTATCGGGAAAAGCACAAAAACATCAGCCTTACCTGGAAAGACGCCGCGACGGGGACGGTCATAAGACGCTTTGAAAACGAATTCCCGAACCTCGAACGGATTGACATCGACGAACTGACCGATTGGCTGTATACACAAAATCCGATACGGTATGCCTTCAACATCTTTTTTTCTTCGCAGATTGACTGTGCTGCCTATCGCTTGAGCGAGGAAAACGAATACATTTTCCTTGAGGAATACCGCGCCGAGGAAATCACCCTGACGCTGTTCTGTAAAGAGGAAAACATTCCGAAATATATCGATATGGGAAAGATGTTTCCGAAATGTATGATCGGTTACCTGTGCGATCCCGATTTTTCTTGTCCCGAAGATAAATACAGTTTTAGCCGCTTTTTGGAACTGTACGATTATGCCTATCTTAAGGAAACAATCAATTTCTGTTCGCTGCCGGAATATACTGTGCGCCACCTTGACGCAAACGATAAAGAAACCGTTAAAAAATTTGCCAAAATGCCGGAAACCGAGGTCGTGGGGCACGTTTACGAGCAGAATATGCAATATGGAAATTTTGATGGGACATTTTTCATCGGTCTTTTTAAGCAAGAAAAACTCATCGCCTGTTGTATGCCCGAGATTGAAATCGCAAGGGATTTTAAAAATTGCGAAATCGGAGGAATATTCTTCATAGAGAGCGAAAAAACGGAGACATTAATGGTTAATTTCTGTAAAGCGGTCATCAGTGACAATCTCAAAAACGGCTTGACGCCGACAATCGGCGGTGCCCGTGCCGACGACGATTCCCTGAACGCCGCGGTCACTGAAAGAATCGGCTATACTTGCATATCGAAACGAATTTGGTTTACCGACAGCGCCGATTTGCTGTAAAAAGTCTTGCAAAGCCACTTAAAACAAAGTATGATAGTTGCGCACTTTGTTTTAAGGGGTAATTTATGGACACGAATCTTTATCTTTTACGCATCGGGTTTACCGGAACCGTCGAACACAATTACGAAACCTTGAAAAGGCTCCAGTCCTGCCACCTGCACATGGTGCCGTATGAAAATCTCGATATTTTAGCGCATATCCCGCTCAAGCTCGATCCTGACAGCCTGTTTGAAAAGATCGTACTCAGACAGCGCGGCGGCTACTGCTTCGAGCTTAACGGCATTTTCGGGGCACTGCTGCGGGAACTGGGCTTTGAAGTTACCGACTGTATGGCACGGTTTCTGAAGGGAGAAACCACCGTGCCGATGCGCCGCCACCGCGTGCTCAAGGTCAAAGCCGACGATGGGCTGTTTCTCTGCGATGTCGGGGTCGGCATGATCAGTCCGACCATTCCCGTAAGACTGGATACGGATGAAATACAACATATAGATAGCGAGGCGTACAAGATTACCCATGACGCCTTTTTGGGTACAGTGCTCTACCAGTGCTTTGACGGTGTTTGGGACAGGTTTTTTTCCTTTACCGACGAGCCGCAGCTCGACATCGACTTCGTCATGCCCTCTTTCTGGTGTGAAAACTACCCGGATTCCCCTTTTCTCAAGGGCTATATGCTCGCAAAGTATACGCAGTACGGCGGGAAAAACGCGATTTCCGGCGACACGCTCACCTTTTGGGATGAAACCGGTAAGCATAAAACGATTTTAGAAAACGACACACAGCGACACATTGCCTTAAAAAAGTACTTCGGTATTGTCATAGAGTGACCTTTCACTATATTTTTTTATTTTTCTGCCTGTAAATTTGGTCATATTTCGACACAAAATAATCTGTTTTATGGTTGACCGAAAACACAAGATATAGTATACTTGACATATCTTATAAAAGACGTTTTGTGACTGACGGAAGTGGAATTGACCACATGAAGCAAAGCGCCGTGTGCCGACCGTCTGGGCAATCCCTTTTATCAAGGGGTTGTCTTGTTTATTTTTATAAAGAAGGAATTGGTAGCGTATGAAAAAGGTTGCCGTCATCATGGGAAGCGACAGCGACTTACCCGTCGTCGAAAAAGCACTGGATACCTTGAAGGCGCTCGAAGTGCCCTTTGAGGTTCATATTTTTTCCGCCCACAGAACGCCGGTCGAAGCGCGGGCATTCTCGCTTGCGGCATACGACAACGGATTCGGCGTTATGATTGCCGCTGCCGGAAAGGCCGCTCACCTCGCCGGAGCGATTGCGGCAAACACGGTTTTGCCGGTCATCGGCATTCCAATCAAGTCCTCAACGCTCGACGGACTGGACGCTCTGCTCTCGACCGTGCAGATGCCCTCCGGCATCCCTGTGGCGACCGTTGCTATCGATGGTGCCGAAAACGCCGCTCTGTTAGCCGCTGAAATCATCGCCATAGGCGAACCCGCACTGTATCAGAAGCTGCTCGGCTTGCGCGCCCGAAATTCCGAGAAGGTTTTAAATAAAGGCAAAGAGATATCCGCAAAATATTCCTAACCCACAATTTAATTGCCGGCTACAGGCCTTATTAATCGCCGGCTGCAAGCCCCTTTAAATCTAACGCCTAATATCTAACATCTAAAATCTAATATTGGAGGACAACGGTTATGGAAAAAGGTATTCAGCTCTATGAGGGAAAAGCAAAGAAGGTGTTTGCCACCGCTGACCCGAATCTCTGCATCGTTTCCTACAAGGACGATGCGACCGCGTTCAACGGCCTGAAAAAAGGCACTATCTTAGGCAAGGGCGTCATCAACAACCGCGTAACCAATCACCTGATGCGTATGCTTGAGAAGGAAGGCATTCCGACACACTTCGTCGAGGAGCTTTCCGAGCGCGACACCCTCGTCAAAAAGGTCAAAATCGTCCCTCTTGAGGTGATTGTCCGCAACATCGCCGCCGGCTCCCTTTCCAAGCGTCTCGGCATTCCCGAGGGCGTTAAAATGAAGCGCACCGTCCTTGAGTACAGCTATAAAGACGACGCCTTAGGCGACCCGATGGTCAACGAATACCATATTTTTGCCATGGAATACGCCACCGAGGCAGAGCTGAAACTGATTGCCGACTACTCTTTAAAAATCAACAAGATTCTGTCAGACTATCTCAAGGACCTGAATATTGAATTGATTGATTTCAAACTGGAATTCGGAAAAACCTCTGACGGAACCATTGTTCTCGCCGACGAGATATCTCCTGACACCTGCCGCTTCTGGGATACCGTAAGCGGTGAAAAACTTGATAAGGATCGTTTCAGAAGGGATCTCGGCAACGTCGAGGAAGCCTATAAGGAAATCCTCAAAAGACTTTTAGGTGAATGAAATGAATTTGATTCACGAGGAATGCGGTGTATTCGGTATCGCCTCTAAACGCCGAGAAGCGGTGGCGGCTGCCGTTTATTACGGTTTGTTCGCTCTTCAGCACCGCGGACAGGAGAGCTGTGGTATCGTCGTCAACGACGACGGCGTATTCACCTCGTACAAAGACGCCGGTATCGTCAACGATATTTTCACTAATGAAGTCGTCCGCAGCCTCGGTGATGGCAATATGGCAATTGGGCACGTCCGCTACGGTGCAGCCGACAGTGTTGATAGAATCAATGCTCAACCCATTGTCGTCAATCACATCAAGGGACGCCTCGCCCTCGCCCACAACGGCAGTCTCACCAATTACTACAACCTCCGCGAGGAGCTTGAGCTTGATGGCGCCATCTTTCACACCGACGGCGACGCGGAAATTATCTCCTGTATCATCACGAAGGAGCGCCTGAAAAGTCCTTCTATCGAAGTGGCTGTCAGCCGCTCTATGGATATTCTCGAGGGTGCGTATTCCCTTGTCATCATGTCGCCCTCAAAGCTGATTGCCGTCCGTGATAAAAACGGGTTTCGTCCGCTCTGCTTCGGAACAACGGAAGACGGCGCGTACGTCATCGCTTCGGAGAGCTGCGCGCTTGATGCAGTCGGCGCGACGCTCGTCCGCGATGTAGAGCCGGGGGAAATCCTCGTTTTTGAGAACGGAGATGTCCGGTCAATTACCGACAACTGCAAAAAGGCGGAGCCGTCGCTCTGTATCTTTGAATACATCTATTTCGCCCGTCCCGACTCCGTTATTGACGGCTGCTCTGTCCACCTGGCACGGCAGAGGGCGGGCTCTTTTTTGGCATTGGAACATCCTGTGCAGGCCGACGTCGTCGTCGGTATACCGGATTCCGGTCTTGACGCCGCTATCGGCTACGCCAGACAGTCCGGGGTCCCCTACGGGCTGGGTTTCATTAAAAATCGATATGTCGCCCGCACCTTTATCGCTCCTGACCAAAAATCCCGCGAAGACATGGTGCGCATTAAACTCAACCCCGTCGTCGAGACGGTCAAGGGCAAGCGCGTCGTGCTCATTGATGACTCAATCGTCCGCGGCACAACAAGCGGACGAATCGTCCGGTTGCTTCGTGAGGCAGGTGCGCGGGAAATCCATATGCGCGTATCGGCACCCCCGTTTGTCAACCCCTGTTGTTACGGAACCGATATCAAAAACCGCAGCGATCTTATCGCCACAAAGCATACTGTGGACGAAATCGCCGCGATACTCGGCGTTGACAGCCTCGGGTATCTCAATCCCGAATACTTGCCTCTGATAGCCGGCAGCGGTAAGAATAAAACATTCTGCTCCGCCTGTTTTACAGGCAAATACCCCACCGAACCGCCGGACGAAGCGTTTGTCAGCGAAAAAAAGCTGCGCTATGAAAGAAAGCTCAGCGAGAAAGGTACAAAGTAAGATGAAGAGCAGCAGTGAAAGCTATAAAAAAGCCGGGGTGGACATTACCGCCGGGTACAAAGCGGTCGAACTGATGAAGGGGCATGTCATGCGCACGATGACGCCCGGTGTCATATCGGACATCGGCGGCTTCGGCGGTTTGTTTTCTCTGAAAGAATTCACGTCCTATGAGGACCCGATTCTTGTCAGCGGCACTGACGGCGTGGGCACCAAGCTGAAAATCGCTTTTCTTATGGACAAGCACGACACCGTCGGTATCGACTGCGTCGCCATGTGCGTCAACGATGTCATTTGCTGCGGTGCGAAGCCGCTGTTTTTCCTTGACTATGTCGCTGTCGGCAAGAACATTCCCGAAAAGGTCGCCGCCATTGTTTCCGGCGTCGCTTCCGGCTGCGTTCAATCCGGTTGTGCGTTAATCGGCGGCGAAACCGCCGAAATGCCCGGCTTCTATCCTAAGGACGAATACGATTTGGCAGGCTTTTGTGTAGGGATTGTGGACAGGAAAAGAATTGTCAGCAACGATTCCATGACGAAAGGCGACGTGGTCATCGCCTTACCCTCGAGCGGCGTTCACTCCAACGGTTTTTCGTTGGTACGGCGCGTTTTTGACGTTGATAACGCCGATTTATCCGCGCCGGTTGAGGCGCTTTCCGGCAAGAGCCTCGGTGAAACGCTTCTGACTCCGACAAAAATATATGTTAAACCCCTGCTCGCTCTTTTAGACACGCTGACGGTCAAGGGCGTTTCGCACATCACCGGCGGCGGCTTCTATGAAAATATCCCGCGCAGCTTAAAAAACGGGTTCGGTGTAAAAATCGACAAAACTCTTTTACGGATTCCGCCGATATTTGACCTTATCGCGAAGACGGGCAACATTCCGCAGCGCGATATGTTCAATACCTACAACATGGGCGTCGGCATGACCGTCACCGTTGCCAAGGAGGATGCCGACAAGGCACTTGACGTTCTCAAAGACAACGGCGAGGATGCGTATATCATCGGCGAGCTGATACAGTCCGACGAAGGAGTCGTCCTATGACAAAGATAAGAATCGCCGTCCTTGTTTCGGGCGGCGGAACGAATCTTCAGGCGCTTATTGACGCCGAAAAAAGCGGTGTGCTCAAAAGCGGTGAAATCTGTCTTGTCGTTTCAAGCAACCCGGACGCGTACGCTCTGACGCGTGCCGAGGAAAACGCCATCGGCACCGCCGTTGTCACGCGAAAGGGAAAACCATCTACGGATTTTGAGGACGAGTTGCTCAGCGTACTCGACGAAAATCGTATTGAACTGATTGTTCTCGCCGGATTCCTGTGTATCCTCTCAAAACGCTTTACCGACCACTATCCCCGCCGGATATTAAACGTCCATCCGGCGCTGATTCCGTCGTTCTGCGGCGAAGGGTTTTTCGGTCTGCGCGTTCATGAGGCAGCGCTTGAGTACGGGGTTAAGGTGACGGGGGCGACTGTTCACTTTGTCAACGAAATCCCGGACGGCGGAGAGATTATTTTACAGAAGGCGGTCGGCGTCTGTGACGGCGATACCCCTGAAATCCTGCAAAAGCGCGTCATGCAAGAGGCCGAATGGGTCATTTTGCCTCAGGCTGCCGAGCTTGTTAGTGAACAACTGGCAAAGGAGAAAAAAGCATGAACATCTACGCGATTCACGATATCGGGGCACTGATAAAGGACAATACCTATGTCGGGAGAGGGCTTGTTCTCGGACAAAGCCAAAGCGGACGGTATACCGTCAGCGCCTACTTCATCATGGGGCGCAGTGAGAACAGCCGCAACCGCGTTTTCATTAACGAGGGCGAAGCGGTGAAAATCTTGCCGTTCGACGAGTCGAAGGTTTCCGACCCGTCTTTGATTATCTATTATCCGGTAAGAAAGCTCGGCGATACGCTGATCGTCACCAACGGCGATCAGACCGATACCGTCTTTGAGCATTTGCAGTGCGGTCAAAGCTTTGAGGCGGTGCTTGGAACGCGTGCCTTTGAGCCGGACGCACCGAATTTCACCCCGCGTATCAGCGGCATCATTTATCACGAAAGTGAAAAAGAGTTTACCTATCAGCTGAGCATTCTGAAAAGTGAGGATGAAAGCGGTTCCGCTTGCGGACGATACACCTTTTCCTATGCGCCGCTGCCCGGGCTTGGCCATTTTTTACACACCTATAACGGCGACGGCAACCCGATTCCGACCTTTACGGGAGAACCGGAGCGCGTGTATATCCCTGACAGCATTGATGTTTTTACCGAGGCACTGTGGGAGAATCTCAACGAACAAAACAAAATTTCGCTGTATGTGCGGTATTTTGACACACAAACCAAAACGGTCAGAACGAAGCTGTTCAATAAAAACCGTTAAGAGGAGACGTCATGAAAGAGTTTGCATTGAAATATGGCTGCAATCCGAACCAAAAGCCTTCGCGTATTTTCATGGAGGACAACGGCGATCTGCCCATGGAAATATTAAACGGCAGACCGGGCTATATCAATTTCTTAGATGCGTTCAACAGCTGGCAGCTCGTCAGGGAAATCAAAAGTACGATTGGCCGGCCTGCCGCGACGTCGTTCAAACACGTCAGTCCGACAAGCGCGGCAATCGGCCGTCCGATGACTGAGGCGCTGAAAAAAATGTGCTTTGTTGATGATATCGACGGACTTGACAATTCCCCCCTCGCCTCAGCCTACGCCCGCGCGCGCGGTACCGACCGCATGTCCTCGTTCGGCGATTTTATCGCCTTGAGCGACATTTGCGATGAGGTGACGGCAACCATTATCAAACGCGAGGTTTCAGACGGCATTATCGCCCCCGGCTATACGCCGGCGGCGCTGGAAATTCTGAAAAGCAAGCGCAACGGCTCGTATAATATCGTAAAAATAGATAAAAATTATATACCGCTGGAGCGCGAGCGTAAGCAAGTGTACGGTATCACTTTCGAACAGGGGCACAATAACTTTAAAATTGACGAGTCGCTGTTGCAAAATATCGTGACCAAAAATAAGGAGCTCCCGAAAAGCGCGGCGGAAGATCTGATTATCGGACTGATTACGCTCAAGTATACTCAGTCGAACTCCGTCTGCTTTACGTATGACGGACAGGCTATCGGCGTAGGTGCCGGTCAGCAGTCGCGCATTCATTGCACGCGCCTTGCCGGCAGTAAAGCGGATATCTGGAACCTGCGCCGCCATGAAAAGGTGCTCTCCCTTCCCCTGCTCCCGACGCTGAAAAGACCCGACCGTGACAATGTTATCGATGTCTATATTTCCGACCAAAGCGAGGACGTCCTCGGCGAGGACGTCTGGAGCCAATATTTTTCGGTACGTCCCGATCCGCTGACCGCAGAAGAAAAACGCGCGTATCTTGACAGCCTGTCCGGCATCGCGCTTGCCAGTGACGCATTTTTCCCGTTCGGGGACAATATCGAGCGCGCGCGCCGCAGCGGGGTATCCTATATCGCCGAACCGGGCGGTTCGGTGCGCGATGATCAAGTCATAAAAACGTGCGATAAATACGGTATCACCATGGCGTTTACCGGGATGCGCCTATTCCATCATTAACAGATATCAAATATCAGATGTCAGATAAGAAGAACTGCGTTGCATTTTAAGGAGTAGACCATGAAAATTCTCGTTGTCGGCGGCGGAGGCCGCGAGCACGCCATCATTAAAAAATTAAAGGAGAATCCGGACATCTCTGTCATTTACGCTCTGCCCGGAAATGGCGGTATCCAAAGGGACGCCGTATGCGTTCCTATCGGTGCCAAAGAGGTTGAGAAAATTGTGGCGTTTGCTAAAGAAAACGCCGTTAATTTCGCCGTCGTCGCCCCGGACGACCCGCTTGTCTTAGGTGCAGTGGACGCGCTTGAGGAAGCGGGCGTCCCCTGCTTCGGCCCGAGGAAGAACGCCGCAATCATTGAGGGCAGCAAGGTTTTTTCCAAAGATTTAATGAAGAAATATCAAATACCGACCGCCCGCTATGAGGTGTTCGCAAGCGCCGCCGACGCGCTCGCTTATCTTCAAAACGCAAAGATGCCAACCGTTATTAAGGCCGACGGCTTAGCGCTGGGCAAGGGCGTCATCATCGCCGAAACGCTTTTTGACGCCGAGGCAGCCGTGCACTCCATCATGGAGGATAAGGTTTTCGGCGAGAGCGGCAACCATATTGTCATTGAAGAATTTCTGACGGGTCCCGAGGTGTCCGTTTTGAGCTTTACCGACGGAAAAACGGTTGTCCCGATGATTTCGTCGATGGACCACAAACGCGCCTTGGACGGCGACAAAGGCCTTAATACCGGCGGTATGGGCACCATTGCCCCCAACCCCTTCTATACCCCCGCCGTCGCCGCACGGTGCATGAAGGAAATTTTTATTCCGACCATTAAGGCTTTGAACGCCGAGGGACGCCCGTTTAAGGGCTGCCTCTATTTCGGGCTGATGCTTACAAAGGATGGTCCCAAGGTCATCGAATATAACTGCCGCTTCGGCGACCCAGAAACACAGGTCGTCCTGCCCCTACTCAAAACCGACTTATTTACGATCATGAAAGCCGTCAGCGAAGAACGGCTCTCGGAGATTCCCGTCGAGTTCTCCGACGACGCGGCGTGCTGCGTCGTACTGGCTTCAAGGGGCTATCCTTCAAAATATGAAACCGGCTTCGCGCTTTCATACCCGGAAGAGGAAAACGGCTGTCATTACTTCGTCGCCGGAGCAAAGCTCGACGGACAGTCGCTCCTAACCGCGGGAGGGCGCGTTCTCGGCGCCGTCGGCGTGGCGGATACGCTGAATAACGCCGTCGAAAAAGCGTATAAAGCCGCCGACAGGGTTTCGTTTACCAATAAATATTACCGTTCGGATATCGGCAAAAAGGCACTACAGGAGGTCACAGTTTAAATGGTTTACCGCGTCTATGTAGAAAAGAAAAAGGGGCTGGACAACGAAGCAGCCGCCCTAAAACGGGAGCTCTCCTCGCTGCTGATGATCAACGGGCTAAACGGGCTGCGCCTGCTCAACAGGTATGACGTCGAAAACATCGACGCCGGCCTCTTTGAATACGCCGTAAAGACCGTGTTTTCGGAGCCGCAGCTGGATATTGTCACCGACAGCCTCATAGTTTCGAAAAACGATACGGTTTTTGCCGTCGAGTATCTGCCCGGTCAATTTGACCAGCGCGCCGATTCCGCCGCGCAGTGCGTTCAGATATTGTCGCGCGACGAGCGTCCGGTGGTACGTACCGCCAAAATATATGTCCTTTCCGGCGACATATCCGATGTTGAGCTTGAAACGATAAAAAAATACGTCATCAACCCGGTTGAGAGCCGCGAGGCGTCGCTGGAACCGGTCGATACGCTTGAAACAGCCTATGATATTCCCACCGAGGTGAAAACCCTGACGGGCTTCCTCTCTCTCAGCGAGGAACAGCTGAAAGCCTTCGGCAGCGAATACGCTTTGGCAATGGACCTTGACGATTTGCTGTTCTGTCAGGGCTATTTTCAAAGCGAACAGCGCGACCCGACCATCACCGAAATCCGCATGATTGACACCTACTGGTCAGATCACTGCCGTCATACGACGTTTCTGACAACACTTGACCATGTGGTTTTTGAGGATGAGGAAACGAGCGCCGCTTATGAGGCGTATCTCGCGGCGCGCGAGTTTACCGGCAGGACAAAGCCAATAAACCTCATGGATATCGCCACCATGGGTATGCGGTATTTGAAAGCCAAAGGAAAATTGCCGAAGCTCGACGAGTCGGAGGAGATCAACGCCTGCACCGTTAAAATCAAGGTAGACGTCGATGGCCGCATGGAGGATTGGCTGCTCCTGTTTAAAAACGAAACGCACAACCACCCGACCGAGATTGAGCCGTTCGGCGGTGCCGCCACCTGTATCGGCGGTGCCATCCGCGACCCGCTTTCGGGTCGGTCATACGTCTACGCCGCCATGCGCGTCACCGGTGCGGGCAATCCTTTAACACCCGTTGCGGATACCGTCAAGGGCAAGCTTCCGCAGCGTAAAATCGTCACGACCGCCGCCGCGGGGTACAGCTCTTACGGCAACCAAATCGGTCTTGCCACCGGACAGGTCGATGAACTCTATCACGACGGCTATGTCGCCAAGCGGTTGGAGATCGGCGCGGTTATCGGCGCGGTTCCGGAAAAGAATGTCCGGCGCGAAACACCGCTTGACGGCGACGTCATTATCCTGCTCGGCGGGCGTACCGGGCGCGACGGCTGCGGCGGGGCAACGGGCTCGTCTAAATCGCACAACCTCGCGTCGCTCGAAACGTGCGGTGCCGAGGTACAAAAGGGCAACGCTCCCGAAGAGCGTAAGCTCCAGAGATTATTCAGGAACGAGGAGGCATCTCTGCTCATCAAGCGCTGCAATGACTTCGGTGCCGGCGGCGTTTCTGTCGCTATCGGCGAGCTTGCCGACGGCATCGAAATTGATTTGAACGCCGTTTTGAAAAAGTATGACGGCCTTGACGGCACGGAGCTTGCCATCAGCGAATCTCAGGAACGCATGGCGGTCGTCACCTCCGCCTCGGATGCCGCGCGATTCTGTGAACTTGCCGCCGAAGAAAACTTAGAGGCAACAGTCGTTGCGGTCGTACGGGATACACCGCGCCTTGTCATGCATTGGAACGGCAAGACGATTGTTGACGTTTCCCGTGAATTCTTAAACTCAAACGGCGCTCAGAAGCACACGGATGCCGCTCCCGTTAAGCCGATTGACTTTAAGAAACCCATTGAAGGCGATTTTAAGTCGCTGTATATGGCGCTTGCCGCCGATTTGAATGTCTGTTCCAAGCGCGGATTGTCTGAGCGCTTTGACTCCACCATTGGCGCCAATACCGTGCTAATGCCGTTCGGCGGCAAAAAACAACTGACGCCTTCTCAGGCGATGGTACACACGATTGCGGTCGAACGGGGACATACGGACACCTGCACGTTTATGGCATGGGGCTACAATCCCTATATCGCTGAAAAAAGTCCGTATCACGGCGCTTATCTCGCGGTGGTTGAGTCAGTCAGCAAGCTGATTGCTTCCGGCGCAAGCTTTAATGAAGTCTACCTGACCTTCCAGGAATATTTTGAAAAGCCTAAGGACGACCCAAAACGCTGGGGCAAGCCGCTTTCGGCGCTGCTCGGCGCGTTTACGGCGCAGTGCGAGCTTGGTATCGCCGCCATCGGCGGCAAGGATTCAATGAGCGGCAGCTTCGAGGACATTGACGTCCCCCCGACTCTTGTTTCCTTTGCCGTAACCGCCGACGACGCCCAGACCGTTCTCTCCCCTGAATTTAAAAAACCAAACCACCGCGTTTGTCTTTTAAAGCCCGAATACAATGAAAACGGACTGCCCGATCCGCAGTCGCTGATAGGTATTTTTAACGCCGTTCACGCCCTGATAAAAAACCACACGGTCTGTGCGGCCTACACCTTAGGATACGGCGGCGCGGCAGAGGGCATAATGAAAATGTGCTTCGGCAATGCGCTCGGCTTCGTGTTCGACGATTCGGTTTCGACGGAAGAACTGTTCGGTTACTGCTACGGTTCGTTCATCCTTGAACTCAACGAGGACTTTGACATCGGCGTTCCCTTGGGAATGACCTCAAGCGACCCGCGTCTTCTCTACCGCAGAACGGTTTTGCCGCTCAAATCACTGCTTTCTGTCTATGAAGATAAACTGGAACCTATCTTTCCCTGTAATATTCAAACCCCGGAAAAAACGATTTGTACCTTCGCCTCCAAAAATAAAGCCGTAACGGCTCCGGCGGAAAAAAAGACCCTGCCGCGTGTGCTGATTCCGGTTTTTCCGGGCACAAACTGTGAATATGACACCGCCAAAGCGCTTGCGGATGCGGGGGCTGAGCCGGTCACCTTCGTCATCAGAAATCTGACCGCCGATGATATCGCCCGCAGCGTCGAACGCTTTGCGGCAGAAATACAAACAGCGCAGATGATTTTAATTCCGGGCGGCTTTTCAGGCGGCGATGAGCCGGACGGCTCCGGAAAATTCATCACCTCTTTCTTCCGTAACGAGGCGGTTAAGGAGCAGGTCATGACGCTCCTGAATAACCGCGGCGGTCTGATGGCGGGTATTTGCAACGGATTTCAGGCGCTCATCAAGCTCGGGCTTGTCCCTTACGGCGAAATCAGGGATACCGACGCTCTCTGTCCGACGTTGACCTACAACACCATCGGGCGTCACCAATCGCGCATCGTCCGCACAAGAATCGCCTCAACGCTGTCGCCTTGGCTGAAGCACACCTCTGTCGGTGAAATATACAACGTGCCGATCTCGCACGGCGAGGGACGCTTTGTCTGTAACGAACAGTTACTGTTTGAGCTTGCCGCCAAAGGACAGATTGCGACCCAATATGTTGACGACCGCGGCAACGCAACATACGACGTCACCTACAACCCCAACGGTTCCGTGTACGCAGTGGAGGGCATCACCTCGCCGGACGGGCGCGTTTTCGGTAAAATGGGACACTGTGAACGTATCGGCAAGCATCTGTATAAAAATGTGGACGGTCGGTATGACCCGCAGATATTCAAAGCGGCCGTCGAATATTTCCGATAGATAAAAAAGGATGATAAAAAATGAAAACCGATATAGAAATTGCTCAAAATTCCACGCTACTTCCGATTGAGGAAGTCGCCGCCTCGGTCGGCATCGACAAAAATGAACTGGAGCTTTACGGTAAATATAAAGCGAAGCTGCCGCTGACGATTATGAAGGATTCCATGAAAAAAGACGGCAAGCTCATTTTAGTGACAGCCATCACCCCGACGCCTGCCGGCGAGGGCAAGACGACAACCACCATCGGACTGACCGACGCGCTGCGCAAAATCGGTAAAAGCAGCATCGCCGCGCTGCGCGAGCCGTCGCTCGGACCGGTATTCGGCATCAAGGGCGGCGCGGCGGGAGGCGGCTATGCACAGGTCGTCCCCATGGAGGATATTAATCTTCACTTTACCGGCGACTTTCATGCCATCGGCGCTGCCAATAATTTGCTCGCCGCAATGCTCGACAACCATATTCAGCAGGGAAACACGCTGGGTATTGACACGCGCCGGATTACCTGGCGGCGCTGTGTCGATATGAACGACCGTCAGCTGCGCTGTGTCATCGACGGGCTTGGCGGCAAGCCGCACGGCGTACCGCGTGAAGACGGCTTTGACATTACGGTCGCCTCCGAGATTATGGCAGTGCTCTGCCTTTCTTCATCGGTTACTGACCTTAAAGAACGGCTGTCGCGTATAATTGTCGGCTACAGCTTTGAAGGCAGACCCGTCACGGCCGGTGATCTCAAAGCGACCGGCGCCATGGCGGCACTTTTAAAAGACGCGCTCAAGCCCAACCTTGTACAGACGCTTGAAGGCACGCCCGCCATCGTCCACGGCGGTCCGTTTGCCAATATCGCACACGGCTGCAACTCCGTCATCGCGACGAAAACCGCCTTAAAGCTTGCCGACTACACCGTAACGGAGGCGGGCTTCGGCGCAGACCTCGGAGCGGAAAAATTCCTCGACATTAAATGCCGTGCGGCAGGACTTAAGCCCTCCTGTGTCGTCATCGTCGCCACGGTGCGGGCGCTGAAAATGCACGGCGGCGCTCTTAAATCCGAACTGGCAAACGAAAACCTTGAAGCGCTCGAAAAAGGGCTTCCGAATTTATCACGCCATATACAAAACATCACCGGCGTCTATCGTCTGCCCTGCGTCGTCGCGGTCAACCGCTTCCCGACCGACACCGCCGCCGAGCTTACGCTGCTTCAAAAACTTTGCGCCGACAGCGGCGCGAGCGTCGCGCTTTCCACGGTCTGGTCTGACGGCGGCAACGGCGGCACAGCGCTTGCAGAAGAAGTTGTGCGCCTCTGTGAAACGGCGGACAACCCCTTTACCTTTGCGTATAATGTCGGCGACGGTATCGAAGAAAAAATCAAAGCGATCGCGGTTAAAATCTACGGCGCGTCCGGCGTCCTTTTTACGGCGGAGGCGAAAAAAGACCTTGAGGCGCTTTCCGCGCTCGGCTTCGGAAACCTGCCGATCTGCGTGGCGAAAACGCAGTACAGCTTCTCGGACGACCCCTTAAAGCTTGGTGCCCCGTCAGGGTTTGAGATTACGGTACGCAAAGTAAAGGTCAGTGCCGGAGCGGGCTTTGTCGTCGCACTGACAGGCGACATCATGACGATGCCGGGACTCCCCAAATCCCCCGCCGCCGAACGGATTGATATCGATGAAAACGGCGTCATATCAGGTCTATTTTAAATTGAAATTGGGAGTTAACTAAAGTCCCGCATTACTAAGTGAAAAGAGAAAAGAGAAGAGAATTGGGTCTGCGACGCAATTTATATTGGGGGTAAAAACGCGACAGCGTTTTTTAAAGGACCGCTTGCGGTTCTTCGCGGGGCATTTGCCCCGCCCTTTTCTTTTCTCTATTCTCTTTTATCTCTTCTCTGATTAAAAAAAGCGCCTTTCGGCGCTTTTTTTATGAATTATACGGAAAGCTTTGCATTAGCTCCAATTTGAACTTGTTTAATCTGTTGAGCGTATCAATACGCTCTTTGATTTTTTTATCCTCGCAGACACCTGTGCGGATATACGTATCAAGCATATCATAGGAGAAGCCGAGGTTTTCCTCGTCGGATTTTCCGCAGAGACCGTCTATCGGCAGTTTGTTGACTATTTGTTTTGGAAGCCCAAGCGCGTTTCCTATGGCTTTGACCTCGGTGACGGTGAGGTTTTGGAGCGGGGAAAAATCCCCGGCACTGTCGCCGTATCTCGTGGCGTAACCGACAAAATCCTCCGAGAGGTTGCAGGTGTTGGCGACGCGGCCGTTGACCGACTGCGCGACGGCGTAGACTACCGCCATGCGGATGCGGGGCTGAACATTGATTCGTGTCGCTTCGCTAATTTCCGGAAGCGAACCGTTCAGTTCGCCGAGAACGCCCTCGACGGCGTTTTTGATATTGACGGTGATACTCTTGATGCCGAGGTGCGCACAGACAAGCTCCGCGGCATCGATGTCCGGCTGAATGCCGTTTGGCATCAGCACGCCGAACACCCTGTCCGCCCCAAGCGCCTTCACGCACAGCGCGGCGACCACCGCGCTGTCCTTGCCGCCGGAAATACCGACGACGGCGGTACAGCCCTTGCCGTGTTCCTCAAACCACGCCGTTATCCAGCGCGCAGCATCGTCGCAGACTTTTTTTACGTCAAACAAGTAAATCAAACCCCTAAAAGTGTCTATTGAGAGCTTTCAACGAAAGAAAGTGATTATTCCTTGTCCGCTTTATTTTTATCGTCCTTTGTGCTTTGGGCGGCCTTTTCAGCCTCGTAGGCTTTCTCGATAGCCAGGGCTGCCTCGTCACCTTCTCTTGACTTCTTACGGTAGACAAGATAGCCAACAACACCGATGACGATGAGCACCAGAACGATAATGAGCAGCGAGGAACCGGAGCTCTCCTGAAGAACAATTATGACCGCGTCATAATTGATATACCAGCAACCGTCAAACGCGTTGCCTTCGTAGTTGGTCAGGTTGCTGTTGACCGTAAAGCTGCGCAGCTCGTTGCATGAGGCAAATGCGAGGGAACCAATCTTTCTGCAAGCTTCGGGAATATTGATTTCGGTAATGCCGTCGCAGTCAAAGAAAGCTTCTTCTTCAATCGTCTTTATAGCACTGTCAAAGGTTATTTTGGTAAGTCCGTCGCAGTCAAAGAAAGCTCTTGCACCGATGGTTTCGACGGATTCCGGAACCGTAAACTCACCGGCTTTGCCTGTCGGATACTGTGCGAGTGTCGTAAGCTTATTGTCCTCCGAAAGCTTGTAGAGCACGCCGTCCTGCGCGGAAAAAACGGCATTCCCCGCCGCGGCATCAATAGTTTGAAGCGAAGTGCAGCCGGCAAAGGCGTAGGTGCCGATCTCAGTCAGAGCGGCGGGAACGGTCAAGGCTTTCAGCGAGCTGCAACCGGAAAATGCGTAGACGCCGATGGAGGCGACAGCCTTGCCAAGCGTTACGGAAGAAAGCGAAACACATCCGTAAAATGTGTCGTTTTCAATAGTTTTTACCATATCGGGAACATCGACAGAAAGTAGCGCGGAGCAACCTTTGAATGCGCCCTTGCCAAGTATGACAAGCTTTGACGGAAGCGTAATTTTCGTCAGCAGAGCCGAACCGGCAAAGCAGTTTTCACCGATGACGGTGACGCCCGACGGGACGACGATCTTAGAAATACGCGTGTTGGCAAATGCCGCAACGCCGATAGTTTTCAGTGAGGAGGGTAATGTGACGGAACCGGCGGAGGAGTTTCTGAACGCGCCGTCGGCGATGGCAAGCGTACCGTCGGCAACGTTAACCGCCGCAGAATTCTTGCCGGCACGGTAAAGAACTTTTCCAAGATAGGCATTTTCTCCCGATTTGGCTTTATACCACGCCGTATCGTTCAGAGCACCTTCGGCGACAGAGAGTACACTGGCGGGAACCGTAATCGAAGAAAGCTTTACGCAGTCTGAAAACGCCGCACTGCCGATGCCGGAGGCCGGGCGGTTGACGGCATAAGACTGTGCGGATTTGTCGGACATCATTACAAAGGTCATTTCCTTGGTGCCCGGATCGGTATAATAGATACCGCCGTCAGCGCCGGAGGTAAAGCGACCGCCTTTTACAATCGTAAGACCGGTCAAATCCGTACAGCCGTTAAAGGCTAACGCCGACATATTGATGAGGCTCGCGGGGAGCGTAACGGTTTTTAAGGCCGTACAGTTCAGAAAAGCATCGTTGCTGATTGTTTCAAGCGAAGTGCCGACAGAGAGATTTGAAAGCTTTATACAGTCGGCAAACGCGCCGGAGTTGATCCTTATCACGCCGTCGCCGATAGCGACCTTTGCGAGCGACGAGCATCCGGAAAACGCGGAAGCGTTGATATCGGTCACTTTGTCCGGAATGGAAATCGCCTTGAGTGCCGTATCTCCCGCAAACGCCTGAGAGCCGACGACCGTCAGAGCGTCTTGAAGCGTAACCTTTGTCAGCGCCGTGCAATCCTTGAACGCCGCCGTGCTGATAACCGACATGGTTTCGGGGAAGGTTATGCTTGTAATGGAGGAATCCATAAACGCATAGGCACCCATTGACTCTGCCACGGAGCCCTCGGCAAAGTTGATATCCGTTACGGCGGAGTGACGGAAAGCGCCTGTGGCAATCGTTTTTACTTCCTTCGGAATTGCAAAGGGACCGGCAACGGCGGTCGGATAAAGGATAAGCGATTCGCCTTTTTTATCAAAAAGTACGCCGTTTTTAGCCGAGAATTTTTTGTTGTTTTCATCAACGGTGAAGCTCTCAAGCTTCTGACAATTCAAGAAGGAGTGAGAGCCGACTGTCGCAACAGACTTCCCGAGCGCAACCGTTTTAAGAGCGGTGCCGAAAAACGCGTAGTCGGCGATTTCGGAAAGCACCTCTCCGGCTGTAAAGGTTTCCAGTGAGGAGCAGCCGTAGAACGCCTGATAACCGACAGCCGCCATCGAGTCGCCGCATTCGGCGGCTTTGAGGGAGGTGCAGCCTTTGAACGCGCCGGCGAAAATCAGTGCCGAGCTCGCGCCGAATTTTACGGTTTCAAGATTGACGCAGTTCTGGAACGCGTAGTTCCCGATATCCTCGACATCGTCGGACAGCGTAACGGTTTTCAGCGTCTTGCAGCCGAGGAACGCATAGCTGCCGACTTTCTCGATATCCGTGGGAATCATAGCCTCGGTGATATCGCCCTTATAGCCATAGGCGACCTTGCCTGCGGTAAGGACGCCGTCCTCCTGATCATTATACCATGCGGTGCCGACAAACGGTTCTGTCCCGACGGTTTCGACGCTCCGGTTCACTTCGATATCCTTGAGCGCGGTACAACCGTAAAACAGTTTAGACGGTATTTCCGTGAGATTGGTTGAAAACTTAAAAGAAATGAGGGATGTACAACCCTCAAACGCAGAATCACCCAGTGACGTGACCTCCGTCATTTTCCGAAGTTCTTTTAGCGCAGTGCAGCCCTTGAAAGCTTCGGCACCGATTCCGGTGACGTTGCTGTTGAGTACGACGATCTCAATCGCAGTCTTCCCTTCAAAAGCGTTATCCCCGATGGATGCAACGTCAAGACTCTTGATCGTTTTGGGTATTTCGACAACAGTAGCGTTGCCGGTGTACCCCGTGATCTCAATTTCGGAGTTGTCGTTAATCTTTTGATAGGTATAATCCCCTTCGGTCGCGGCGGCGGCCGTAACCGGCAAAACCGCGAACAACGATAACAAGAGGATGAGTGCCAAAAGACCGCTGGTACCCTTTTTCAATACTGCCATATAAACGCTTCCCTTCGCCTATTAATCGTGCCTGTCTGCATATCAGTACAAAATATCCGACGTTACAGATATTACCATTATAATATAGACTGCCTTCATTGTCAAGCGGACAGCCTGACTTTCAAGGCGGTTTTTATCAATTTGAAGCGGGTAATAATAAACAAATATTTATATAAATTCTTGTCGTGTTTACCGAAACGGATTTTTATTCTACTTTTTTTGCGCCGCGGTCACGACATTTTCAATGAGCATGGCAATCGTCATGGGACCGACGCAGCCGGGCACCGGGGTGATTCGCGACGCTTTTTCGGCAACCGCCTTGAAATCCACGTCGCCGCAGAGCTTCCCGTCCTCACCGCGGTTCATACCGACGTCAATGACGACCGCACCTTCCTTGACCATATCCGCCGTGACAAATCCCGCACGGCCGACCGCGCTGATCAAAATATCCGCGCCGCGCGTAATCTCGGATAAATTGACCGTCTTTGAGTGACAGACCGTTACGGTGGCGTCCTCCTTGAGCAGCATCAGCGCCATAGGCTTGCCCACGATGTTGCTGCGTCCGATGACGACGCAGTTTTTGCCGCTCACAGAGATGTTTTCATACCTTAACAGCTCCATAACGCCCGCCGGCGTACAGGGCAGAAACGCATAATCGCCAGATACGATGCGCCCCACATTTACGGGACTGAAGGCGTCAACATCCTTACCGGGATCGATGCGCTCAATGACCGCTTTTTCGTCGAGGTGGCGCGGAAGAGGCATCTGGCAGAGAAAGCCGCTGACACGTTTGTCCGTGTTCAACCGGTCAATTAAGGCGATAAGCTCCTCCTGCTTTGTCTTTTCGGGCAGTATATACTCATAATAGTCGATTCCGACCTCGATACAAGCCTTTTTTTTATTGTTGACATAAACCTTGGACGCCGGATCGTCCCCGACAAGAATTACGGCGAACCCGACGGTCTTCCCGGCGCTTTTGAGCGCGGCGACCTTTTCGGCGGCCGCTTGGCGCATGTTCCGGGCAATCATTTTTCCGTCAATGAGCTTTTCCATCGGCAGCCTCCCCTATTTTTGATTTGTTTTTCTTTGTTTTTACCGAACAATATACGAGCATCGCGGTAAATACGGCGACGATACCGATGGACAGCAACTGCGAAACACGCAGGGTCGTATTGCCAAAGTAGAGGCTGTCGGTGCGGAATCCCTCAATAATGGCACGTCCTAAGCCGTACCAAATGCCGTAGCAGAGAAAAATCTGTCCTTTGAATCTTCTGAATTTTTTGCACAGGATATACAGTATCACAAAGCCGAGCGCGCACCAGAGCGATTCGTACAAAAAGGTCGGATGTACCGGGATGTCCGGGTCCATCGTGAATCCCTTGGCGGCGAATAAACCCTGATTGGAGCGTATGTAGAGCGCTACCTTATCGCTGGTCATTCCCCAAGGCAAGGTCGTGTTGGTGCCGAACGCCTCCTGGTTGGCAAAGTTGCCCCAGCGTCCGATCCCCTGTCCGATGAGCAGGCTCATACCCGTTATGTCGAGTAAATCATAAAAACTCAGCTTTTCGAAGCGGCACGTCAGATACGCCGCAATCAGACCGCAGATAATGCCTCCGTAAATGGCAAGCCCGCCGTTCCAAATCTGAAAGATCTCTGAGGGGTTTTGGCTGTAATACTCCCACTCAAAAATGACATAGTATGCGCGCGCGCCGATGATACCGCCGAAGGTGCCGTAGATGAGTACATCGACCATCTTGCTCAAATCCATTTTCCATGTGTACGCGATCCGACCACCGAAGAGCGCTGCCAGCACAAAGCCGAAAGCGATCAGAATTCCGTACCATTTGACGGTGATGTCGACGCCGTCGCCCCACGGCACTGTAAATGAAAACGCGATTGCCGGAATGTCAAAAACATGTTTTATTCCGGCGAAGGTGACATTTGCGAAATCTGATAAAAAATCCATGACGCTAACCCCCTGTTATTTGGGAATGACGACCGAAAGCGCGAGTGCGTTTTCGTCGAAGGTTTCCATGAGCGCGGCATTGACCTCATCAAGTGTGAGCTCGCCAAGCGCTTTGAATTCGGCGAAAATATCTTCTCCCCGAAAATGCACCGAGACGATTTCATTGGCAATGCCCTCGATATCACCCCATGCCATGACGGCTCGACCGTAGAGCTTTTTACGCGAACGCTCAAAATCCTCTGAGGATACTCCCTGTTTTTTGAGCTTCGCGGCTTCGGCGGCAATCATTTCGGATACTCTTTTCGGGTCGGTCGATTCGCCTGAAAATAGGGTGAGCGCGTAATTGGTACCATGGAAGTATTCGGTGCCGAACTCCGCGTTGATCAGCCCCGCGTCGAGCAGCTCCTTGTAGAGCGGGGCGGTCTGCCCGGCGATAACGTCAAGCAGCAGCTCCTTAATGACTTCTTCCTTGACCGACCGTTCAGGCGAAGCCATCCGCTCCTTAAAGCCGAGAGCGAATACGGGAATGGAGACCGACAGTTTTTCCTCGATATACGACATGACGACCGCATCCGGCTCCTCTTCGAAAACACGATCAACACTGACGTCTTCGGAGGTTTTCAAAAGCCTGTCGGCAATGGCTTCCACTTCGTCGGCGTCGACGTTTCCGGCGACGGCGAGCACCATATTGTTGAGATTGTAAAAAGTATCGTAACAGCCCTTAAGGGTATCCGCAGTAATCTGCGCTATTGACTCTTTCGTTCCGGCAATGTCGATATTGACCGGATGATTTTTATAGAGTGCACGCAGCAGATTGAAGGTGCTCTCCCAACCGGGGTTATCCTTGTACATATCGATTTCCTGACCGATAATCCCCTGTTCCTTGAGTACGGTTTCCGGCGTAAAATACGGTGAACGCACAAAACCGAGAAGAATTTCAAGGTTTTTCTTGAAATTGCCGGTACAGGAGAAAAGATAACACGTCCGGTCAAAACTCGTAAAAGCATTGGCGCTCGCACCGGTTTTAGCAAATTGCTCAAAAGCGTCAAGCTCCTCGCTCTCAAACAGCTTATGCTCGAGAAAGTGCGCCGTTCCCTCGGGGATACGCATGAGGGCGTCGCGGTCGCTTCTTTTGAAGCAGGTGTCGATCGAGCCGTATTTTGTGCCGAAAACTGCATAAGAGGATGCAAATCCCGGATTCGCGTATACATAGATAGATAATCCCGACGAATGTTTGATATAGGTATAGCTCTCGCCGAGCAGCTCATTGGATACGATGTTACGCATTTTTCTGTCCCTCCCCGTCCGGCACGCCTCTCAGCATAAAGACCGTATCGAGCGTGACGCCGTTGGCAGCGTCGATAATATTCTGCCGCGTGACCTTTTTAAAGTTTTCAATATACTCCTCGGGCATTTTTATGTCCGAGGCGGTGATCTGCTCGGAAAACCAGCTGTCCAGCCCTTCCGGGGTGTCGCTGATGCCGGCGAAGGCATCCGTCAGATAATCGATGGACGCCTTTAAGTCCTCATCGGAAAAATTCCCGTTTTGCATATCCTGCAGCTGCGCGAGAATAGCCGTTTTAGCCTTTTCCTCATTATCCGTTTCAATGCCGCTCTGTACAAGCATAATGCCCTTTTTGGCAATCAGCTGCGCCGAACAGTAGTAGCACAGGCTCATTTTCTCGCGGACGTTCTTAAACAGTTTTGAGTGCGGGCTGCCGCCGAACAGATCGGCAAAGACGCGCCGCGCATAGTACCGGTCGTCGGCATCGTCCATCCCGGCGCGAAAGCCCAGAACGAGCTTTCCCTGATTGACCGTGTCGTCCTCGCTCGCATAACGCGGGGTACCCGCCGCGCGGATGAATGTTGTAGAGGTCGGCGCGGGGGCGCGCTCAACCTCAGAAATACGCGCTTTCAGCGTATCGAGAACGCGGTCAAAGTCCATGTCGCCGACAAAATTAATCCGAATCAACGCCGTTTTCAGGAAGGCACGGTAGCCTTCTGCGGCTTTTTCGGGCGTAATGGTCTTTATTCTTTCCTTATCACCGTATTTATTGAGAGCGTAAGGCTCTCCGGCACACATCACCTGTTCAAGACGACCGCGCGCATAAACGGCCTTATCGTTCTTTTCCCCGTCAATCTGCTCACAGAGCAGCCTCTTTTCGCTCTCGGTTTCATCGGTGGGAAAAGCGCCATTCTTTATGTTGGGCTTGAAAATCAAATTGAGCAAAAGATCCGAGCACGCTGCCGCAATACTCTCCTGGGACAGCGCGAAGCGGTCACCGATAAACGATACGGCGATACGGATAACCTGCTGCTCGCCGATTCGTGTAACCGACGACGACAGCGAAGCGCCGTACAGCTCGGCAAGCCGACGGGAAATCTGCAGAAAATCGGCGTAATCCTCCGACGAGCGCTGTAAAAGCTTTGAGGCAAGGGCGTTGACGCCGTTAAGCTCGCTGAGGTTTACGGCAAACGTAAAAGAAACGCTCGCCGTTTTAAAGCCCGCGACTCTGACGGCGCAGACATCGACGCCCTTGGCGATGTCGGTGCGTGAAAAGGTAAAATTCATAGAATTGCCTTCCTTTTGTATAGTAACTTGAGTATCATACCACATGAAAACGCTCATTTCTATATTAATTTTTAAATTTTACCAAAACATCGTGATTTTTTCCATCAAGCGGTACCGCGTCGGCGCTCTCGCCGTCAACAAGGAGCGCGTTTTCTTCAGCGCGCCGATAGAGAATATGACAGACGGCGTCACCGCGTGTCAGCTCTATGGCGCATTCGTCCCAAGCGCGCGGAAACCGCGGCGATATATACAGATACCCGTCGTGCTGCCGAATACCGAACAGCATTTCGTATACAACCCTGAAATACCACGCCGCCGACCCCGTATAAAGGCTCCAGCCGCCGCGTCCGGGCGCGGTGTCCTCGTAGACATCCCCGCAAAGCGCGTACGGCTCAGTCTTATAAATACCGCCTGCGCCGCTTTTGTATTTTTCATAGGGGTTCAGTATTTTTAACAGGGAATAGCCCTCGTCGTTAAGTCCCTCACAGAACAGCGCCATAGCCAGCCAAACTGCGGCGTGGGTATATTGTCCCCCGTTTTCGCGCACGCCGCGCGGATAGGCGGAGGTGTAGCCGATATCGGCGTCGAAACGTGCGAACGCGGGAGTAAACAACCGCACGACCCCGTGCTCGTAGTCAACGAGCCGTGTCAGCGCCGAAAACAACGCGCTGCGCCGCCGTTCACGGTCGGGAAGACCTGCCAGCACCGCGAAGGACTGGCACAGACTGTCTATCTCACAGACGCCCCTGCCCTCGTCCCCAAGCGTTTTTCCGTCCTTCAGAAAGGCACGGATATACCATTTGCCGTTGTAAGAGGTCTCTTCAATCGCTTGCGTCAGTATCGCCGCGTTGTCGAGCAGGTTTTCGGCAAATTGTCTGTCGCCGTGTTTTCCGGCGACAGCGGAAAACATTTTCATCACCATGACGGCAAACTGCGACAGCCACACGCTTTCCCCCTTTTTGTCCGTACCGATTCGGTTAAAACCGTCGTTCCAGTCGCCGCCGCGCATCAGGAGCAGCCCATGCTCTCCGGAAAATTGCGCGTCGGCGCGCGTGACAAAGCAGCGCGAAAGCGTCCGTTTGCAATGCCCGTAAACCGTGTCTTCGTCGTGTCCAAACGAATACAGCGCGTATCGGTCGCTTTCCCCCGAAGCAAGCTCATTTCCGTCGATAAACGGCACCCGGATTCTAAGCAGCGCCTCGTCGCCGGTCTTCGTCACATACTCGGCGACGGCGTAGGGCAGCCAGAGATAGTCGTCCGAACAGGTCGTTCGCACTCCGCGAAAGCCCTCGGCGCCGCACGGATGCCACCAATGGAGCACGTCCCCCGCCGGGAACTGCACCGCGCAGCACCGCAGTATTTGTCTTTTACAAAGCTCCGGTTCCGTCATTATCAGCGCGCAGACATCCTGCAGCTGGTCACGGAAGCCGTAAGCGCCGCCGCACTGGTAAAAGCCCGTTCTCGAATAGACGCGGGAGGCGACGATCTGATGCTTGAGCAGGGAGTTAAAAAAGAGATTCAAATTTTTATCGGGTGTTTCAATACGCATTTTTCCGCTCACGCGCCATGCCCCGGCGTCAATACTGCTCATTTTTACGGCGCTGTCCGGCGTTCTCCCGAACGCGAGAACAAACCGAACGCTCCCCTCGCCGTTTGGAGCGAGGGACACCGTTCTGCCAACGGCAGCGCACACGCCGTCGGAGAGTGACAGCGAACTTTTCCACGCACCTGACAGAATGTCGGCGCGGTTGGTCGAATACACTTCTGTTCCCTCTGCCGCCGACAGAGCGGTATAGCCCGAAAAACGGCGCGCGAAGCTGCCGGATAAGAGCAGGCAGTTCCCGCTGACAGACGGACGCAGGTTGTCGGAGTAGGATGCGGTCACCGGCTCGCAGTAATAGAGCAGATTCAGCACCTTATCCGACAGAGAAGCGTTCTTTATGCTCACCGTCATTTCCTTTTTCATGCCGCGGGGCGGCACACTGACGGTCAGGCTGTAAGTCAGCTCCTCGATGCTGCCGGTATACACGGCGGCTTCGTCTGTGAACGTCGCGTCCGCGCCCAGCGCCAAATCGTATATTTTCCCGTTATATTTGAGAAGCAGCAGTTCCCCGCGGTTGTCGGTGCGCGTATCGTTGAACCACGGCGTCAGCTTGTTTTCCGCGGCGTTGACAGCAAATGTATAGCCCAGCGACATATCAGAGACAAGCGTTCCGAACGACATGTTCGACAGCGCGTGACACCACGGCAGCTGCGGGTTCTGATAAATCCGGTAGGCGTCTCCCTCAAAATCGTTGTCATTTTGCGATACTGACTGTACCGGATAAATCCGCGACGGCCTGAACACGCGCGGAGGCAGGCGCAGCCGCTCTCCCGATAGAGACGCGATACAGCACGCCGACGCCTTGAGAAGCGCGTCGGTCCTCTCCGGAAACGACTTCAGATCCAGCAGATGGATCAATCCACCCGCCCGGTCGTCGGGAGGGATATGACAGTCTCTCAGAAGCAAGAACAGCTTTTCAAGCATCGGTGAGCCGTATTCGCCGCCTTCAGAGTATACAACGGCGACATCGATTTTTACAGAAGCCTTCCTCAGCTTGTCACAGAGCAGCAGATACGGCTTGAGACGCGATAAATCGTCTTCACGCTCGACGGCGGCATAAATAATCGGATTGTCCCCGGAAATACCGGCGCGCCACAGGTCACTCACCGCATATCCGCCCTTTACAACCGCTTCGATGTGCTCGCGCGAGTCCTCCTTCCCATACAGGAGGTACGGCAGTACGCTGCCCGCGACGATGCCTTCAAGACTTGTCTGTGAAAAGGCGCACGGTGCCAGATTCTCGATACGCGCCGCGCCCGTTTTTCTGAGCTTCAAGGCGGCTTCAGTCGCCTCGCTTAAACTTGACGCGCCTAAAATGAACAGCGATGCGGTGAACTGCTGACGCGGCGACAGCGTCACGGGCAGCTCGAAGCAACAGCACTTATCGACGCCTTCGGCGGGCGCAAACGAGCCGTACCTGCCGCGCTCAGACAGAGAAAACACCCCGTCGGGACGGCGCAGTACATACTCGCGGTCAAAAATAACATCACATTCGTGCGGCTCGTAAAATCCGGCGGCAAGCCATACGGTATCGCCGCTTGAGCGGCTCTTGCGGCAAAACAGCGCCAGCGCGTTTTCCCTGTCGTAAAATCCCTCTAAAAATATCTTGGAAAATGCGGGATGTGCCTTTTCGTCGGCATCACGTGCGAGTGACGGCTCAAAATATATCCGCAGAACTCCTTGTGTTTCGGTCTTTGAATTGTTGCGGACAGAAAATACGCGTTGTTCCCCCGCCGCTCTTGTCAGGACGCCCGCCGTTTCCAAGCAGTCGATAAATCCCAGCTTCGAGAAAAGCTTTACGCCGTTGCCCGAAAATTCCGCGGCAAACCCCGCCTTAGAATAGGGATCGGCGCAGCGTGTAAACGGAACGCTGTTCGTACCGTATTGAAAATGCGCGAACACGCCGTCGGGACGGCGCAGCAGGTCTTCGCTTTTTTTGTTCACACACAGCCCGTTGTACAGGGAATGTCCCGAACCGCAGTCAGAGACAAACATCGCCCACTGCGGACCGGTATAACAGCGGACAACAGGCATCAGCGGCGAAACGGTGTCCGAGGTAAAGACGCCGTTGTTCACGCGCAGGCTACGCTGCGGAATATCTTTTTTATAGATATCCTTAAAGACCGACGCGCCCGGTTCAATCTTCTCGTGCAGCAAAAACTCGCCTGCCGACATTTCTTCGTCGAGCATGAATCGTTTTTGAAGAATATTGTCCTTGAGTGCGTTGAGCACGCTGAGTAAGCTCATGCCGACATGGTGCGCCATGTAGCATTTGACAACGCCCCCGTCCTGTCCGTCGGTGCGTTCGGGGGTAAAATCAATTGCCTCATAAAAGCCGTATTTGCCGACAAGGTCGTACTTTTCAAGCTTTCTCAAGTTGCGCATGGCCGTTTCCGGCTGAAACGGCAAAAGCAGAAACGTCGAATACGGCGAAACGACCGTATCGGCGTTCATACCCTTTTTAAGTGCGAGCTTCTGGACGCCGTGCGCCTTGTACTGATAATCAAGCTTGTTGTCAAACGCGTAAAAACAACTCTCCGACATACCGAAAGGAATATCCTTTCTGCGCACAAGACGCCGCTGGCAGCGCGAACAGAAGCGCAGCGCCTCATAGCTCAAGGTGCCGCGGTATGACGGCAGAAAAATATTGGGCATGTAATATTCAAACATCGTTCCCGTCCACGACAGCGGCCCCGTATAGTTCCCGTCCTTGGAAAGCATACGCGACAGGCTTCCCCAGTGCTTTTTCGACACCAGACGAGCGCTGACGGCAAAGTAGCCGGTCATGCGCGCCTCGCTCATAAACAGGTCGTAGTAGCTCTCGCTCATCTTGCCGTCCTCGACGTTTAAGCCGATGGAAAACAGCTTTCGGCGCTCGTTGTAAAAGGCGGTGATATCGGTGTCGGCAATCAGACGGGTGACGCGCGCGATCAGTTCCTTCAGTTCCGGGCACTGAGCGACGTATTCGAGCAGCCCCTGCCGCAGGGCGACGAGACAGCACAAAAAATTCCCGCTGTCAACGGTTGAAGCATAGCGTGGGTACAGTGGTTTTGCTGTTTCCGTGTTGTACCAGTTGAGTAGGTTTCCCTTGTATTTTTCGAGCTTTTCGACGGTTGAAAGCGTATTGTCCACTTTTTTACAGAGCCCCTGGGCGTCGATAAAGCCGAGGTCGTGCGCGGCGAGACATGAAACGAGCATCAGTCCGATGTTCGTCGGGGACGTCCGGTGCGCCGTCCGGAAAACGGGTGCCTCCTGCAGATTGTCGGGAGGCAGATAATTGTCGTCAGATGAGCAGAGCGTGTCAAAATATTTCCACATCGCTGCCGCGTAGGAAAACAGCTTCTCTCTCGAATACTCGCCGAGCTTTTCTTTTTCAAAGGTTTTTTCACGCCCCAGGTGCCTTGAGAACAACGGTGACAAAAAGTACAGAGCGCCGAGGATTTTCAGCGCCCATCCGCCAAAAAAGATCAGAAACAGCCCCGCGACTATTGACGGCACGAACGAGCGGACATACGAAGCCTTTTTTGATGAACGCTCACTGTCGGACGACACCGTCCAGAGCAAGAGATTCCTTTTCGTGACGAGCAGACGCCACAGCGCGGACACGATGGCCTTAAGGCAGGTATACGCATTTTGCATCAGCAGCATCAGCCATAAAAATGCGCGCGCAAAGTTGGCTTTAGCGACGGGGAATGTGTCGGAATAGAACCGGCGCGACAGCATCGGCGCGCCGCCTGAGCTGAAAGCGCGCAGCGCGCTCAATACTTCTCCCCCGATGACCGCTGAAATGCTGATGACAATCATCAGCCACGCCGCCATTCCTTCAAAAAACGGGGCGCATAACAGCAGCAGCGCACAGCATACAGGCGTCAGACTGCGCCTCAGATTGTCAAACAGCTTGAAGCGCGACAGTCTGCCGAGGGTCACGGTTCTCCCCTTTTCATCGGCTTTGACGCCTTTTTTCAGATAAATAATGTTTTGCCAATCACCGCGTATCCAGCGGTTCTGACGGTCAAAATACGCCTTGGGGTTGCCGACAGCCGCGTCGGTAAACTCGACATCGGAAACAAACGCCGTGCGCAGCAGCTCTCCCTCTAAAATATCGTGGCTTAAAACAGTCTGGGATTTGAGTGCGCCCTCAAGTATCGTATAAGCGGCGTTGATGTCGATAAGCCCCTTCCCGCAGAACGTACCACGTGAAAACAAATCCTGATAACGCTCTGCCGCGGAGAAATCGTAAACGCTGATGCCGCAGACACCGCCGACAGTCTTCGAAAAGAGCGTTGGAGCAACCGTAAAAAGAGAGGTGCCGATATACGGCGCAAAAATGCCGTAGCCGCTCTCTACGCGTTTGGTTTCGGGATTGATTTTCGCCCTGTTCAGGGGATGTGCGGCGATGGCTGTCAACTGGGAAACGGCATCCATCGGCAGTCTTGTGTCATAGTCGAGTGCGCAAATATACCGATACGAGCGTAAATCGGCGTCATCACCCTTAAGACTTAGAAATTCCGTGTCGGTCCCTTTGACCGCCCGCACAAGCTCAGCAATCGCACCGCGTTTGCGTTCGCGACCGGTATATTCTCGCTGCGTCTTTGAGTAGGTGCGCCGCCGTACGGCGAGCAAAAAGCCCCCGCCGTATTTTTTATTAAGCGCCTCGATAATGCGTAAGGAAGCCGCAATATCCGCATCGTCCTCAGGGCGCGTAGGCATATCCGCGCCCCGCAAATCCGCCAGCGCGACAATCTTCACGTTCTGAACGCCGTTTGTCTTTTTCAGCTGCTCGAGGTGCTTACGCAACTGCCCGGCTTTGTGGGCAGCGGGCAACAGCATGGAAACGACGATCAGTGTTTTACAATCGGGAGATACAGACGGTTTTTCCTCCATGCGCGGAAGATACGAAACCGGCACCTTCAGCCGGGAAAAATAGTCTGTCAGACATTTGATAATTTCCCATAGCGGGAGATACAGAAGCAACAGCAAAAACGCGTTTTTTAGGACAACACCGGCAACAATGGAGCCAATCAGCGGCAGCAGCGCTTCCAAGACAAGGAACACCGCACCGCGTTTGCTGTAGTCGGTCTGAAGTTTCAACAGTTCTCCGACGTGACAGCCTTTTTCATCGGCTTCGGCAACAATTTGCTTCGCCAACTCATCCTCGGTAATTCCCTGCTTTTTAGCACGATTGCACACCGCCTCCCGGTACAGGCGGCGCGTCTTTTCGCTCATTTCGGGATACACACCGCATTGCTCGGAGGACAGCGTGCGCTCGACGACGCTGCAGCGCTCGACAATTTCTGAAAAATCAACGTCCTCAAGCCTCGTAAACGATTTGATCGCACTGCTGAGCAATCCGGCGTCGGAACTCTCACAGGCGCGCTTACAACAGGTAATCAGCGCTGCGCGCAGCATCGCCTTTAAGGCAAACAGTTCCGCGGCGTACAGCCCCGCCTCGGATATTTGCTGTTCCAGCATACGGGGGTCCGGCAGCACTCCGTCCCGCACAATGTGCAGCGACACGACATAGCAGCGCGGCAGCCCTTCCTCCCCGGCGGGCAGCTGCTCGGTGAAGCGGATGCTCCTGACCGATAGACGGCAGTACCTCTCCAAAAGATAATAATTGTCGCACAGCCAGAGTGAAAAATCGGAGCCGCACCGCTGAACCTCGGTCTTGTACGCCTTCCGTATTTTAGAAAGCTCGTCCTCGAGCTTGATCGTCAACCGTTTATTTTGGGACTCCACACCGATGTTCCTTTCGGTTTTTTGCTTAGTAAACTTTTTGCTTAGTTTAACCGTGAAAAAGGAAAATAATAAAAATTGCGTAATTTTATTCTCTTGGTATTGACAAGTAGAGATTAAATGCATATACTGTAATACATCAATTATTTTTGATATGAGGTAATAACTTGGAAACTATATATGAGGAAAACGCAAAAATATTTAAGGCGCTTTGTGATGAAAAGCGTTTACGAATACTTGAACTACTTCGCGGCGGAGAAAAGTGCGCCTGCGTTTTACTTGAACAATTAGACTTGGGGCAGTCGGGACTTTCTTACCATATGAAAATACTGGTTGAGTCGGGTATTGTGGAGAGTAGGCAGGAAGGCAAATGGACACACTATACAATCAGTGAACAAGGCAGTGCTTATGCCGGTACCCTGCTGAAGAAATTGACGACACCGAACACATTTACAGTAGAAAAAGATTGTTGTAAGAAATAAGCCATCTGACGATGGCTTAAAAACAGCAGAACACATCAATAATTTTTGATATTATTATTTTTTTGAAAGTAAGGCTTATGTATATGCAAATACTAAAGTTAATCTGGGATTTTTTTCAGAACCAAATTCTCGGGATGAAATGGCTAAATGATTTGATCGGGAGCGCGCTATCCGCTATCGGCCTCGACCTTTCCAACCGATGGATCGGCAGCATTCATTTTTTCATTTATGATGTCATAAAAATCATCGTGTTATTATGCTTGTTAATTTTTATTATCAGTTACATTCAGAGCCACTTCCCCCCGGAACGCAGCAAGAAAATCTTGGGAAGGTTTCACGGAATCGGGGCAAACTCGGTAGCTGCCCTGCTGGGCACGGTAACGCCGTTTTGCTCCTGCTCATCCATCCCGCTGTTTATTGGTTTTACTTCCGCCGGACTGCCTTTAGGGGTGACCTTTTCATTTTTAATATCTTCTCCAATGGTTGATCTTGGGTCTTTAGTTCTTTTAATGAGCATTTTCGGAGCGAAAGTCGCTGTCATATATGTGATTGTGGGTCTGATTGTTGCCATCTTCGGCGGTACAATTATTGAAAAACTACACATGGAGAAGCATGTGGAAAGCTTTATCTTTACGACCGGAAGCGTAGATATTGAATCACCGGATTTGACGAGAAAAGATCGCTTAATTTACTCAAAGGAGCAAACGCTGTCAACATTCAAAAAGGTTTTCCCGTATATCTTAATCGGTGTTGGAATCGGCGCGATCATTCATAATTGGATACCGGAGGCGTGGGTGGTATCCCTGCTGGGAAAAAGCAATCCCCTCGGCGTCATATTGGCGACACTCATCGGTGTGCCAACGTATGCCGATATTTTTGGTACGATTCCAATTGCGGAAGCATTGCTTTCCAAAGGCGCTCAGCTTGGCACTATCCTGTCTTTCATGATGGCGGTCACAACACTTTCTTTGCCGTCAATGATTATGCTGCGAAAAGCTGTAAAACCAAAGCTACTGGCGCTGTTCATTGCCATATGTACTATTGGCATCATCATCGTGGGCTACTTTTTTAACGCAATTCAATCATTTATCATATAGAAGGAACTGTTATGGCTAAAACATGGTATCCCGTTATCGATTACTTAACCTGTGTAGAATGCGGCACCTGTGTCGCAAAGTGTCCCCATAGTGTATATGACACAGCGAAAGCTCCTTCGCCTATTGTAAAAAAACCGGAATCCTGTATTGACCATTGCCACGGCTGTGGAAATCGGTGCCCTGTTGGAGCAATCACCTATGTGGGTGATGATACTGGTTGGAGGCCACCGAATGGAGAGCAAACAGCTGAAGAAGCTTGTTGCACTTGCGGATGTGGAGCAGATTCTGAAAAGAAAATCGTTGTTGAGTATCTTTATCTCGATCTTCAAACCTGTGACCGCTGTATCGGGACGGACAACGTGCTTGACGAAGTTATGCTGACGCTTACCCCGGCACTAAAAATCGCGGGCCTTGAAGTAGAATATACTAAAATTGAAATGAAGACTGCGGAAATTGCAACACAATATAAGTTCCTTTCCTCCCCAACAATCCGTATAAACGGTCAGGACATCTGTCAATCCGTTTCCGAAAACAGCTGCGGCTGTTGCAGTGATATTAGCGGAACCGATGTGGACTGCCGCGTTTTTGAGTATAATGGGGAAACTTATGAAGTGCCTCCAAAAGAAATGCTCGCCGAAGCCATCCTTGAAGCCGTATTTGGAAATGTTGAAGCCGGTTATTCCTGCGAAGGTTATGAACTGCCCGAAAACCTAAGAAAATTCTTCGAGGGAAAGAAAAGCAAATCCGGATGTTTATGCGGAGGTAATTGTTGTGATGAATAAAAAAACAGATAAGAAAAAGCTGTTCGTTAGAATATTGGTGCCTGTATTAATTGCGGTTTCACTTACAATAATTTGGGTGGTAAAAACGCATCCGACACCAACTCCCATTGACGAACAAACTGAAAATATTGCAGACTTCGAACTCGAAGCAACATCACTTGATCTCGATGCACTAAAGGAATATAACCTGCCGACCATCATCGACTTTGGCTCCGATTCCTGTATCCCATGCAAAGCCATGGCTCCCGCTCTTAAAACCATGAATTCCGAAATGCGGGGCAAGGCCATTATTAAGTTTGTTAATATCCGGAAGCATTCGGAAGCGGCGGACGGTTTTCCGATTCAGGTTATCCCCACACAGGTATTTATCAACGCTGACGGCACGCCATATGTACCAAGCGATGATATTGGAATAAGCTTCGATATGTACAGTTCCAAGGATACAGGAGAACGCACTTTCACGGTACATCAGGGCGGGCTGACCGAAAATGCGATGCGGACGATTCTCGCCGATATGGAGGTGACCGAGTGACAGAAATACTGGAGAGTTTATCTGAGCTTATAACAAAGAGCGGCTGGCTCGCACCGTTGCTTGCGCTTTTTGCCGGTATACTTACCTCTTTCACGCCCTGTTCGCTTTCCAGTATACCTTTGGTGATAGGCTATGTTGGCGGTGTAGGCCGACGGGATACAAAACGTGCGCTTTGGTTATCCGTGACTTTTGTTGCGGGGGCTACCGTTACGTTCACAGTATTGGGCGTCATCGCTTCACTTGCCGGAAAACTGATGGGCACCTCGGCTTCGTGGTGGTACATCATTCTGGGAGTTCTCATGATTTTGATGGCGTTGCAAATCTGGGGCATATTTGAGATTATCCCATCAAGCTATCTCATATCAAAAAACACAAAAAAGGGGGTCGTCGGCGCGTTCATCGCCGGTATACTCGGCGGCATCTTTTCTTCGCCCTGCTCAACGCCTGTACTTATTGCACTGCTTGCCATTGTTGCCGGAAAAGGTAGTATTATTAGGGGTATACTACTCTTATTATTTTATTCTATCGGACACGGAATACTTGCCATTATCGCCGGTACATCAATAGGCTTCGTGCAGAAGCTGTCTTCCAGCGGAAAATACGGTAAAGCAAGCACTGTATTAAAAATCATAATGGGTATACTGATTTTACTCATTGGTTTTTATCTTTTCTATCTTGGAATCTAATAATTTATAAGGAGATATTTATCATGGCACTATTTGGTAAGAAAAACAAAGAGGAAAACACAACTCCATGCTGTTGCGGCGGTAATTGCAATATGGAAAGTATGGCAAAGGCAGAAAAAGCAAAGACCGAGGGCGCAAGCGTTAAAGTGCTTGGAAGCGGTTGTATGAAATGTAATCAACTTGAAGCTGCAACAAAAGCTGCGCTTACACAATTGGGCATGGATACAACAATCGATCATGTGACTGATTTCGTTCAAATCGCCGCTTATGGTGTGATGACTACTCCCGCTCTTGTGGTTGACGGGAAAGTAGTTTCTTATGGCAAGGTTCTCAACACGGATGAGGTCGTAAATATTCTGCAGAAGATCAGAGGATAAATATCAAAGTAAAAAATATTTTCCGG